>NZ_JBEXUX010000126.1:0-12753 GCF_040629175.1 Embleya sp. NPDC005971 | reverse complement strand
CCTGCCCGCGCCACGCCCGGCCGGCGCACACCGCACCGACGTGGCGGTGTGAGCACCCGAGCCCTGGACACCCGAGCCCGAAACCTCCGAGCCCGCTCACGCCTCTTGTTCGGCGAGTGCGCGTCGGCTTTCGGCGATGCGTTCCGGGTCCCAGCCCACGCCCGGCACCGAGTCGATCAGCAGGCGGGTGTAGGGGTGTTGCGGCGCGGACAGGACGTCCGCGGTGCGACCCGACTCGACGATCCGGCCGTGGCGCAGCACGACGACGTCGTCGGTGATGTGCCGGACGACCGCCAGATCGTGGCTGACGAAGAGGTAGCCGATGCCCTGCTCCCGACGGATACGGGCCAGCAGGTCCAGGATCTGCGCCTGGATGGACACGTCGAGCGCGGCGACCGCCTCGTCCAGGATCAGCACCCGAGGGGTGGCCGCCAACGCACGGGCGATGGCCACGCGTTGGCGCTGACCGCCGGAGAGCCGGCGGGGCAGGGCGCCGGCCTCGCGCGCGCCCAGGCCCACCTGGTCGAGCAGTTCGGCCAGCCGGGTGGCCCGCCCGGGCCGATCGGCCTCGGGCGCGTGCAGGCGCAGGACCTCGTCGATGCTGTCCTGGACGGTGATCCGCGGGTCGAGGGAGAGGTAGGGGTCCTGGAAGACCATCTGGATCTCCCGGGCCCGGGCCAGGCGTTCCGCACGGGTGCGTGGCCGGTGGGCCCGTTCGCGGCCCTCCACCGTGATGCTGCCGGCGTCCGGGGTCTCCAGACCGACGAGCATCCGGGCGGTGGTGGTCTTGCCCGAGCCGGATTCGCCGACGATGCCCAGCGAGCCGCCGGGCGGCAGCGTGAAGCCGACGTCGTCCACCGCCTTGTGGTCGCCGAACGTGCGGCACAGGCCGCGGACTTCGAGCAGGGCCGGGGCCGGGTCGGTGGACGTGCTCACTGGAGGATCCCTTCGTCCGCGCGCAGGCACGCGACGGCCGCCGGGCCGTCGTGCACCAGCTCGGGAGTCTCGGTTCGGCAGCGCTCGATCGCGAACGCGCAACGGGCCGCGAAGGCGCAGCCGGTGGGTGCCTCCGCGAGGGACACCGGCCGTCCCGGGATCGGGCGCGGCGGCGCCGCGTCCGGCTCCAGGCGCGGTGTCGAGGCCAGCAGCGCGGCCGTGTACGGATGCCTGGGTCGGGCGAACAGCTCGGCGACCGGCTGGGATTCGACGATGCGCCCCGCGTACATGACGTAGATGCGGTCGCAGATCGCCGCCGCGAGCTCCAGGTCGTGGGTCACGAACAACATGCCGGTGCCGTGCCGCTGTTGCAGGCGTCGCAGGATGCCGACGACCTCCGCCTGGGTGGTGACGTCGAGCGCGGTGGTCGGCTCGTCGGCGAGCAGCAACGCGGGGTCGCCGGCCAGGGCGGCGGCGATCACCACACGCTGGAGCATGCCGCCGGAGAACTGGTGCGGGAAGCGGCGCAGCGCGCCGTGCGGGTCGCGGATGCCGACCTCGGTCAGCAACTCCTCGGCCCGGGCGAACGCTTGCTTCCTGGGCATGCCGCGTACCCGCAGCCCCTCGGTGAGGAAGTCACCGACTCGGCGCATCGGGTTCACCGACGCACGCGGGTCCTGGAACACCATCGCGACCTTGTGCCGGCGCACCTCGCGCAGCCCGGCCGCGCGCAGGGCGAGCACGTCGGTGCCCTCGACACGGACGGTACCCTCGGTGCTCGCCCCCTTGGGCAACAGGCCGAGCACGGTGCGGCAGGCCACCGACTTGCCCGAGCCGGACTCGCCGACCAGGCCCACGGTTTCGCCGCGTTCGACCCGCAGGTCGACTCCGTTCAGGATCGGGCGCGCGGCGGCGTGGTCCGGCAGTCGCAGAGTCAGGCCGGCGATGTCGAGCAGTGGTACACCCCGCGCGTCGTCGGCGGCGACGGCGGTGTCGGCATCGGGCTCGGTCGTCGCGGGCCGCGTGGCCGGGTCGTCGGCCGTCGTCTTGTCGAACACGGCGCTCACCTATCCCGCTTGGAGACACGGTCGGCGAGACCTTCGCCGACGATTCCGAATGCGACGACCGCGATGACGATGGCCGTCGCGGGCGCGAGGGCGGGCAGCAGCACGTCCTTGAGGAGCGGGTTCTGCCCCTCGCTGACCATGACGCCCCAGTCGGCGGTGGGCGCCTGGACACCGAAGCCGAGGAAGGACAGGCCCGCGAGTTCCATCAGCGCGTAGCCGAAGTTGATCGCCGACTGGGCCAGCACGGTCGGGGTGATGTTGGGGATCAGATGCCGCGTGCAGATCGCCCAGCCGGACCAGCCCTGGACCCGATAGGACTCGATGTAGGGCCTGGTCTGTTCCTGGCGCGCGATCGAGCGCACCAGGCGGCCGACGTAGGGGGTGTAGGCGACCATCATCGCGATGACCGGTGCGGTCAGTCCCGCGCCGAACACCGCCACGCACAGGATCGCCAGCAACATCGCCGGGAACGCGAACAGCAGGTCCATCGAGCGCGAGAGCAGCGAGTCGACCCAACCGCCGCGCCACGCGGCCACCACGCCCATCGCGATGCCGAGCACGGTGGACACGCCGACCACCGCGAGCGGCCCCAGCAGCCCGGTACGGGCTCCGTACAACAGTCGGCTGAAGATGTCGCGGCCCGACTGGTCGGTGCCCAACCAGTGATCGGGGCCGGTGCCGGCCAGCGAGTTCTTCAGATCGATGGCGTCGGGATCGTAGGGCGCGAGCAGCGGTGCGAACACCGCGAGCAGCACGAGCAGCGCGAGGACCAGCACGGCCGCGGTGAACAGCGGTCCCTGGGCCGCGAGTTTGCGAATCCGGGCCGGTGCGCCGCGCCGGGTGGACGGTGTCGGTGCGGTGGCGTCCGGTGCGGACGCGGGTGCGGAGGCACTCACTTCGGGTCACCTCCCAGCGCGACGCGCGGGTCGATCAGCGGTTGGAGCAGGTCGACGATCAGGTTCGCGATCAGGAACGCGGCGACCACCAGCAGGGTCAGGGCCTGCACCACGGGGAAGTCCTTGACGGTCACCGAGTTGATCAGCAGGGAACCGACTCCCTTGACGCTGAACGCGGTTTCCACGATCGAGGTCGCCACGAGCATGCTCGCGACCATGGTGCCGACCACCGTGACGATCGGGCCGAGCGCGTTGCGCAGGACGTGCTTGCGGATCACCAGACTCTCCGGCACGCCTCGCGAACGGGCCACCTCGACGTGTTCGCGGGAGAGTTCGTCGAGCATCGCGGAGCGGGTGACCCGGGCCAGCAGGCCCGCGAAGGTCAGCGCCAGCGCGATGGCCGGCAGGGTCAGATGCCACGCTCGGTCGCCGAATCCCTCGCCCGCGCCGTAGAGCGGGAACCAGCCCAGTTTGACGGCGAAGACCGAGGTGAGCACGGTCGCCGCGATGTAGGACGGGATGGCGATCGAGGTGCCCGTCCAGGCCAGCACGAGCTTGTCGACCAGGCCGGGCCGAAGGGCCGAGGCGATGCCCAGGATCAGTCCGACGACGGTGACCAGCACCATCGCGTAGACGATCAGGAACAGCGTGGTCGGCAACTTCTGCGAGATCAACTCGGCCACGTCCTGCCGGAATTGCACGGAGCGACCGAAGTCGCCGCCGAGCACGTCGCCGAGCCACAGGAAGTACTGCTTGGCGAAGGGTTCGTCCAGGTGATACTGGGCGGTCAGCGCGGCTCGGGCCGCCGGGGTGACCGGACGCCCGCGCATCAGGAAGGACACCGGGTCGCCCGGCGCCAGGTGCACGGCGCTGAAGACCACGAACGAGGTCGCGAACAGCACGAGTACCAGGCCGACGAGGCGGCCGAGGAGGAATCGGAGCAGGGGACGGTTCATCAGTTCGCGGCACCCAGGGTCGCGGCCCAGGGGAAGGAAAGCTGGGTGATGTTCGGGGTGGCGCCGGTGACGCGCTTGCCCTGGTAGAGCGACAGCGGCGAGTCCCACAGCGAGATGGCGGGCAGCTCGCGCAGCGCGATCTCCTGCAGCTTGGCCGTCAGTTGGGCACGGGCCGCCGGGTCGCTGGTGCCCAGTGCCTGCTGCGCGATCGTGTCGTACTCGGGGTCGGACCAGCCCCCGTAGTTGGCGAACTCGCCGGTCTGCAGGGTCTGGTAGAACTCCAACGGATCCGGCGTGACGTCGTAGCCGCTGGTGACCAGGAGATCGATGCCCGCGCGGCTGGACGGGTCGGTGAACAGCGCGGTGTACGCGTCCGGGGCGATGGTGCGGAGTTCGACGTCGAGGCCGATCTCCTTGCCGGCGGCCTGGATGGCGTTGGTCGCGACGGTGATTTCCGGGGCCAGGTTGCTGGTCGCGACGACGACCTTCTTGCCACCCGCGCCGGCTTCGGCGATGAGCTTCTTGGCCCCGGCCACGTCCCGGGTGACGGGGGGCAGCGCGTCGTACTGGGCCTTGGCCTGCTCGGCGGGGATGGTGGCCCAACCGGAGGCGGGAACGGGCGCCTTGGCGACGGTGCCGTAGCCGTTCAGGCCCGCCTTGATGATGCCCTCGCGGTCGATCGCCATGGACAGCGCGCGTCGTACCCGCGTGTCGCCGAGGGCACCCTTGAGGTTGGTGACGGCGGCCGAGTAACTGCCGGTGATGTCACCGAAGTACAGCTTGCCGTCGCCGGCCTTGAGCTTGTCGTACGAGTTGGTGGGCAGCAGGTAGCCGCCGTCGACCTCGCCGGTGAGCAACGCGTTGGCGCGCGCGGCCGGGTCCTGGATGAAGACGAACTCGACCTCGCCGGTCTTGGGCATCAGCGCGCTGTCCCAGTAGGCGTCGTTGCGCTTGAGCGTGATGGATGTACCGGGCTTCCACTCCTTGACGGCGAAGGGACCGGTGCAGTTGACGCCGCCCTGGGGGTTGCCGTAGTCCTTGCCGGCCTTGGCCAGGAAGGCGGCGCTCTCGATGGTGCCCGCCGACGCGCCCAGTTGCTCGTTGAGCAGCACGTTGGGGCGGGTGAGCTTGATGGTGACTTCGAGCGGGCCGGTGTCGGTGATGGACGCGACGTCCTTGAAGGCGGTGCTGTACACGGAGCCGACTTCGGGATCCATCTGGCGCTGGAGGCTCGCCACGACGTCCTTGGCGGTCATCACGGTGCCGTCGTGGAACTTGACGTTCTCGCGCAGCGAGTAGATCCAGGTCAGCGGATCCGGGTTGGTGAACTTGGCGGCCAGCCCGGGGGAGATGGTCAGATCCGGGTTGATGCGCAGGAGTTGGTCGCACACGTTCGCGAGCACGGTGTTGATCGGGTAGTCGAAGCCGTACGCGAAGTCCAGCGTCTGCGGTTCGGCGTACAGCGACCACTTCACCTTGTCGAGCGGTCCCTTGGCGGCGGGGCTGTCCTTGGTGATGCGGTACCCGGGGTCCGAGGCCGACGAGTTGTCGCTGCCACCACCCGAGCACCCGACGGCGGTCAGGGCCACGACGGCGGCGAGGGCGGCGGTTTTGGGCATGCGCAAGTAACCCACCTCTTTCGGAGGGACAGAGAAGGCACAGCGACGCGGATGCGGCGTGGCGCGCGTCAGGACAGGTGCCGGTGAGTATTGATGCGGGAACGTTCCCGCGCAAGGGTTTGCGGGCAGGTGTCTCATGAATGGAGGAAAGGTTTCCAATGCGTCACGAGAGAGCGTGTGCGCGCTTTTTGACGACCCGTCACGAGGTTGGAACGGGGAGTGGCGAGCGGAGGCGAATTGCCTGGTGGGGGTGAGGGTGGAGATGCATTCCGGCTGCGGCGGCGGCCGACGGGCGGATGGCGGTCGGGCGGGCGGTGTCGTGGGTGCCGAGAGGCCGTCGGTGGGGGGCGGCCGAGGCCGACCCATCACGGAATGGTCACGCACCGTGCCCAATCAATTACTACGCTGACGGCATGAGTTCCCCCAGGCTGTTTCGTCGCCTCCTTGCCGTCGCCGCCGTCGTTGTCGTCGCCCAGTGCCCGATCCCCTCCGCCGTCGCCCGGACGGTGGACCGCCTCACCGTGACCGTGGCCGACAATCCCGAAGGCGTGCGGACGTACGCCCTGCAATGCCACCCCGCCGGCGGCAGCCACCCGGAACCCGCGCGGGCCTGCGATCGACTGGAGGCCCCGACCGCCGGCGACGCGGACCCCTTCGCACCGGTGCCCGGCGGTGCGCGCTGCACGATGATCCACGGCGGACCGGCCACCGCGCGCATCACCGGCACGTGGGCGGGCCGTTCGGTCGACGCCGAGTTCAGGCGCACCGACGGCTGCGAGATCGCCCGCTGGGACAACCTCGTCCCGGTCCTGCCCCAAGCGCGCTGATCCGGCTCCCGGGGCCCCAGGGAGCCACACGCGACATCGCCCCCGATACCGCCGACGATCGCCGACAGGACCCGGCCCACCGATTGCGGCATTCGTGGCATTGTGGCCCCTCGTTCGGCGTGCTCCGGGGGCGCGGACGGGGTGGGCGTGCTGGAGTCGAGGGCGTGCCGGGCTGTGGGTGCGAGGACGAACGTGTCCGCGGCCCGGTCGACGTATCGGCGACGGGTCCGCGCGGGAGCTGTGATGACATCCGATAGCCACATCGAGGATCCGGACGAGGGCGGCCCCTGCCCGCTGGGCGCGCGGTCGGCGCACCCGTGTGGCGGGCCCACCGACGAGTGGGGTGTGCCGATGTGGGGGCGGGTGCCCGGGATCGACGACCTGCCCGGGTGCGGGGTGCACGTGGGCGAGGTCCTGGTCACGCGGGACCCGGAGTCGTGGGTCGGCCTGCTGTTCGAGGAACCCGTCGGCAACACCGACCCGGACCGTGAGCAACGCGCGGCGGTCGCGGAGTTCGCCGAACACCTGGCCCTGGACGTCGCCGACCAACGCGCCGCCGACGCCGCCGATCCGGACGCGGTGGTGCTCCGCCCGGCAAGCACCGCAGAACTCACCCGAGCGGTGACCTATGCCTTGGGCACGGTCGGCGCCGGCCGGCGGGGGACCGGGGCCCGCGTCGGCCCCGGGCGGTCGGGCGGTGTGGCGGCGGCCGTCGAGCGCACCTGCGATCACCCGTACCAGGATCGCCCGTACCACGCGTCGTCCGGTCATGCGTCGTGACCCTGGGGGGATCGTTTCCGGCCATGAACCGGCATCACCGGGAATCGGTGCCCGCGCGAACCGGTATCGGAGTCCTCGTTCCCCCGAACTACGAACCGTAACGCGCCGGTTCGTAGGGCCCGGGCACATGGCCGACCGCCCCGCGCGCAACCCGTGCTCGCCCGGATCCGACCGTCGCGCGTGGCGAATACCCGTCCCGGCAAACCCTTTTCGGCCTGTTGCCTCCCGTCGCGCTGTGTCCGGGCACGCTCGGCCCGGCGGCCTCCGCCGGTGCGGCGACGCCCGAGCCGGACCCGGCGCGAGCGCTCCGAGCCGGTGCCGACCGCCCGCATTCCACCGAATCCGGCGCGCCCGACGCCGACCTGCGCGCCGTCGATCGCATGATCGGCGCCGCCGACCTCGTCGGAGTCGGCGAAGCCACGTACGGTTCCGCCGAGTTCGTCGCCGTCAAGGACCACCTGTTCCGCCACCTCGTGCGGACCAAGGGCTTCACCACATTCGCTCTGGAGGCGGCGTGGAGCACGGGTGTGCGTCTGGGGGAGTGGGTCCGGGGCGGGCCGGAAGACCTCGGCCGGATCATGGACGCGGACATGTCGCGCTGGATGCGCAAATACAACCGCACCCAGGACGACCGCGAACTCCGCATCGTCCGCAACGATGTCGCATACGCCGGTCCGGCCCAGGTCGACACCATCACCGCCTACGTCGCCTGCCATTCTCCCGTACTGCTGCCGGAGATTCAGCGGCTGTACCGGGACCGGGATCGGGAATCGCGACCCACGGCCGGGATGGGCGAGGCCGTCGACATGTACCAGCGACTTCCGTTGGCCGACCGTCGGCGGATGCGGGACAACGTGGTGCGCGGCTGCCTGCGACCATGCTGCACCGGGACAAGGCGATGGCCGACAACATTCCGTATGGCAACGCAATACGGGTGAGGGCGTGTTCCTCCCCACGCCCAACCAGCACATCACCGCCGAGTCGGCGGTGCAGACGAACTGGCCCAGAACGGCAGGGGAGTTCCTACGCGAAGGCGTGGGTGCCCGCTACGTCAACGGACTCGCAACTCGACAACACGCGCCTGGTGTCCAGCTACGACGTACTGATCCACCTGCGCGCCGTCGGCACCACCAAAACTCCCTGACGGACCGTTAACAGGCCCCTGTCCCAAGGGAGTTCATCAAAGAGTGCACCAAGGAAGTTCACCACCACACGGTGGCATCCAAAAGCGAACCGAACCGAAGTAAACCGAAGCTAACCGGCACGCCGACCTCCCACCACCCCCGCGAATCGGCCCGCGTCGCCGACCCGAATGACGGCTCCGTCCCGGCTATCCCTCCGCCGCGTGCATCCGAGCGTAGATCCGCTGCACCACCGCCTCCTTGCGCGCGTTGTACTCCATCGCATGGCGGGCGCCGGGCGCGGCGGCGGACTTCGCGGTCGCGTACAGGTCGCAGTCGTCGGGGTGCGAGCGCAGCCAGTCCCGAAACCTCAGGTGCCGGACGGGTTCGGGTGCGCCGGGACCGAACACGTGCAGATTCACGCGCGGTTGGGCGAGCCGCAACATGCGGTGTTCGTGCCACCAGGGTTCGCGCACGGTGAGGTCGTAGCCGAGCGCGGCGAGTTGCGGGACGTACGTCTCCTCCCGACGCGGGTCCGCGACCACGAGGTCGATGTCGATCACGTCCTTGGCCGCGAGGCCCGGCACGGCGGTGGAGCCGACGTGGGTGATGTCGAGGATCCCGTCCACCAGGACCTCCCGGATGCGATCCCGGAGCACCGCATAACGGCCCGGCCACGCCTCGTCGTACGCGACCACCTCGATGCGCTCGACCGTGGGCGCGCCGTGCACCCAGGGATTGCCCTCCTCCGCCGGCAACGCCCCGGGTGCGTCGCCCTGTTGCCCGCCCTGCCGCCGATCGCCGGCACCGCACTCGTCATCGTTCGCCATTGACCGATGGTAATCGAGGGCATCGAGCAACCCGGGCCGATCCGGTGCCCTCCTCCGCCGGGGCCGAATGCAACCGGAGTATGCCGTACCCATCCGCCCTGCCCCCAGGAAAGTTGACGCGGAACCCAACCGGTCCGCTAATAATAGATCGACGGGTCGATCTATGAATCACGGACCACGGACCACGGATCGTGCGATCGCCGCCGCCTGCCTTGCGTGCCCCGTCTTCATTCCAGGCCCCCGACGAGTGGGAGACAGACATGAACGATTCCCAAGGGTTCGATCGACCGACCAGCCGACGCGGATTCCTCCGGACCGTGGGTGCCGTGGGTGGTGCCGGGGCGGCGTTGTCCGCGATGGGGGCGCTCGGTCTCGCGCCGTCGGCGGCGAGCGCCGCGACGCCGCCGTTCCGGGCGCCGCGCGCGTCCGACTTCACGCTCACCGGGCGCCGGCCGGCGAGTGTCGTGGTGGTGGGCGCCGGTGTGGCCGGGCTGACCGCCGCGTACGAACTGGGCAAGGCCGGCCACGATGTGACCGTGCTGGACGCCCGGCCGCGGATCGGTGGGCGCAGTCTCACAGTGCGCGGCGGTGACGTGCTGACCGACCGGAACGGCGTGACGCAGCAGGCGTGTTTCGCGCCCGGCCAGTATTTCAACGCCGGACCGGGGATGTTGCCGCAGTGGTCGGTCAGCACCGACTACTGCCGTGAACTGGGGGTGCCTCTGGAGGTGTTCGCGATATCGAACACGAACACGTTCGTGTTCGACCCGAAGAGCTCCGACCGGCCGAGGTTTCAGACCGCGCAGGCGGACGCGTACGGCGTGGTCGCCGAGTTGTTGGCCAAGGTGACCGATCAGGGCGCGCTCGATCGCGAGTTGACGGCGGCCGACAAGGAACGTCTGCTCGGATTCCTGAAGACGATGGGCGACCTCGGCGACGATCTGGGCTACCGGGGTGATCCGCGCCGGCGCGGGTTCGCGGTCGTGCCCGGCGCGGCCGGATCGCCTGGTGTGCCGTTGCCGCCCCGGGGTTCGCTGGATCGCGTGTTCACCGAGCAGCTCTCCCGGCACTGGTATCTCGACGCCGGTTTCGACATGGCGTCGACCCTGTTCCAGCCGGTCGGCGGCATGGACCGGATCGTCGAGGCCCTGGCCGACCGGGTCGGCCGGCAGCGGATTCGCTGCGGCATCGAGGTCACCTCGATCACCGACGGGCCGCACGGGACCCGGGTGTCGTATCGCGGATCCGCGCACGGCGTGCTCGACGCCGAGTACTGCATCGTGACCGCGCCGCCGCTGGTGGCCGCCCGGATCGCCGGACTGCCCGCCGACGCGACCGCACTACTGCGCGGCTTCCTGGCGGAGTATCCCGGCAAGATCGGCCTGGAGTACCGCAGTCGGTGGTGGGAGGAGGACTTCGCGATCCACGGCGGCCTCACCTCCTACGGCGCGGACGGTTCGCTGTGGTACCCCTCCTCCGACTACCGCGGCCAACGCGGCGTGATGGTGGCGTACTTCGAACGCGCGGAGACCACGATCCAGTCGCTCCCGCCCGCCCAACGCCTGGCCGAGGCGGTGCAGCGCAGCGTTCGGGTGCACGGCGCGAAGGCCCGTACCGAGCTGGCGGGTTCGTTGTCGATCATGTGGGGTCTCGAACCGTTCGTCGAGGGCGGTTGGCAACCGGCCGACACCCAGGACAACGGCGTGGTCAACAGTCCCCGATTCCGCCCGCTCACCGAGCCGACCGGCCGAGTCTTCTACGCCGGCGACTGGCTCAGCAACATGCTCGGTTGGCAGCACGGTTCCATGCTCTCGGCCCGCAAGGCCGTGGAAAAGGTGCACACTCGCGCCCTGACGAGCTGAGGACCCGAAACGGCGGTCAAAGCCGGGTGGCCGTGCGGACCAGCCCGGCGAGGGCACGGGAGCGGCTGTGCGCGGGCCAGGCGATGTGGGTGACGACGGGGGGTGCGTCGGTCAGCGGGACGGCGGTGTGTTCGGCCCACAACCAGGCGCGGGCGGATTCGGGGATGACGGCCACGGTGCGTCCGAGGGCGATGAGCTGGGCGAGTTGCGTCTGGTCGTGGACCTCGGGGCCCGGGCCGGGTGGGTAGCTGCCGTGGCGCGGCCAGCGGGCGAGCGGAAGGCCCGGGATGTTGCCGACGTCGGCCATGGACAGCGTCTCGTGCGCGGTGAGGGGGTGCCCGACGGGCAGGATGGCCACCTGCCCCTCGGTCAGCAGTTCCTCGCTGTCGAACCCGGCGAGGGAGTTGAACGGCGCGTGCATGAGCGCCACATCGGCGCGGCCGTCGCGCAACATTTCCTCCTGCTCGCACGTACCGCTCGGCAGCACCTCGATCTCGACGGCGTCGGGTTCGGCTGCGTAGGTGTCCAGGAGCTTCTGGAGCAGTTCGTGAAACGCGGCGGCCTTCACTGCCAGCACCAGACGGTTGTGCGGGCCGCCGCGACGGTCGGCGCCACCGGCGCGACGGGTGCGGCGAGCGGCGGCGGTGGTCGCGTCCAGGGCGGCACGGCCCTCCTGCAGCAGCACCTCTCCCGCGACGGTCAGCGAGACGCCGCGGCGGTTGCGTTCCAACAAGGAGACGCCGAGGCGCCGTTCGAGCTGTTGGATCGCCCGGGACAGCGGCGGTTGGGCCATGCCGAGGCGCTCGGCGGCGCGGCCGAAGTGCAGTTCCTCCGCGACGGCTGCGAAGTACCTCAGCTCGCGGGTCTCCAAAGTGTCCACGCCGACAACATACCCCTCGGTGATACCCACCGGGTATGACAGGGCACCGGATCGGTGTTGGCTGCGCCATTCGTCCGGGAGCGAGCATCGACACCATGAGCGAAACGAAGATCGCGCTGGTGACCGGCGCGAACAAGGGAATCGGATACGAGATCGCGGCCGGGCTGGGTGCCCTCGGACACCGGGTGGGAGTGGGAGCGCGCAACGAGGCCCGGCGTTCGTCCGCCGTCGAGAAGCTGCGCGCCGCCGGGGTGGACGCATTCGAGGTGCCCCTGGACGTGACCGACGACGGGAGCGTCACCGAGGCCGCAGCACTGATCGAACGGCAGGCCGGGCGCCTGGACGTCCTGGTCAACAACGCCGGCATCTCCGGGGACATGGGGCCGGGGTGGGTGCAGGACCCCACCACGCTGGACCTCGACCTGGTCCGCACGGTCGTCGAGACCAACGTCATCGGCGTCATCCGGGTGACCAACGCGATGTTGCCGCTGCTGCGGCGCTCGGCGTCGCCACGCATCGTCAACGTCTCCAGCGCCGTCGCCTCCCTGACCCGACAGGCCGACCCGAACATCGAGATCGGCCCCATCATGGCCGCCTACGCGCCGTCGAAGTCCTTCCTCAACGCCGTCACCGTCCAGTACGCCCGCCACCTCGCCGACACGAACATCCTGATCAACGCCGCCTGCCCCGGCCTGGTAGCCACCGACTTCACCGCCTTCCACGGCCCCCGCACCCCCCAACAGGGCGCAGCCACAGCCATCCACCTCGCCACCCTCCCCAACAACGGCCCCACCGGCTCCTTCGTCGAGGACGAAGGCATCATCCCTTGGTAACCCCACCCCCACCCGCCCCCCGACCCACCCCAACCCGCCCCACCCACCCCTCGGCGCGTCAGCGCCCCCGACCCAGCCCGCCCCCGTGATCGACGCGCGCAGCGCGGAGAGCGGCGGAGCCGCAAAACGTTGACTTCGTGGCCCGT
>NZ_JBEXUX010000125.1:0-14239 GCF_040629175.1 Embleya sp. NPDC005971 | reverse complement strand
TAGCTCCACGAACGAGATCCTCGCGACGTTCCCGCGATTCCCCACGCGGTTCGCGTACTTCACGTGGCTCCTCACGACGCTCGTCCCGCCGCCGCACCCCCACCGTGCGTCATGGCGTCGCGGCCGGTCGGGACTCGGCCAGGGCGAGGCCGCCGACGGCGGTGAGCATCAGTACGGTGCCCACGATCGTCGCCGCGGTGAGCCGCTCGTCCAGCACCAGGACGGCCAGCACCGCCGCGCTCACCGGTTCGATCAACATCACCACCGACGCGGTGACCGCCCGTACCGCGGCGGTGCCGGCGAAGTACAGCGGATAGGCGAGCGCGGTCGTGACGGCGGCGACGTACAACATCATCGCCAACACCCGTCCCGGCTGCGTGGTTTCCGGCCAGACCCCTTCGTACAGCGCGAACGGCAACATCACCGCCGCACCGATCCCGAACGACCACACCGTCAGGGTCGAGGGCTCCTCCCCCGCACCGTGCCGCCCCGTCCACCGGCCGAGCAGGTTCGACGCGGCGAACCCGGCGGCGGACAGCAGCGCCCAGCCCACCCCCAGCGGCCGGACGTCGGTCGGCCGGTTGCCCAGCACCAGCACCCCGAGCCCGATCAACGCACCGGCGATCGCCAACAGGCCGCTGCGCCCGATGCGTTCGCCCAGGAACAACCGCCCACCGGCGGCGGTCAACACCGGCGCGGCGCCCAGCGCGACGATCGTGGCCACGGCCAGACCGGTCTCCATCACCGCGCCGAAGTAGGCCGACTGAAAGACGGCGAGGCCGACACCCGTGCCGACGAACAGGAGTGCCCGGTGGCGCGCCGGTTGTCGGGTGGCGCGGGGAGCCGGACGGGAAGGACGCAGCAGCCCGGCCGCCAGCAACAGCACCATGCCGCTCACGAAGCGCCAGAACGACACGGCCATCGGCCCGAAGTCACTGGAGCGGTAGACGACTTCCACGGCGGCCCCGGTCGTTCCCCAGGTGACCCCGGCGAACGCGAGGTAGGCCAGCCCGCGGGGCGCCGAGGTCGCGGACCGGCCCTTGGTCTCGGCCTCGGCGGGGGACGCTACGACACGCGCTTCGGAGCCCATGTCCGTCACCCTAGGCCATCGGGTGGCCTCGGAGTGTTATCCGGTGGGCGTTCGCCGCCCGATCCCATGATCACCCAATGCGTTGATTCCATGTCATTGGGTGAGTTCGGGGAACTAGCATGGCGACGGAATCGCCGCGCCGACAGGCTTCGAAATGCTTTCGCGCGCGGTAATTCCCGCTGTGGCGCAGAACGTTCTTGCCGGGGTGGGACGTTCGCCGAAACACTGGAATCGTGTGCGGAGGAACGAAAGATGATCGAGGACATCGAGTCGGCCACACCGGCCCTGTGCCGTCTGCAACTGGGCGCGGAGTTGCGCCGATTGCGACACCGAGCCGACCTGAAGTCCAGCCAGGTGGCGAGAAGGCTCAGGTGGAGCCCGTCGAAGGTGACCCGGGTGGAATACGGGGACAACGCGGTCGTGGAACCGGACGACGCGGTGATGTTGTGTGATCTGTACGGGGCGGATCCTGCGACGCGGTCGCTGTTGCACGACTTCGCCGTTGTAACCAAGACGAAGCAGAATCGGTGGCAGTCGTCCGGGGATCACCCCGCCGTCCAACCGACGCTGCACACCTTCGTCGAACTGGAACGGGCGGCAGTCGCACTGCGTTGCTACGCGTCGAAGTACGTGCCAGGGCTCCTGCAAACGGCAGCCTACGCCCGGGAAACCCACAGGACGGCGGTGAGTAGGTTCAGTGCCGACGAGATCGAGTTGCGAGTTGCCACGCGGTTGTCGCGACAAGTGGCGCTGCACCGCGAGGATGCACCCTTGGAGCTATTCGTCATCCTCAACGAGGGGGTACTGCGGCGCACGGCGGATTCAGCCATGACGCGTGAACAACTCCGACATCTCGCGAGCATGTCGACTCTCGACAATGTGCAGGTGCAGGTAATTCCGTTCGCTGCGGGATTCCACACGGGCATGAACGGCCCGTTCACCATCTTCCGGTTCGCCAAGACGTCCGCTGCCCGACCGATCGTCTATCTGGAGAACCTGGCCGCAAGCTGGGTCATCGCACAGGAAACGGTCATCGAAAACTACGAGCGCGCTTTCAGCGAACTTCAAGCACTGGCTCCGGGCCCCCGAGAAGCGCGGAACATCATCCACAAGGTACTCAAGGAGATCTGATCCATGACCACCGGCAATTGGTTCAAGTCGAGCCACAGCATCGACAACGACTGCATCGAGGGAAACCACGCCCCCGACCATGCAATCTCCATACGCGACTCCAAGGACCCCGGCCAGGGCACCTTCCGCTTCCCGAGCCACACCTGGGAGCCGTTCCTCGCCGCCCTGAAGTCCGACGACCCGTCATCCGCCGAGATCTAGCCCTGCGGCCGGGAAAAGACGAAGGCAAGGAGATCCCTCTCCCTGCCCTCCTCAACGTATAGCGCACCGGGGGGCTTGCGGCAAGACCCGGGTGGTGGCGCAAACTCGTCCGCCGAGGCCACAACCTGCGGAAATGGGAGCACGACTTGCAGTACGTGTGGGATCTTCAAGACGTTGACGGGACGCAGGTCGCGGTCGTCGGCGGCAAGGCCGCTCACCTGGGCGAATTGTCGCGGGTCGACGGCGTCCGGGTGCCGGCCGGCTTCTGCGTATCGACGGACGCCTTCCGGCGGATCATCGCGGAGGCACCCGCGATCGAGGATCGGCTCGGTGAACTGTCGCGCCTGGACCCGGACGACCGGGAGCCGATCCGCGCGCTCAGCGCCGAGATCCGCCGGACCATCGAAGGCATCGCCATCCCGGACGATCTCGCGGCGGCGATCACCGACGCGCTCGCCCGGCTCGGCGAACCGACCGGCTACGCCGTACGATCCAGCGCGACGGCGGAGGACCTGCCGACGGCCTCCTTCGCCGGCCAGCAGGACACGTACCTCAACATCGTGGGCCCGGCAGCGATCCTGCGACACGTAAGCCGGTGCTGGGCCTCGCTGTTCACCGAGCGGGCCGTGATCTACCGGCGGCGGAACGACATCGACCACCGTGCGGTCCGGATGGCCGTGGTCGTGCAGCGGATGGTCTCCCCGGATGCGTCCGGCATCCTGTTCACGGCCGACCCGGTCACGGGCAACCGCAGGGTCACCACCGTGGACGCCGGGTTCGGCCTCGGCGAGGCCCTGGTCTCCGGCCTGGTGAACCCGGACGTCTTCAAGGTGCGGGACGGCGAAATCGTCGCCAGGACGGTCGCCGCCAAACAACGCGCCCTGCACGCGCTGCCGGCCGGCGGTACGCGGGAAGTGGCGATCGACGCGCCGCAGCAGGAGCAGCCTGCGCTGACGGATGCGCAGGTCGTCCGGCTCGCGCAGCTCGGGCGGCGGATCGAGGCACACTTCGGCAGCCCGCAGGACATCGAATGGTGCCTGGTGGACGACGACTTCCGGATCGTACAGAGCCGGCCGATCACGACGTTGTTCCCCATTCCCGTCCCCGCGACCGACGACCGGGAGAATCGTGTCTACGCCTCCGTCGGTCATCAGCAGATGATGACCGACCCGATGAAGCCCCTGGGGCTCTCCCTGTGGCAGCTCATGGCCATGGTGCCGATGCACGAGGCCGGCGGGAGGCTGTTCGTCGACGTCACCCGGCACCTGGCCTCGCCCGAGAGCCGGGCCGGCCTCCTGGAGCTTTCGGGGAAATCCGATCCGCTGACCAGGGACGCGCTGGAGACCGTCCTCGACCGCGAGGATTTCGTCGCCACGCTCCCGGACGCGGGTCCGACCGGGCTCCGGGAACGCGCCGCGTCCGCCCCGATCGAGACCGATCCGGCCGTCGTCACCGGGCTGATCGAGCGCAGCCGGGCGTCCGTGGCGGCCTTGGAGCGCGACATCCGGACGAAGTCCGGGCCGGCGCTGTTCGATTTCCTGCTGGAGGACTTCGAGGAGCACCGGCGGGTCCTGGGTGATCCGCTGAACATGCGGGCGATCATGGCGGGGATGGACGCCACCTGGTGGCTCAACGACAAGCTGCGGGAGTGGCTGGGCGAGAAGAACGCCGCCGACACGCTGACGCTGTCCGCTCCGGACAACGTCACGTCGGAGATGGGCCTGGCGCTGCTCGACGTCGCGGACGTGATCCGCCCGTATCCGGACGTGGTGGCGTTCCTCCAAGGCGTCGAGGACGAAGGCTTCCTGAACGAGTTGGCCAAGCTCGACGGCGGGCCCGAGGCGCGCGACGCCATCGAGTCCTACCTCGACCGGTACGGCATGCGCTGTGTCGGCGAGATCGACATCACCAGGCCGCGTTGGCGCGAGCGCCCCGACACGCTCGTGCCCGCGCTCCTCGACAACGTCCGGCTGTTCGAACCGGGCGCCGCCGCCCGGCGCTTCGAGCAGGGGCGGCAGGCGGCGCAGCAGAAGGAGCGGGACGTGCTGTTCCGCCTGCGGGCCCTGCCGGACGGTGCGCACAAGGCCGACGAGACCAAGCGCATGATCGACCGGGTCCGCACCTTCATCGGGTACCGGGAGTACCCGAAGTACAACATCGTCAGCCGCTCCTTCGTCTACAAGCGGGCCCTGCTGGCCGAGGCCGACCGCCTCGTGCGGGCCGGTGTACTGGCCGAGCGGGAGGACGCGTTCTACCTCACGTTCCACGAACTCCACGACGCCGTACGCACACATCGGGTGGACGGCGGGCTCATCCGGCGGCGCAAGGACGCGTTCCGGTCGTACCACGCGCTCACCCCACCCCGGGTGCTCACCTCGGAGGGGGAGGCGGTCGCCGGGTCCTACCGACGCGACGACGCGCCGGCCGGCGCGCTGGTCGGCCTCCCGGTGTCCGCCGGGGTCGTCGAGGGACGGGCCCGCGTCGTCCTGGACATGGCGGAGGCCGACCTCGAAGCGGGCGACATCCTGGTCACCACCTTCACCGACCCGAGTTGGTCACCACTGTTCGTCGCCATCGCGGGCCTGGTGACCGAGGTGGGCGGCCTGATGACCCATGGCGCGGTGATCGCCCGCGAGTACGGGCTGCCGGCCGTCGTCGGCGTGGCCCGGGCCACCCGACTGATCCGCGATGGGCAGCGGATCCGTGTACACGGAATCGACGGGTACGTCGAGATCCTGCCCTGACGACACCGTCGTACCGGAAACGGCCGTCCCCCTGCGGGCGGCCGTTTCCGTTGTGGCCATGACACAGGAATGGCGCCAATCTTGAGCCACTGGCTTGACATGGCGCCATTCCGGCGCCATAGTTGCGACATGGACCTCACGCCGTATGTCGAAAGCTTCAGCCAGGAGCTGCTTGCGGCGGCCGAACCGGGCGAGGTCGCGGCGCTGGCTCGGCGCCTCGCTCCCTCGGTCGCGTCCGCCACGCGATTGACCATGTTCGATGTGCTGACCGCGGCCATGGACGAGATCACCAGGGAGATGGCACCGGGTTCGGTCGAGATCAGGCTGCGCGGCCGTGACCCGGTCTTCGTGGTCACCCGCCCCGATGTCGCCGACGAGGAGATGCCGCAAGAGCCGATCCTTCGGCAGCAGGCCCCGGTGCCCGCGCCCTACGGCAAGGACGGCGCGGTATCGAGGATCAACTTCCGGCCGCCGGAGCAGCTCAAGCAACGCATCGAGGCGGCGGCCGGCCGCGAGGGCTTGTCGACCAACGCCTGGCTGGTCCGGGTGGTCGGCGCGGCACTCGCCGACGACCGGCCCGCCCAACACGGGCGCAGGAACGGACACTTCACCGGCTGGGTCGGCTGAGCCGCGGCCCGTAGCCGATCACCCGCACCACCGCATCCACCCACCGAAACGCTTTCCACAAGGGGAGATTCGTCATGCCCAACTTCGCCACGTCGGGACCGATCACCGCCACCCTGATCACCGCAGGCGCCCGCGTGCGAGTCGTCGCAAGCGACCGACCGGACACGGTGGTGCTGGTCGAGCCCATCGACCGCACGGACAAGTCGGACGTCAAGGTGGCCGACAACACCAAGGTCGACTTCGCCGGCGGCGAGTTGTCGATCCAGACGAACGTGCAGGGCGGCAAGAACGGTTCGGTCGCCATCTCGATCGAATTGCCGACCGGATCCAGGCTGGTCCTGAAGACGGCCTGGACGGACGTGCACGCCGACGGCCTGCTCGGTGACTGCGAGTTGCACATCTCCTCGGGGCAGATCCAACTCGACCACATCGCCGCACTGCGAGCCAACCTCGTGGCCGGTGACGTCGCGATCGAGCACATCGCCGGGACCGTCGACATCGAAAGCGCCTCGGCCGGGCTGCGGCTCGGCGAGGTCGCGGGCGCCGTCAAGTACCAGGGGGCGAGCGGAAACGTCTGGATCGGCACCGCCCTGTCCGACGTCGAACTCGGCAGCAGCAGCGGCAGCTTCGACATCGATCGCGCCGAGGGCAGCGTCAACGCCCAGGCGGCCAACTGCCCCATCCGAATCGGCCGGATCACCCGCGGCCACGCCAAGCTCCTGAACGCCTCCGGCGGCATCGAGATCGGCATCAGCCAGGGCACCGCCGCCTGGGTGGACGCCAAGAGCACGAAAGGTGCGGTCCGCAACTCCCTGTCGACGCAGGACAAGCCCGACGAGTTCGACAACAAGATCAACGTCTACGCCCGCACCCGCCTCGACGACATCGTCCTGCACCGCGCCGCCGGCTGATTCCCACCCTGCGACGGCGCCACCATGGCGCCATCCCGGCCTCGCACCGACAACATCAGGCCACCCGCCCGCCGCCCCCGGCCTCCCGGCCCGGGGCGGCGGGCCGCGTTGCGGCCGGGTCGGGCAACGGATCCAACCGGCCCGCACGTCGGGCGGCGGACGGGGGCGGGTCGACGGACTTCGGCGGGACTTGTGGGGTGCGCTTTAGGATGGCCGCCGAATAGGGGGACATCCGCATGGAGTATTTGTTCTACTGCCGGGACCGGGCGGGAACCAGGCCGCTGCGTGACGAACTGCTCGAAGCACACTGGTCGTTCATGGACGGCTATGCCGAAGGCATGATCGCCCGGGGGCCGACCTTCGCCGCCGACGGGCTGACCGTGACCGGCAGCATCCACATCGTCGACCTGCCGGATGCCGACGCCGCCCGAGTATTCGCCTTCGACGAGCCGAACCACCGGGCGGGCGTCTACGAAGACATCCTGATCCGGCGTTGGCGCAACACCCTCGGCCGAAAGATGTGGGACTTCAAGGGCAGCGAACCCGAAGGCCCACGCTTCCTGATCCTCGGCCACGCCAAACCCGGGACGACCCGGGACCGCGACCGCCTCCACCAGGACCAACACGCCTACCTCGTCGACGGCCCCTGCCGCGAAAACCTCATCGTCTGCGGCCCACTGCTCGCCGACGACGGCACGTCGTGGCTGGGCACGGCTATCCTGGCCGAACTGCCGGACCACGCCGCTGCGGAGGCCGTGCTGGCGAACAGCCCATACGCCCGCGCCGGCCTGTACGAAAGCACCGAAGCCCACAGCTGGTGCTTCGGCGGCCGGCGGTAGGACCCCCGGGGGCCGGGCCCATGGCCGTGGCCAGGTCTTCGGACCGGGGAACGTAGTGCACGGACAGACCCCGGGTCGACGGCCCGGGGCCTTGCCTTGCTTCATAGCGGCTCATCGCATTCGAGGATGTAGCGGCGAGACGTCCGCCGAAACGAGCTACGCGCCGTCGTTGCCATCACGCAGGGAATGCACCATGCCCTGCAGGATTCGGAACGCGCCCGCCTGCTCGGCCTCGGTCATGCCGGCCAGCATTCTGACCTCGACGGACCGGACCGCCACGGTCGCCTTCTCCAGGCTCCGCCGGCCGCGAGGCGTGAGCCGCGCGGGAAGAACCTTCCCGACGGGCGCCTCCGCGGGCCTGATCACCTGACCCTCCCGTTCCAGGGCCTGGAGCAGCACGTTCATCGACTGCCGTGTCACGAACGCGCCCCGCGCGAGCTCGGAGTTCGACAGGCCCGGCCGTTGGGACAGCAGTTCGAGGCAGGAGTAGTGCGTCACGGTCATCCCGAGTGGGCGCAACACCTCCTCCATGGCCGCGCGCAGGGCGCTCGAAGCCTCCTTCAGCAGGTAGCCCAGTGATTTGTCCAGGTCGACGCCGGCACCGCTTTGACTCATGTCAGAAGTCTGACATACCTTGATGCGTGTCAGGAATCTGACACGAAGGAAGGAGCATCACCATGCCCGTCACCGGCCCCGACTTCATCTCGCTCCAGGCGCGCGACCTCGACGCTTCGCAGGCGTTCTACGAGCGATACCTCGGCCTCGTCCGCTCGCCGGCCGGACCTCCGCACGCCGTCGTCTTCGAGACGAAGCCGATCGCGTTCGCACTCCGCGACATCGTCCCGGGCACCGACCTCGCATCCGTCGCCCAGCCCGGCATCGGTGCCGCGATCTGGCTCCACGCCACCGACGTCCAGGCCATCCACGACGCCCTCGCCGCCGACGGCCACACCATCGTCTCCGCACCGATCGACGGCCCCTTCGGCCGGACCTTCACCTTCGCCGACCCCGACGGCTACCGGATCACCCTCCACGACCGCACCTGACCGGCCGGAACGCCACCGACGATCACCACCGTTCCCCCGAGAACCGCCGATCGCGCCCGACCCCGAACCGGCCGGTGGTGCGGCAGGGCTCCTCGTGCGTGGTACTTGCGGTACGCCGGTTCTCGGTTCTCCGCGCCGCGGACACCGGACGCCGACGGTCTGTCGTTTCGGTTCGGCACGTGGGCCTTCGACGGACCGCCGACGTTCGGTGAACGCACGGTCGGGTGGGACGGTTACGCACGAACATGCCGACCGCCTAGGAAACGCCTTGGTCGACGGTGGGGCTGCGGCGTTCGACGAGGACGACGTCGCGCCACCGGCCGTGGTGGAGTCCGATGCGTTCGCGGGTGCCGACGACGCGGAACCCGACTCGCTCGTGCAGGGCGAGGCTCGCGGTGTTCTCGGGGAAGATGCCGGATTGCACCGTCCAGATCCCGGCTTCCTCGGTGGAGACCAGCAGGACGCGTAGCAGGGCCAGTCCCACGCCCCGGCCTCGTGCTCGGGGGTGGACGTAGACGGAGTGCTCGACCACACCGGAGTACACGCAGCGGTCGGATACGGGCACCGCGGCGACCCAACCCAGGACACGATCGTCCTTGTCGAGCGCGACGAAACGGTGTTCGTGCAGCCTGGTCGCGTCGAACGCCTGCCAGTCGGGGGCGGTGGTCTCGAAGGTGGCGTCGCCCTCGTCGATGCCGAACCGGTAGATCTCCAGCACCTGTTCGGCGTGCTCGGGCCGCATCCCGGTGATGCGCGGGCCCGTCATGCCGCCTCGATGCCGAGCTCGGCGAGCAGGCCGCGGACGCGTCGCTCGATCTCGTCGCGGATGGGCCGCACGGCGTCGACGCCCTGTCCGGCCGGGTCGTCGAGTTTCCAGTCGAGGTATCGCTTGCCGGGGAAGACGGGGCAGGTGTCGCCACAGCCCATGGTGATCACCACGTCCGACGCCCGTACCGCTTCCATGGTCAGCACCTTGGGCGTTTGGGCGGACATGTCGATGCCGACCTCCGCCATCGCCTGCACGGCGGCCGGGTTCACCGTGTCGGCGGGTGCGGATCCGGCGGAGCGGACCTCGATCCGGTCTCGGGCGAGGTGGGTGAGCCAGGCGGCGGCCATCTGCGAGCGGCCGGCGTTGTGGACGCACACGAACAACACGGAGCGCTGCGGGGCTTCAGACACGGGCGGGGCCTTCCGGGGCGACGGCCGGGGTGGGCATCGGGGTGGGTTGGGGGAAGAAGCGGCGGGCGGCCAGGGCGACGTAGACGAGGCCGATGAGGACGGGCACCTCGATCAGCGGCCCGACCACCCCGGCCAGGGCCTGTCCGGAGGAGGCGCCGAAGGTGGCGATGGCGACCGCGATGGCCAGCTCGAAGTTGTTGCCCGCGGCGGTGAACGCCAACGTCGTCGCCCTCGGGTAATCAAGTGCGATCGCGCGGCCGACGGCCATGGACCCGCCCCACATCAGCGCGAAGTACGCGAGCAGGGGCAGCGCGATGCGGGCGACGTCGAGCGGCTTGGAGGTGACGGCGTCGCCCTGGAGGGCGAAGAGCACCACGATGGTGAACAGCAGCCCGTACAGGGCGAACGGGCCGATCCGGGGGATGAGCCTCGTCTCGTACCAGATGCGGCCCCGGGCCTTCTCGCCGAGGCGGCGGGTGAGGAACCCGGCCAGGAGCGGGATGCCGAGGAAGATCAGGACGGAGCGGGCGATCTCCCACACCGACACGTCCAGCGCGGTGCGCTCCAGGCCCAGCCATCCGGGCAGGACGTCGAGGTAGAACCAGCCGAGCGCGGCGAACGCGATCACCTGGAAGAGGGAGTTCACGGCGACCAGGACCGCGGCGGCCTCGCGGTCGCCGCAGGCGAGGTCGTTCCAGATGATCACCATGGCGATGCAGCGGGCGAGCCCGACGATGATCAGGCCGGTGCGGTACTCGGGCAGGTCCGGGAGCATCAGCCACGCGAGCGCGAACATCAGCGCCGGCCCGACGACCCAGTTCAGGACCAGGGACGGCACGAGCAGGCGCCGGTCGCGGGTGACGGTGTCCAGGCGGTCCCAGCGGACCTTGGCCAGCACCGGGTACATCATCACGAGCAGGCCGAGCGCGATCGGCAGCGAGACCCCGGTGACCGTCACCTTCGCGAGCGCGTCGCCCAGACCCGGGACGAGCCGGCCCAGACCCAGGCCGACGGCCATCGCGGTCAGGATCCACACGGCGAGGAAGCGGTCCAGGAACGACAGCCTTGCGGCGACGGGCCGCGCGGTGCCGGCGCTCACGGGCGGGCCGGTTCGGGCAGCGGTTCGCCGTCGGGGCGGGTGAGGATCGCGGCGAGGCGATCGGTCATGGCGGGCAGGAGGCGGTAGTACACCCACGTCCCACGGCGTTCGGAGGCGATCAGCCCGGCCTGTTTGAGCAGTTTGAGGTGGTGGGAGATCGTGGGCTGGGACAGGTCGAAGGCGGGGGTGAGGTCGCAGACGCAGATCTCCCCGCCGGCGCGGGAGGCGATCATCGACAGCAGCCGCAGCCGCACCGGGTCGCCCAGCGCCTTGAACACCCTTGCGAGATCGGTTGCCTGGTCCTCGTCCAGCGGGGCGGTCAGCAGCGCGGGACAACATCCGTCCGCGTCCCGGCCGAGCACCACGAGTTCTTGTTTCGACATTCCTCTATGTTGACGTTCTTCGATCCAGCGCGCAAGGTTGTATCGACTGATATCCATACAACCGATCGGAGAGATCGTCATGTCTCGCTTGGACTCGCTGGAACAGAAGCTGCGAGCCCTCGAAAGAGAATTCGGCTGACTCGCCCAACCGCAGAGACCTTGGACACCGGCGCCCAACTCGGCGAGCCGCGCGCGATGTTGCGGCTGGACGACCCGGGAGCCGACCGGGAGAGTGGCGTGCTCGCCTGACGACCGCAGGCCCGATCGGTGACTGCACCGGTCACGGGGCCGCCGACGGTGACCCCGCAGACCGGCACAGGTCGGCCGCCGGATCAGGACGGCGTCGCCGGTGAACCGACCGAGGCCGCTAGGCCGCTCTACGCGGATCGTGCCTGCTCCGGGTTCGTCTTCACCATTGCGGGCAGCGGGGCCGAGGGCTCCCCCCGGCGAACTTGCCGACGCCGCCCAGCCCGGAAGAGGGCTTCCCACGGCCGAGATTCGGGCGGCGGCCTGACAGCGGGCGGGTTCACCCATCCGCCTGAAGATCGACGGCAAATGTCGGACTTGGCGTCTCGTGCTGTGAAGGATGCGCGTGCGGAGGGCGCGGTGGGCGCCTCATCGACTCGTCTGGGAGATGCCGATGGCAGAGAAAAGGTTGAAGACATGGGGAACAACCGTGCCGGCCAGCTCGGGGACGGTACCTGGGTCGACTTCCGTACCACCGCCACCACCGTGCTCGGCCTGACCAGCGCCGAGGTGGTGAAGATCGCCGCCGGCGGCAGCGGCCCCACCAACGGCCACGAGTTGGCCCTGCTGACCGACCGTACCGTGCAGTCCTGGGGCGCCAACGAGTCGGGCCGGCTCGGCGACGGCTCGGTGTTCAGTCACAACGCACCCGGCCAGGTCGTCAACCTGAGCAACGCCACCGACATCGCCGCAGGCGGCGCGCACAGCCTGGCCCTGCTCGCCGACGGGACCGTGGTCGCCTGGGGAAGGAACAACTACGGGCAACTCGGCAACGGCAGAGCGGGAGGGCCGCCCGGTCGGGTCCGCCGGGGAGCCTTTCCGAGTGGGTCGGGTGTTCGCGGCCGGCGGTCGCGTCTTGCTCGGCAGCGGATGGCTCAGTGCTAAACGGTCGGCGTGGACCAGCGGAGATCGACCCGGTCCCGGGGTCACCGGCGGCCGGGAGCCTTGGACTCCCCGGCGAGACCCGGGCGTTGCTCGCCGGAAAGGCGCTGGCAACGGCGGAGCCGGAGGGTGCTTTCGTCGGGTCCGCCGGGGAGCCTTCCCCAGTGGGTCGGGGTGTTTCGGTGGGTGTTTCGGGGTGGGTGCGCGGGTGGAAGGGATTTCGGTGGGTTTGGCGGGTCTCGATCCGGATGGCGGGACGCCTTCGGGGCCGCTGTTTCGCGCTGACCTGCGGTTTTGTGGGAGCGGTCGGTGGGAGTGGGTGCCGGGGGCCGGGTTGTGCACTCCGGTGGCGGATTCCGCGTGGGTCATGGCCCTCGGTGGGCGTTTCGGGTCGGCGCGGCTGGGCGGAGAGCCGTCCGTGAGCCCGGAAGGTCACGAGCCGGATCCCGAGACGGCTTCCGGCACCCGAGGTTGCCGCTGACCTGCGGTTTTTCCTGCCGGAGCGGCAAGAGCAGGTGCCGAGGGCCGGGTTGCGCACCCCGGCGACCGAAACCACCCACTCACAGCCCCTTCTTCTCCTCCCCCTCCGCCACCACCCACCCACCGCACGCCGAAACGGCCCGACCGACTCGAAAAGGCTCCCCGGCGAACCTCACCGGGCTCCCCTCCCGCTCCGCCGTTGCCAGCGCCTTTCCGGCGAGCAACGCCCGCGTCTCGCCGGGGAACCCAGGGCTCCCGGCCGCCGGTGACGGTGGGACCGGGCTGATCTCCACCAGCCCACGCCGACCGTTTAGCACTGAGCCACCCGCTGCCCACCAAGACGCAACCGCAGGCCACACACGCCCGGCCCACCCGGAAAGGCTCCCCGGCGAACCTCACCGGGCAGCCCCACCCGCTCCGCCGTTGCCAGCGCCTTTCCGGCGAGCAACACCCACGTCTCGCCGGGGAACCCAGGGCTCCTGACCACCGGTGACGGTGGGACCGGGCCCACCTCCACCGGACCACGCCGACCGTTTAGCACTGAGCCACCCGCTGCCCACCAAGACGCAACCGCAGGCCACACACGCCCGGCCCACCCGGAAAGGTTCCCCGGCGAACCTCACCGGGCAGCCCCACCCGCTCCGCCGTTGCCGGCGCCTTTCCCGCCGAGCAACGCCCACGTCTCGCCGGGGAACCCAGGGCTCCCGGCCGCCGGTGACCCTGGGACCGGGCCCACCTCCACCGGACCACGCCGACCGTTTAGCACAAAGCCACCCGCCGCCCACCAAGACGCGACCGCCGGCCGCAACGGCCCGACCCACTCGGAAAGGCTCCCCGGCGAACCTCACCGCACCGCCCACCCTTCCGCGCCGTTGCCAGCGCCTTTCCCGGTGAGCAACACCCGCCTCTCGCCGGAGAGCCCAAGGCTCCCGGCCGCCGGTGACCCTGGGACCGGGCCCACCTCCACCGGACCACGCCGACCGTTTAGCACAGAGCCACCCGCCGCCGACCAAGACGCGACCGCCGGCCGCGAACACCCGACCCACTCGACAAGGCCCCGGCGAACCCGACGAAAGCTGAGGTTGCCCCTGGATCATGGGCACCGAGGCCCGCCACGGCGTGGGGCGCCGACGCCGTGGCGGGCCCGGACCCCTCGACGCGTACCGGCCCCGAGGACGGCGGTCCGCGGTGGCCGGACACCGCCGTCCCGCCGCCACCGGCACGTACATCGCCGCTGTCGGCGACCACCACCTCCCGCACGACCGCCGGCGCGTCGGATGCACGCTCGCGTCGGCGCCATCGCACGGTGGCCGCCTCGCCTTCCCCGATGCCCCGGCGCCCGATCGTGGCGTACCCGGTCAGGGACGGCGGTCGATCCCGG
>NZ_JBEXUX010000124.1:0-14395 GCF_040629175.1 Embleya sp. NPDC005971 | reverse complement strand
CTCACCGCGCGCGAGCCGCTCCCGGTCGGTCTGATCGGCCCGCACAGTCGCCCGTTGGCCCGGGTCGGCGCGGCGCTGCTGCCCGATCGATCGGGGACGACCGCCCGCGGCCGATGGGCACCCGGGAGCGCATCGCGTGTTCGTGCCACGCCCTCCGTTCGCCCGTGATCGAAACGGCGGGTCAGTCCACGGGCACAAGGAGGACGGGCACGAGGAGGACGGGCGCGTGTGCGTGACGCAGGACCGTGTGGCTGACCCGGCCCAGGCGGGTACCGAATCGGGCGGTGCGTCGGTGGGCGGCCAGGACCACCAGGTCGGCCTCGCGGGACGCCTCCACCAGTGCGTGACCCGCGCCCTCGCGCACGAGCCGCACCTGCGACTCGATCTCGGGGTGCTTGGCCCGAGGCTCGGCCGTCCACGCGTCCAGGGCGCCGCGCCGCAGCGCGCTCGCTGCGGCCAGGGACTCCGGCGCAGGCGCGGGAAGCCCGATCGGCGTGGGCGTGACCGGCGGGAGCGCGTTCAGCGCGCACACGCGCAGATGCCGCAACTGGGCCTCCTCGTAGGCGGCTTCCAAGGCGGGCCGGCATTCCGCGCCGTCGACGCCGACCACGACAAGGCCCTCGGTGCCGCCGTCCACGACCCGTGAGGGGTCGTGTTCGCCACGCACCACGAGCAAGGGGCACGGGGTGTAGGCGGCCACAGACAGACCGACCGAGCCCGGCAGCAGGCCGGCCATGCGTGCGTGTCCGCGGCTGCCGATCACCACGAGCGAAGCGTGTTCGGCGGAGGTGAGCAACACCTCGTGCGCGGCGCCGCGGCGGACCCGCCCGATGGTCCACACCTGCGGGTGCAGCGCCTGTGCGTGTGCGACGGCCGCCTCGGTCGTGTCACCGATGTCCGCCCACCGATCCAGTGCGGAGACGACCAGTGCCCACCGGGCCGCGTTCAGGACCAGGGTCGAGGTCTGGCCCGGTGCCGGCCAGGTCGCGAAGCCGGCCGCGTCCCGCGGCCAGCCGGGGATCTGGTCCCAACCCGCCCGGCGAACGCTGCCGGCGAGTTCGGCGCCGTCGTGGTCACCGCGTTCCCGCCTGCTCTGGTCCTCGTTGTCGAGCATCCCGTCCATCGTCAACCAGTGGCGGGTGTGCACCCACACACGAATGTTCGCCGTCGTATCGAACGCATGGCCGCCCATGCCGGTCGATCCTGGCGAGTGCCGCCACGCCGGGTCGACACAAGCCCGGAGTCCCGCTATGATCCGCGCGCCCACGGCGCGCCGACCGGGTGGGCCCGGCGAGGGCGCGAGTCGGTTCACGTGACACGTCGTCGCGGCTTCCGGAGGACTGCGCCCGGACGGCGAAGCCCACGAACTCCCCGGCCGGACCCTGCGCGCCGGCTCCGGGCGGATCCGGGGACGCGGGTCGCTGGCACGCCACTTCGTGGGCCGGGCGTCGGGCGGCGATCTCGATCGTCGCCTCGTCGAACGGCTCGTCCGACTGGCCCAGTTCCTCGACCCGGACGACGCAGCGGGGGACGCAGGCGCGGGCGGCCCGCAGCACGGACCGGGCCAGGGTCGCCGCGGTCGCCAGGTCCGCCCGCGCGGCCGGGTCGTCGGGGGGCAGGGCGAGGGCCTCGTCGGCGACGCGCGGCCAAAGCGACCAGCCAGGAGACGTGTTCGGCCTGGAACCGCAACCGCAGGGCCGACGTGCCCCGCGCGGCGAGGTCGCCGTCCCCGCCCGTTCCAGATCGATGATCGCCGTCGCGACCCGGTCCGCGATCTCGGACAACTCCACCGCGCTCTCCCGCGCCCGGTAACGCGGTCCCACGCACGTGCCGCCGGCAGCCTCCACGAGGACAGCGGCGGCGGCCAGAGCCAACGCCGCGACGTGCGGTCCCCGGGCGACGCCCGGATCGGGACGCGCCCACGACCGGAGCATCGCGCCGAACGGCCGGAGGCCGTCGCGGCCTTCCTCCGGATCGTCCTCCAATTCCATGCGGTCCTCGACCGTGACGGGATCGGCGTTGCGCGTCCCACGCGGCTCGAAACTCATACCGCGAACGTAGACAAGGAATGTCCCCCTCCGGGGCCGAAATGGCGATTCGCCACTCTCCGGGGCGTCCGGTTCCGTCCTCGCCCGCACCCGTCGGCACGCCGGGCGGGTCCGGGCACAGCGCGGGCGGTGTCGCATCCGCTCCGATGCGGCGTGGTCGCAGTCTCCACAGCCCCGCCTTGCGGTGAAGCTGGGCCGGTGAGCATCAGCGGCGACCACCCGGTGAGTGCGGAGCAGATCTGTGGTGCGCTGGTGGCCTTGGGGGCCGAGCCGATCCTCGATCCGGAGTCGTCGCGCGAAGGCCCGCGGGAGGACGACCGTCCGCGGCTCCTCGGCGCGTTGCCGGCCAAGGCGGAGTCGGAGATCGCCGCTTCGACCAGGTTCGCCCACGAAGGGGTGGAGGACGCCGCCGAAACGGCGGCCGGATGGGCCGAGTTCGTGGGACCGGACTCCGATCTCTCGGCCAACGTGCTGTCCAATCGGTTTGAGCGCACCGGTGTGCAGCTCATGGGCGAAGCCGAGGAGACGCTCCCGGGGCGGGCGTGATCGCGCCCGTCGTACGGCCAGGCCGGATGCGAACGGGGGCGGCGACGGCCGTCGAACCACAAGCCCGGTTCCCCGGCGGCATCCTCCGTCTCCGTGTCCTGCTCATGGAGCCCAGGGGCACGCGGGCCCTGAACACCCGGGCCGGGGTTCAGTGCATCGCGGCGAGGAGTTCGCCGAACTCGACGCCTTCGCGGGGCAGTGTCGTGCCGAACTCGGTGTGCATCATGCGGTGGACGAGGCGTTGTCGTCCGTCGATGCGCACGCGGTTCCTTCATAGAGAGGGGCCGCCCGGGTACGCCGCCGGGATGGGTGTGGGCGGACCGGACCCGAGCGGCACCGCCTCCGCGAGGCTGTGAACTCGCCGCGCACGCGGGACGATTGCGCGATTCGCCGGCGGGAGCCGGTTCGAGGTGCGATCATGTCGCGCTGTGACCGACATCGAAGACACGTTCGAGCTCCGTGACCGCGTGGGGGCGCCGTACGCCGGGTTCTGCGCCGTGGGCGGAGCCGTCACCGCGGTCGTCCTGCTGATGCCGGGGTTCCCCGCAGAAGTGGCGGTGGCGTCCTGGGTGGTACTGGGTCTGGTGCTTCTCGGGTTGACCGTCCGATGCGTGCGACGCGAGTCGGTCCTGTACCTCGACACGGAGGGTGCGACGGTCGGACGGGGAGTCCACCGCCGGCACCTTCCTTGGGACGACGTGCGTCGGGTCGTCGTCTCCGGCTTCGGCACCCGCACGGTGCAGTTCCACTCGCCGCTCGACGACCAACTCCACACCCCTTCCCGATCCGCTTGGAGCGTCCGGGTCCACGGGGAGCGGAAGCCGCCTCCGCGGACCAGGGTGGGGGTGGCGTGGATCGGTCGCCGGCGCGACACGCACGACCTGGCCGCGGCACTCGAACGACTGGCTCCGCAGGTGCCGTTCACCGACCAGGCGGGGTGGCGCTGACAACAGCGGCGCCGCGCATTGCGACCCCGGTTCCCATGGGACACGGCTGCGGCTTCGGATCGGATCCTCGAACCGACCTCCCGAGCCGAAGGAGGCGAAGCAGCCGAACAGCGCGTGGCAAGGAACCTCGGGGCGGCGCAGGCCGGTGGGCAATGGAGCCGATGGCGGTCGGGCGGTGGGAGGTTGTTCTCTCCCGTGGCGGAACATTGCGGTGGCGGGTCAAAGCCGTCGGTCCTACCGGCGCATGCCGAGTCGGGTGAGCAGGTGCTCTCGTTCTTCGCCGGCCTCGCGAGAGTGACGGCGGCCCGGGCGTGTCGGGGTGGTGGCCATCGCGCGTTGGATCGATCGGGTTCAGACGTGGCACCTGAGTGTGACGAGGAGTGCGTCGTCGGGGAGTGATTCCAGGTAGGTGACCGGATCGGTCAGGCACAGGGGATCGTGCGGTGCGTGCTCGCATGGCACCGGTTCGGCACAGGGGCCGTGGACGCCGGGGTCGTTTCTTCCCGTCTCGCTCCACCAGCCGTCGAGGGTGAGGAGGTCCCCGAAGTGTCGGAGCGCCCTCGGGGCCTCGCGCTCGACGAACTCCTCGCGGTCGCCCGCGAACCAGGAATCCAGATCCGTGACGTCGGAGTACCCGAAGTTGAGCATGCCGGGGATGTCCTTCATCCGGCACCAGTGGTCGTAGAACTCCCTGACCTTCGGTTGGGCACGGTAGTCCCAAAAGGTTTCCGCGCCGCAATACGCCCCGTGCTCCGATTCGTACCGGGCCTCGAACCGGGACAGCGGCTGAACGGGCCGACCGTCCGCGCCGATGCGACGCCACAGATCCCACCCGGCGCCAAGGGCCGTCCTCGCCCTGGTCCGCGGCTCCGTGAAATCGAGCGTCTCCCGGGGGCCTCCGGCCGACATGCCCAACAGACTCGGCAGTTCCTTCCCGTCGGACTGCGACGTGTCGTGGACGAGACGCGGGTCGTCGGCGTGGCCGGGGGCGACGAAGTAGCCGCAGCCGTCGCTGCCGCCGCGAACCGTCCACCAGTCCCAGATGTCGCGCGCCTCGTCCGAGGTGTGGTCCTCCTCGAACGGAGCCATCGCCGCGCCGATCGCCGCGGCGAGGTCGCCGCCTTGTGCCTTCGCGGGCAGACACACCGTCATACGCAACCCCGCCACGACACCCCACCCATCCCCCGGACGATCGGCTGCACACCGTACCGGGCGCGACGACCACGCGCATCGCGAATACTCCCGTCGCGGCCCTGCCCGGGATTCCTGCCCGGTGTCGCCGTGCGTGCATGATTCAGCCGAGCGAGCGTTCGACGACCCAACGACGGGGCATGGGCCGCGCGGGACAGGGTGGTGGAAGGGGACGGCCGTGGCCGACGGTGGTGATTGGTTCGGGGTGCTCGTGTCGTTGATGCCGCCGGAGCCGGGGTCGGGAGAGACGTTCGTTGCCCGTCCCGGTGTCGCCGAGGAGGCGTAACAGGGGGACTACGTGGCCTTCGTGCGCGTGTACGGGTGGGTGGAGATCGGGGAGCGGCTCGGTGTCTCGGCTCCGGAGGGGGCGTGGTCGCCGGAGTTTCCTCCGGGTACGGTGGAGACGGCCACCGAGGGCATGCGCGACGCATGGGACAGGACCGGCCCGCCCGAAGGGCACGACGGGTTCGGTGGCGCCGTTGACGGTGCCGTTCCTGCTGCGGATCGCCGCGGACCCGGCCATGCACGTGCGGGCGGATGCGCTGGGCCCGGTCGCCGCGGTGGCGTGTCGCAACCACTGGGGCGACGGGTCGCGCGCCGCCTTGTTGCGGGTCGCCGACGCCGACGACGACGTGCGCTTCGACGTCGGCGGTTATCCGCAGAACTGGTCGGTGCGGGCGGCGCGGGACGCGATCGCCGCAGACGCGCACATCCCGATCGCCCTCCTGGACGACCCGGACCCGGCGGTGCGGGAGGAAACGGCGTGCGTCCCGGCAGCGTTGTCCCATCGCGCGTGGGAGATCTCTGCCGCCCTGCACGAGCGGTTGCGCGTCGAGGAGGTTCCCCGCCTCCGCGCGGGCCTGGTCCTGGCGATCGCGCAACTGGCGAGGGAACACCGCCACGAGGACGCCGCCGGCTTCACCCGCGCGTGCTGGTCCGACCCGAGCTCGCGGGACTTGGCGTCCAGCCGGCTCCACCGCGACGTCTCTTCCAGGTCGTACTGCGGGCGCGGCCGGGTGTCCGACGGCGCGCCGGGCGGCAGTCCGTGAACGACCTCGTGCAGGTGCCACTCCCAGTCGCGCATTCGCTCGTGCTCCAGGGGGTCGAGCAGGTCCACGATGCTCACGTCCGGGATCCGCAGGCCGGGCCGCTCCCGTGTCTCCGCCTCCACCAGCGCGAAGTCGGCGGCGCAGGTCAGTGCGGATACCAGCGCGACGGCGTCCTCACCCTTCTCGTCCAGGGCAGGCAGGTGCACCCGGGGTCCTTGGAGGGCGGCGACCTCGTACAGGCCGCCCAGCCGGCGCACCGTCACTCCCGGCGTCAGGTCCACGCGACATCGGTCCGGCATCGCGTGGACGGACGACGCCCGTGCCTGCACGGTTGCCGTGCCGGGCGTCACGACGCCTCCTGCCGGTGGGCCGCGTCGGCGGTCCACGCCGGCGAGACCGGGATCAGGGGACGTTCCCGGTCGAAGAGGAGGCCGCCGCGCCACAGCAGGTGCCATGCGTGGGTGCCTGTCGCGTGCTCACGGCCCCACATTTGCACCGGCCACCCGCTGCGATCGCCGATCCTCGACTCGAGACACGACGGCACGGTGGAAGTCCGACGGGGATCGGGCCACGGCCAGATGCGGGCGCTGCCCCGAGACGGGGACGGGGCGGGACAAGGGGTACCGGGTGCGGTGCGTCATGCGGGCGAGGACGAGCCTGCCGCGCTCGACGAGGTCGGGTCGCTCCCCGGAGAGACCGGAGCACAAATAGGGCGTGTATCGGGTCGTGATCAATCTGTAGGCTGTGTCTTCGGGGTATGGGTCGGTCGGGTAGACCTTCGTGTGACACGAGTGCAACCGACTGACCTGGAACAGGAGTTCATCGGGCCGTACCTGCCGGTCGGCGAGTACGGTCCGTATCCCAATCGGCTGCGGCAGCAGTTCGAGGGTGTCAGCGCCAAGGCGCGACTCCCGCGACGAAGCTTCAGCATGGAGAGCCGAAAACTCGAAAGGAGCCGCGCCCGCTTGGCAGGCCACATCAGCCGTGCCAGAACCCTGACTTACGCACCGGAACGGACTACACGGACGGGCGCGTCGCCGGGTACGGATAGCCGTTGGGAACCGTCTTGTAGCAGGCTTCGGCCCACGTGGCCGCGGACGGGTTGGTCGTGCACTGGTAGAGCACGCTGGCGTTGCCCGGAGAGTCGGTGCCGTCAACCGCCGGAATGGTAGCCGTTCCCGTCCCCTGCCAGCTGTCCCCCTTGTCGTTGGTGATGCTCCAGGTACCGGTCATCGCCTTCAGCAGCTGAGCTCGGGCCACCCAGCCCACCTGACCGGGCGGGATGTCGAATTGAACTTGACCGGACTGTGTCGTAGTGGTGTTCCACTGGCTTCCCCAGTACCCCTGAATGGCCACAGAGATCGATGCCGCCACGGGAGAAGTACTCAGGGGCCCGGTTCCCACCGTTCCGGTGACCGTGACCGATCCGCCGTTGCTGAAGGTGTACCCCGTGCTGTGCGACCAGCCGTACTGGTACACCGAGCCACTGGCGCCCGCGAAAGCCGGGGGGCCCACCACCTGGGCCGGGCCGGCCTTCGCCGGAGCCGGAGTCCCCACCTGGAATGTAGCCGTCGGGATGACCGAGGACTTGTTGTTGAACTGGTTCAACGCATACATCGTGGCCCAGGATTTCAGCTGCTGGACGAGCTCCGGCGCATGCTCCTGGCCGAGACCGTATTTGCCGATCGCGAAGCGGTCGTTCCAGGCACTCGAACCCTGGCAGTTCCAGAGACCCACGGTGGTACCCGCCGACGTACTGGCGCCCCAAGCATTCAGACACTTGTTGTCACTCGCATGCCGAAAGCGGAACTGTTCGTATCCGGAATTCGTTGTCTGTAGCGGCTGAGCGTACCAATCCTGGGAACTCTGACCATTGCAGCTCTGCACGGAAGTGGCATCAGAATTATTGCTGGTGTCGAGGCACAGCCCACTCGATGCGACCCGAATCGTGAAGGCGCCGTTCCCACCGGGACTGGGAACGAACATCCAGTGGTTCTGGACGCCAAAATTCGTGCTCAGGCGCACGGCACTTCCGGCTCCACCGGTCGCAGCGACATCGGGCATGCCGCCGTTGGTATAGCCGCCGATGATGTTTCCGCAGAGCACACCATCAACGCCGCAGGACGGCGTCGCATACGCCGATCCGGTGGCCAGAGGCGAGACAACCACACCAAGGGCCATGGCGCCGATTCCCATGGCGGCCGACCCCAGACGTCGGGCCTTCGAGGAGGTTCTCTTGAACATTGCCCACGACCTTCTTCGTCGGTTGACTTCATATGGAATGCGCAGGACGTGCGGCAACAGCGAGAGATCTTGCTTCGATCGGTTATATTCGGCCAGAAGGATCAAATGGCGCGGGCATGTCAAATGCGACGTGGTAATCGTGCCCTCCCCCTCCTCGGCCCCTTACGCGCCCTGCGTCCCCACGCAGGCGTCGTCAGGGCGTTGCCCCACCCCCCTCGCCCCCTGATCCTCCAGAGACCGCCAGGCAGCGAGAACACCAAGGGTAAGTTCGAGATAAAGCCGCGGTATAGGCGTGGAACCAGCCGTTCGAGTAGCCGTATTTAAGCCGAACAGGCGCTGGCCCCGGCCTCCCTGCCGCTCTTGACGCCCACTCAGTACTCGCCGCCACTACGACCTGCCGTCCCCCATCTCGGCGATGGCGACCCTGATCCGCAAAACCTCACGGATCGCCCGAGGGCACGGTCCGTGCGAACGGAACCGGCCGCCGAGAAATCACACGCGTGCTTACCCGGGTGTGGCGGACGTGAGGTGCCCCCCCGGTGGGGGACGGGACGCACGTGCGTGCGCAGAACCGCGGTGGAACGGCTGGAGCGGGCCATGGGGAAAGCTCGTTTCCACATGTCGTACAGGCCTTGGGGCGGCTTCGGATGTCGCGCGCCTCGCGGTCGGCGATGCGGCGGAACCGGAGCCGTTCGTGCTCCAGCGCGTGGCGCACGGTGAGGGCTTCCATCGGATTCCAGTGGGCGTCGTCGATCGTGTCGGGGTCGAACAGGCCCGTCCAGAAATGCGGTCGCCACCGGTTCGGTGGCGCCGTGTGCGGCCGCGGCCCTGGCGAGGACGTCCGCGTGGGGGTCGCCCACCATACGTGCCGGGTCGCGGTCGAGTTCCTCGCGTCGAGCCCATCCGTACTCTCCGGCCGCCCGGGCCAGTTCGTCGGGATCGCAGTCGACGAGATGGTGATGGCAGCGAGGGATGTGTTCGTGTATCGGGTCCGCGGAACACCCGGGTGTCGGGCACAGCTCTGCGGCCCGACCCCGGTCGAGGAACAACCCGAAACGGCGCGCGGCAGACGAGGACGATGCAGTACCCGGGGTTCAGCGACTCGACACTCGGGACGGCGCCTCGTCCCTCGCCGGCCATGATGCCGCACAGTTCCGGTACGGACTCGACGGGCACGGCAACGCCCAGCACCCGGGAAGCGAACACCTCGGGGTCCCACTGCGGGTCCCACTCGGGATCCGCCCATTCGAAGGCGACCTCCGTCGCCGCCTACGCCTCGTCGGCCGACGCCGAGGAGCAACGCCTCGTCTGGTACCGCAACAGCGTTTGGCCTGATGGTTGGACAGTCCGAGTAGGGGCCTTACCCCTACAGAGCGCATTGTTCGGCCGCTTGGAGGATCTCCACCGAGCGCCGCTTGCCTCCGCATCTGATTCTTCCCTTATGAGACATTACCTTTCATTCGCGGGCGCGGTGCTGGTCGCCGGGCTGTCCACGTCGGCTGTGTTCCCGACCGCTGTTCTGGCGGCCACGCCCCCCGCTGCGAGGCAGGCTTCGCAGACCTTCACCTTCACGGGGGCACCTGCACAGGTCACGGTCCCCGAGGACGGTGCGCGGTGACCGTGGACGCCTTCGGGGCCGCCGGAGGGGACGGCCAGTACGGCGTGGCGGGCGGCCGGGGGGCGGAAGTATCGGCGACGTTCGACGTGACGTCGGGAGAAGTCCTCACGGTGAACGTGGGCGGCGCCGGGCACTCCGGAGACGACAGCGACCCGGCACGTGCCCAGGGCGGCTACAACGGGGGTGGCCGGGGCGGCGCCTACATCGCAGACGGCCAGATTTCCGGTATCGCCGCGGGTGGCGGCGGGGGCCGGACCACCGTCGGCACCAGTACGGCACCCCTGGTCGTGGCGGGTGGCGGCGGAGGAGGCGGCGCGTCGTTCTTCGCCACCGCCATCGGCGGCGGGGACGCGGGCAAGGCGGGCGAGCCGGGCCGGGGGCTCCCCGGGGACGACGAGGGCAGGCCCGGCAGGCCCGGCGGCGAGGGCGGGCAGGGCGGCGTCAACGCACCCCACACCGCCCCCAACGGCGAGAACGGCAGCCCGGCCGTCGGACCGGTCGGAGGCGCGGGCGGAAACAGCATCCTCGACCCCCACGGCGGCGCGGGCGGCGGCGGTGGCGCGGGAGCCGTCGGGGGCGGCGGTGGGGCCGCGTCCCCCACCGCCTCCAACAGCGGCGCGGGCGGCGGCGGAGGCTCCAGCAGCGGCCCCGCGAGCGCCGTGTTCACCACCGGAGCCCGTCAGGGCAACGGCGAGGCTACCCTCACCTGGGTGCCCTGCGTCGTCGTCACCGGTGACGTGACAGTCCTCAAGCGGGACGCCCGCACCTAAGCCCCGCTCGCGGGTGCAACCTTCCAGCTCTGGGAGGAGACCAACGGCACCCCCGGACTCCAGACCACCGGCACCAACCCCGACACCGGCATCGGCGAGCCGTGCGTCACCGGCACCGACGGCACCTGCACCCGCAACGTCCCCGTCGGCACCTACTACTGGGAGGAGACTCGCGCCCCGGCCGGCTACCTCCTCCCCGACGACCGCGTCTTCGGCCCGCTCGTCCTGACCGTCGACAACGCCGCCACCGGCGTCAGCGTCACCGCCGACGACACCGCGAAGCCGACCGAGCCGAAGCCGCCCTGCCACGGTCACCCCGACGACACCGCGAAGCCGACTCCGCCCAAGCCGCCCTGCCACGGTCACCCCGACGGCTACGGCACACCCGACCCTCTCGACCACTGCGGCTGCGACGGCTGACCGCGACCCACACATCCACTCGCGGAGCGCGAGGCCGCGGCAAGGCACCGCCCGCCCTCACGCTCCGCGAACTCACGCACGGTCGCAACCTTGTCGATGGCCGTCGGCCCGACTCGCACGTCCTTGCGCTGTCCCCGCATGATCGAGTCGTACCGTCCCAGTTTGTGACACAGGCCCAGCGCGTGTCCCAGCCTGTGAGCCGTACCAACCCTCAGGTCAAACGCTGTTGCGGTACCAGGGCGTGTAGTTGCGGTACCAGGGCGTGTATTGGATTGCGATCAATCTGTGGGATTCGTCGTTGAGGCGACCCTGGTCCGGTAGATCGTCTTGTTGTGACGCGAGAGCAACTGACGGATGTGGAGTGGGAGTTCATTGAGCCGTACCTGCCGATCGGTGGGTTCGGTCCGTATCCCGAGCGGCTGCGGCAGCAGTTCGAGGGCGTGATCCGGAAGTTTCGGACGGGTGCGCAGTGGCGTGGGATGCCGGAGCGGTTCGGTGCGTGGTCGACTGTGCACAACCGTTTCCGGCAGTGGCGGGACGCCGGTGTTTTCGAGGGCCGCCCCGCTCGGGCGTTCGCGGGGCGGACAGACCTCCAAGGTCCACCTCGTCTCGGACCGGAACCGCCGAACGCCCGCCGGGTTCGGGGGATCGTCACTCGCACGGCCGAGTGTCTGCGCGATGCGCACGGCGCCGGGAGTCCCCGGTGGCGGGTGGGTGACCGCGAGGTGTGCGCCGGATCGGAACCGACGGACGCGATCCCGAGTCGCTGGGGACCGACTCCGGCGACGGGTGCTTCGACGAGAGGACTCGGGGCGCTCGCCGGTACCCCCACCGCCTTCGACGTCACCTTCCCCGCGCCTGACACGGGCCCCTCCGGGCCCGGAACAGCCGGCAGCCCGGGTACGCGGGGGGCGTATCCGGGCTTGCGGGAGGGAGGGGTCTCAGCCGGCGAGGGTGGTGTGGAGGGCGTCGAGGCCGTCGCGGTAGATGGTGGCGAACAGGGCCACGGTCTCGGCCTCGGTGGCGCCGTCGGGGTTGAAGCGGCCGGACCGCTGGACCTCGGCGGTGTCGTCCCGGCCGGGGACGGCGTGGACGCGGATCGTGGAGACGTAGCCGTCGACGGGGAACGGGGCTGCCAGGATGGCGTAGCTGTAGTGGCGCTCGGTCTCGTTGAAGGCGACGAGGCGCTCGGTGATGGTCCCGCCCTCGGGGTTGCGCAGGCGGCGGACGCGGCCGCCTTCGAGGGGGGTGCTCTCGGGGATGTACGGGAGCCAGTCGGGGAGGGAGTCGAAGCCGCCGATGAGGTTCCACACCTTGTCGGGGGAGGCGGGGACGATGCGGCTGACGGAGGTGGAGGCCATGATGGGATTTCCTGTCGGGTCGGGGGTGGTTCAGGCGCCGTACGGCAGCGGGGCGGCCGGGGCGACGAGGCCGGCGGCACGCAGTTCCTGCCAGAACGCGGCGGGGACAATCTCGTTGAGCGCCGCCTGGTCCTCGGCGATGCGGCCGGGCCTGGTGGCGCCGGCGACGACCGCGGCGGTGACCGGGTGGGCGAGGGAGAACTGGAGGGCGGCGGCCTTGATGCTCACACCGTGCTTCGCGGCCAGGTCCTTGAGCCGGGTGACGCGCTCGATGACGTGCGCGGGGGCTTCCCGGTACTCGAAGTGGGTGCCGCCGGCGAGGATGCCGGAGCTGTAGGGGCCGCCGACGACCATGTCGACGCCCTGCTGCTGCGCCATGGGCAGCAGGCGCCCGAGGGCGTGCTCGTGGTCGAGGAGGGTGTAGCGGCCGGCGAGGAGGAAGCCGTCCGGGTGGGGCTCGTCGAGGGACAGGGTGAGCTCGATGGGCTCGGTCTTGTTGACGCCCAGGCCCCAGGCCCTGATGACGCCTTCGTCGCGCAGGCGGGACAGGACGCGGAAGGCGCCGGTGCGGGCCTCCTCGAACTTGGCCGGCCACGCGTCGCCGTGGAAGTCCTGGGCGATGTCGTGGACCCAGACGATGTCCAGGCGGTCGGTGCGCAGGCGCTTGAGGCTGTCCTCGATGGAGCGTTCGGTGTCCTCGGCGGTCCAGACGTGCAGCATCCTGTTGGGGTTGCCGTGTTCGAACAGGCCGCCCTTCTCACCGAGTTCGCGGGTGCCCTCCTCCGGCTCGTCGAGGATGACGCGGCCGACCTTGGTGGAGAGTACGTACTCGTCGCGGGGCTTGGCGGACAGGACCTCGCCGAGGCGTTCCTCGGCGAGGCCGGCGCCGTAGAAGGGGGCGGTGTCGTAGTAGCGGACGCCCTGCCGCCAGGCGGCCTCGACGGTGGCGAGTGCCTCGGTTTCGGGGATCGCGCGGAACATGTTGCCGAGCGGGGCGGTGCCATAGCCGAGCTTGCCGGGGAGGAGTTCCTTGAGGGACATGGTGGTGCCCTTTCGATCGGGGTATGCGGGGCGCAGGGGCCACTCGATAGATGCGAGTGCCTTTTACATGCCTTGACAATAGTTGCAGACGCTGGCTAATGCAAGGGCTTTATGTGATGAATGTGGGGAAGAGCGGCAAAACGTGCTCCGCGAGCTCCCGCGGCAGGTCCTCCACTGGCCGGTTGTTGGGCCGCAGATTGAAGGAGACGTGCGAGGTCCCGAGCAGCGCCATGGTCTCCAGGTACTCGATCAGGGCGTTGCGGCCGGTGCCGAGGCCGAGCCGGATCGCACGGGTCGGGGCGTGCGGGTCCTCGTGGAGGGTGAGCACCATCGGGGTCACCTACGGCTTCTCCCAGGCGAGTTCGCGCCACCGGCGACGGCGATCGGGATGCCCGCCGCCGCACCGGCTTCGGCAGGACGTCCAGCCGGAAGTCCGAGCCGAGCCCGGCCCCGGGCAGTTCCAGCGGGCCTGGGCGCCCGGCGGCGCGCAGGGTGCTCACTCCCTCGCGGAAGGCGGCGCCGAGGGCCTCGAAGTCCCGTCCGAGGAGCGGGTACTCGACGGGACAGTCGCCGCCGGCCGGGCCGAGCAGCATCCGGCCGCCGGAGAGCACGTCGACGGTGGCGGTGGCCTTGGCGACGAGCAGCGGTTCGCGCAGCGGCAGGACGACGGCCGCGGTGCCGAGGACGGCGTGCTCGGTGACGGCGGCGATGGCCGAGGTGGGTGAAGGTCTCGAAGACCGTCCCGGCGTCCCCGAAGCGGACGGGGTCGAAGAGCGGGACGTCGCGCACCCGGAGGCCGGCGAAGCCGGGCCGGGCGCGCGTGATCGGCGAGGTCCGGAACGCCGTGGGGGCGGCCGGCCGTGCGTACGGTTCACCGGCCTGCCGGGGCGGGGGGCTCCAGTCGTTGTCGAGGGGCAGTTCCGGGCCGAGGGTGAGCCGGCCCTCGCCGGGGGCGAGGCGGGCGAGGGCGGGGTGACGGGGTGCCATGGGTGAATCGGTCCTCAAAGCGGGGGAAACGGGCGAGGCCCCGCTGCGGGCCGGCCCTCCCCGGCCGGCTGTGGTGGGCCGGGATGTCCGCCGGGACGAATCGACCACTGCCGGTGTGTCGGGTCCCGACCTACCCGACCGTGGCTGTGCTGTCAGCGGTATGCCGATATCGG
>NZ_JBEXUX010000123.1:0-15150 GCF_040629175.1 Embleya sp. NPDC005971 | reverse complement strand
TCGCCACCCATCGACGCGGCACCCGGATACATCCCCAGCGTGATCAACACGTCCCGGAAATTGAGCCCCGCCGCCCGCACCGCGATCCGCACCCGACCCGTTTCGAGTCGGTCCTCCTCGGCGTCCTGCGGTGCCGGCCCGAGGGCCAGGCCCTCCAGCGTCCCGGTGCCGGCGGTGTGCAACTGCCAGGCTCCGGCCGGCGGGACCAGTGCGTCGCCGGGGCCGCCGAGACGGGCCAACCTGGGTACGAGCAACTCGCCCTGGCGCAAGGCGAGTTGTGTCTCGCCGCTGCGCGTCGCGGCGTCCAGCAGGGCTGCGGAGGCCGGGCTGTCGTCCGTGTCCACCAGGACGAACCTGCCGGGATGCTCGCTCTGCGCCGACCGGATCAGGCCCCACACCGGCGCGTGTACGAGGTCCGCCACCACATCGCCCGGGCCGGCCGCCACCGCACCGTGCGTGACCAGGACCAGCCGCGACCGTGCCTGCCCCTCGGCCGCGAGCCACTCCCGGATCCGGCGCAGCACGTGCGCCGCCGCCTCCGACACGGCGTCCGCGAGCCCGGTGCCGACCGGGGTCGCAGAGGGGGCACAGTCGAACACCGTCACGTCGTCGGCGTCGGCACCCGTTTGTTCGATCGCGGCCACCGGGGCCGGGATCCAGTCCAGGCGCAGGAGGTTGTCGGCCGTATCGTCGGCGGCACGCACGAGCCGATCGGCGGCGATCGGCCGCAGGACGAGGCCACGCGCGGAGAACACCGGTCCGCCGGTGCCGTCCGTGGCCTCCACGGCCACCGAGTCCGCGTCGCGCACGGACAGGCGTACGCGCAGCGACGACGCCCCGGAGGCCCGCAGCCGTACCCCGCTCCAGACGAACGGCAGGCGGACCGCGGCACCGCCTTCGCCGATGGCGGTCAGCGCCGCTGCCTGCAACGCGGCATCGAGCAGCGCCGGGTGCAGCCCGAACCGGCCGGCGCTTTCCCGGTGCTCGACGGGGAGCGCCACTTCGGCGTACAGGTCGTCGGCGACCCGCCAGGCCGCGCGCAGACCCTGGAAGGCGGGGCCGTAGGCGTAGCCGACCTCGGCCAGGTCCGAGTAGAAGTCGTCGAGTTCGATCGGCCGGGCGCCGGCGGGTGGCCACGCCGTCGTGCCGGGATCGGCGTCCTCGCCCGACCCGGCGGCGGTGACAACATCCGGCAGGAGCGCACCGCACGCGTTCCTGGTCCACTCCCGGTCCGGGTCGTCGTCGGCGCGGGAGAAGACGGAGACCGCCCGGCCGCCGTCGGCGTTCGGTGCCGTAACCACGACCTGGATCTGGATTCCGCCCTGTTCGGGCAACACCAGAGGTGCTTCCAGGGCCAGTTCGTCCAGGTGGCCGCAACCCACGGAATCCCCGGCACGGATGGCCAGTTCGACGAAGGCCGTACCGGGCAGCAGCACGGTCCCGGCGACCGCGTGGTCCCTGAGCCAGGCGTGCGAGGACAACGACAGCCGCCCGGTGAGCAGGTATCCCTGCCCGTCGGCCAACGACACCGAGGCGCCCAACAGGGGATGGCCCTCACCGGTGAGTCCGAGTCCGGCCGCGTCGTCGGCACCGCCGAGCGACACGTCGCGCAGCCAGTAACGCCGGTGCTGGAAGGCGTACGTCGGCAGGTCGAGGTCCGTGCCGCGGCCGGGCCGGGCCGGGTCGCCGAGCAGCGGCGACCAGTCCACCGCGAGGCCGGCGGCGTACGCCCGGGCCAAGGCGGCGGTGAAGTGATCCGGCCCGCCCTCGCCCCGGCGCAACGAACCGAGCACCACCGCCCGGGCGTCGGCGGACTCGATGGTGCTCTCGATCGGGGTGGTGAGCACCGGGTGTGCGCTGGCCTCGACGAAGGTGTCGAAGCCCTGCGCGAGCAGCAGCCGCACCGTCTCCTCGAACCGCACGGTCTCGCGCAGGTTGCTGTACCAGTACTCCGCGTCCAGGGCCGCGCCCTCCACCCGCTCCGCCGTCACCGCCGAGTAGAACGGGACCGCCGGCACCGCCGGTTCGATATCGGCCAGCTCGGTCACGAGCCGCTCACGGATGGACTCCACCTGCACCGAATGCGACGCGTAGTCCACCGGGACCCGGCGCGCCCACACGTCCGACCGTCCGCATTCCGCGAGCAGTTCGTCCAGCGCGGCACCCTCGCCGGCCACGGTCACCGAGGACGGACCGTTCACCGCCGCGACCGAGATCCGGCCCGCGTACTCCCCGATCAATGCGGTGGCCCGCTCCACCGGGACACCGACCGACGCCATTCCGCCCGAGCCGGCCATCTCCAGAATCGCCCGGCTCCGCAACGCCACAACCTTCGCCGCGTCCGCCAGCGACAACGCACCCGCCACACACGCCGCAGCGATCTCACCCTGCGAATGCCCCACCACCGCACCCGGCTCGACCCCGAACGACCGCCACAACTCGGCCAACGAAACCATCACCGCCCACAACACCGGCTGAACGACGTCGACCCGGTCGAGCCACTCCTCCGACCCCGACCGCAACACCGACACCAACGACCAGTCCACGAACGGCGCAAGAGCCGCCTCACACTCCGCAACCCGCCCCGCGAACACCGGCGACGAACCCAACAACCCCGCAGCCATCCCCAACCACTGCGAACCCTGACCAGGAAAAACGAAGACCGTCCGACCCGAAGACCGCGCCACGCCCGAAACCACACCCGACCCGGACTCCCCGGCGGCCAACATCGCCAACCCGGACGACAACTCCGCACGACCCGAGGCCAGTACCACCCCCCGGTGATCCAACACCGCACGTGACGCGACCAGCGCCGACGCCACGGCGGCCGGATCCGACTCCTCGTGTACCGTGACGAATTCGGCCAGCCGAGCCGCCTGTGCCCGCAGCGCGTCCGCCGACTTGGCCGAGATCACGAACGGCAGCGCGACTCGCGGTGACGTCTCGGGTGTCCCCTCCCCCGCCGGGCCCGCCGGGGCCTCCGGCACCGCCGCGTCCGGGGCCTGCTCGATGATCACGTGCGCGTTCGTACCGCTGATCCCGAACGAGGAGACCGCCGCCCGGCGCGGTCGGTCGACCACGGGCCACTCCCGCGCCCGGGTCAACAACTCCACCGCGCCCGCCGACCAGTCGATCCGGGTCGAGCGCTCTTCGGCGTGCAGGGTCTTCGGCAGGGTGCCGGCCCGGATGGCCAGGACGGTCTTGATCAGTCCCGCGACGCCGGCCGCCGCGCCGGTGTGCCCGATGTTCGACTTCACCGAGCCCAGCCACAGCGGGTGGTCGGCGGCGCGACCTCGGCCGTAGGTGGCGAGCAGCGCCTGCGCCTCGATCGGGTCGCCGAGCCGGGTCCCGGTCCCGTGCGCCTCGACCGCGTCGACATCGGCGGCCGACAGACCGGCGTTGGCCAACGCGAGCCGAATGACCCGCTGTTGCGAGGGGCCGTTGGGCGCGGTCAGGCCGTTACTGGCGCCGTCCTGGTTGACCGCGCTGCCGCGGACCACCGCGAGCACCTTGTGGCCGGCCCGCCGGGCATCGGCCAGTCGCTCGACCACGAGCACGCCGACGCCGTCGGCGAGGCCCATGCCGTCGGCCGAGTCCGCGAACGCCTTGCAGCGGCCGTCCTCGGCCAATCCGTGCTGGGCGCTGAAGCCGAGGAACTGGCCGGGGGACGACAACACCGTGACGCCGCCGACCAGGGCCAGCGAGCACTCGTCGGTGCGCAGCGCCTGTACGGCCAGGTGCAGCGCCACCAGCGAGGACGAGCAGGCGGTGTCCACAGTCACCGCGGGGCCTTCGAGCCCGTACAGGTAGGACAGGCGGCCGGAGATCACGGCCGCGGCGGTGCCGGTGGTCAGGTGTCCCGCGTACTCGTCGGGCACCCGACCGGCCGTCCAGCCGTAGTCCAGGTTGTTGGTGCCGATGAATACGCCGGCCCGGCTGCCGCGCAGCGCGGCCGGCAGCATCCCGGCGTGCTCGAACGCCTCCCACGAGGTCTCCAGCAACAGTCGTTGCTGCGGGTCCATCGCGACGGCCTCGCGCGGGGAGATGCCGAAGAAGTCGGCGTCGAAACCCGCCACGTCCCGGATGAAGCCACCGGAGGCGGCATACGTGGTCCCGGGGTGGTCCGGGTCGGGGTGGTAGAGCCGGTCCAGGTCCCAGCCGCGGTCCCGGGGCAGCGGGCCGATCGCGTCCTCGCCGCGGTCGACCAGATTCCACAGATCCTGCGGGGAGGCGACACCGCCGGGAAAACGGCAGGCCATGCCGACGATCGCCACCGGTTCGGTGGACACCGCCGCCGCCTCGAACGCCTCGATCCGCTGCTGGGCGTCGTGCAGTTCGGCCGTGGCCCACTTCAGATACTCGCGAAGGGTCTCTTCATTGGCCACGGCAGTCCTCCGGTGCTGGGGTCGCGGTGTTCGTGGGGCCGAATCGGGTCGTGGCGGGCGGCCGGCCGGGGGTCATGGCGTGCGCCCGGCCTGGGGTCGTGGCGTTCATCCGGTCGGGGTGCCGCGTCGGAGCCGGGTGTTGATGAAGGCCAACATCTCGTCGTCCGAGGCCGCTTCGAGTTCCTCGGCGACGCTGCGCGCGGCGAACGCCTCGGTGCCGTTGTTCGAACCGGGCGCGTCGGTCGAGCCGTTCGTCCCGGTCCAGCCGGCGAGCAGGGTGCGAAGGCGTTTGGCGATGCCGGCACGGTCGGTGTCGCCGACCGTGGCCGCGGCCAGTTTGGAGGCCAGCCGGTCGAGTTCGGCGTGTACGAAGGCGGCGCCGACCAGCCCGTCCTCCAGGAGTTCGCCGATCAGTACGTCCACCAGGGCGAGCGGGGTCGGGTGGTCGAACAGCAGCGTGGCCGGCAGGTCGAGGCCGGTGAGGCGGTTCAGTCGGTTGCGCAGGTCGACGGCGGTGATGGACTCGAAGCCGAGTTCGCTGAAGGCCCGTTCGGGCCGGATCTCCTCGACGCCGTCGTGGCCCAGGGCCGCGGCCGTGTGGGCGCGGACCAGGTCCAGGAGCCGACGCTCGCGTTCCGGGGCGGACGACTCGGCCAGTTCGCGGCGCAGCTCGTCGGCCGTGTCGGCGGCGGCGCGCGCCTCCTCGTGGAGCGTGGCGAGCGCGGCGCGGGCCTCGGGGAGGGTGTCGAGCAGCGGACCGGGTCGCCGGGCGGTGAAGGCACCGGTGAAGACCGGCCAGTCGACGTCGGCGACGGTCACGCAGGTGTCGTCGTGGTCGAGTGCCCGAAGCAGTGCCGCCCACGCGAGGTCGGGGTCGAGCAGGCGCAGGCCGCCCAGACCGATCCGGCGGATGGCGCGGGCCGCTTCGGGGGTGTCGGCCAAGTCCGCGTCGGCCGTCGGGTCCCAGACCGACCAGGCCACGGACAGGGCGTGTCGGCCGTCGGCGCGGTGCCGGCGGGCAAGGGCGTCGAGGTGGGCGTCGGCCGCCGCGTAGGCGCCGTGCTCGCCGCTGCCCCAGAAGCCGGCGACGGACGAGAAGTACACGACGGTCCGCAACTCGTCCGTGTCCGACAACTCGTCCAGGAGGCGGGCGCTGTCGACTTTGCCGGCCAGGACCTCGGCCACGGCATCGGCATCGGTGTCGAGCAGCGGGGCCAGGCCCGGGTCGCCGGCCGTGTGGATCAGGTCGGTGATCCGCAGCCCGGCGGCGGCGAGTCGGGCCGGCAGGGCGGCTGCCTCCTGCCGGTCGGCCAGGTCGCAGTCGACGAAGGTGAACCGGGTGCCCGCGAGGTCGGCTTCGAGGCGGGCGGCGGCGTCGGGCGCGATCCGGCCGGCCAGGACCAGGTGTTCGGCTCCGCGTTCGACCAGCCCTCGGGCGATCCGGATCTGCATCGGGCCGGTGTCGCCGGTGATCAGCACGGTGCCGGACGGCCGCCAGTCCCGGACGGGTTCGGCCGTACGCAGCGGTGCCCGCACCATCCGACGCACCCGGATCCCGCCCGACCGGATGGCGAGTTGGTCCTCGTGCGCCGCGTTGCCGAGGGCCCGACGCAGCCGGTCCGCTTCGGGGCCGGCGAGCCGGTCCGGCAGATCGATCAAACCGCCCCAGCGGTCCGGCAGTTCCAGTGCCGCGACCCGGCCCAGGCCCCAGATCCGGGCCTGGTCCGGGTCCGGGGGCGCGGCGTCGCCGTCGACGGCGACCGCACCGCGGGTGAGGCACCACAGCCGGGTGTCGGCGGCGAGGTCGGCGGCGGCCTGGACCAGGAGCAGCGTGCCGGTGAGGCCGTCCGGGTTCGCGGTGGCCGGCGGGTGGGCGCCGAGGCCGAGGAAGGACAGGAGGCCGATCGGCCCGGCGCCCTCGGGCAGCGCCTCTTCGAGGTTGCGGGCCAGTTCGGCCCGGGTCGTGTGGGCGGGGTCGACGGTGAGGGTGGTGATGCTCAGGCCGCGTTCGGCCAACGCCGCGATCAGTGCGTCGTGTTGCCCGTTCGGTGCCTGGTCCGCCGGTACGACGGCCAGCCACACGTTGGGGGCGGCCGGATCGGCGGGCAGGTCGGGGGCGGGTTGCCAGGTGTCGCGGTAGCGCCAACCGTCCGCCGTGCGCTGCTCGCGGGCGCGTCGCCGCCACGCGCGCAGGGCGGGCAGTACCGCGGGCCACGGCTGCCCGGCGGGTGCGTCGAGCAGGTCGGCCAGGGCCTGCGGGTCCTGGGTCTCGACCAGTTCCCAGAACCGGGACTCGGTCGGGTCGGCGGCCGGCGCGCCGGACACCCCGGCCGGATCGCGGGCCGCGTCGAGCCAGTAGCGCCGCCGGTGGAACGGGTAGGTCGGCAGGTCGACCACGCCGGGGCGGCCCGCGAAGAAGGTGGGCCAGTCGGGTACCACGCCCAGGACGGCGGCCTCGCCGACCGAGAGCAGGAATCGGGCGAGATCGCCCCGGTCGCGGCGCAGGCTGCCGATCACCGCGGGGGCGAGCCCCAGGGCCGCCGCCGTCTCCTCGATCGGGGTGACCAGGGTGGGATGCGGGCCCACCTCGACGAACGCGTCGTAGCCCTGCTCCAGCAGGCCGCGCACGGTCTCCTCGAAGCGCACGGTGTGCCGCAGGTTGCCGTACCAGTACTCGGCGTTCAGCTCGGCGGTGTCCACCGGGGCGCCGGTCACCGTGGAGTGGAACGGCACTCGGCCGGTGACCGGCGCGATGTCGGCCAGGTCGGTGCGGAGCCGATCGTGGATCTCCTCGACGTGGGCCGAGTGGGAGGCGTAGCTCACCGGGAGGACGCGCCCGCGTTCGGCCGCCGCGGCCAGGGCCCGTACCGCGTCGGGTTCGCCGGAGACGACGACCTGGCCGGGGCCGTTGACCGCCGCGAGGGACAACCGGCCGTCGAGCGCGCTGATCCGCTCGGTCGCCTCGGCCTCCGACATGGCGACGGACGCCATCAGACCGCGGTCGGACAGGGCGAGGAGCGCCTTGCTGCGCAGTGCGACGATCCTGGCGCCGTCGTCGAGGGTCAAGGCGCCGGCGACGCAGGCCGCCGCGATCTCGCCCTGCGAGTGGCCGACCACGGCCGCGGGCCGCACGCCGTGGGCACGCCAGAGTTCGGCGAGCGAGACCATCACGGCCCACAGCGCGGGCTGCACCACGTCCACTCGTTCCAGCGCGGTGCCTGCGGGGTCGCGCAGTACCTCGGTCAACGACCAGTCGACCCAGCGCTCCAGCGCCGCCTCGCACCGCTCGATGTGTTCGGCGAACAGGGGTGCCTGGTCCAGCAGTTCGGCGGCCATGCCGGCCCATTGCGAGCCCTGGCCGGGGAAGACGAAGACGATGCGATCGCGGGTGGGGCCGCTGCCCTCGGCGACACCCGGGCGGGCCTCGCCACCGGCGAGTCCGTCCAGCGCGTGCCGCAGGCCGTCGCGGTCCCGAGCCACGGCGACCGCGCGGTGGGCGAGCCGGGTCCGCGTCGTGGCCAGCGAGAAGGAGAGGTCGGCCGGGTCGAGTTCGGGGTGCCGCGCGAGGTGGGCGCGGAGCCGATCGGCGACGGTGCGCAGGTCGCGTTCGGTGCCGGCGGACAACAGGAACGGCAGCGGGGCGCCCGGGGGCTCGTCCGCGCCGGTGCCCGGGGGCACCCGCTCGGGGTGGACCTGCTCGGGGTGGACCTGCTCGGGCTGTGTCGGCTCGGCGTCCGTCGGCTCCGTGGGCGCCTGTTCCACGATCACGTGCGCGTTGGTGCCGCTGATCCCGAACGAGGAGACGCCGGCCCGGCGTGGTCGGCCGGTGTCCGGCCAGGGTGTCTGCTCCGTCAGCAGTTCGACCGCGCCGCCCGACCAGTCGATGTGCGGTGAGGGCGCGTCGACGTGCAGCGTCTTGGGCAGCACTCCGTGCCGCAGCGCCATGACCGTCTTCATCATGCCCGCCATGCCGGCCGCCGCCGCCGCGTGGCCGAGGTTGGACTTCACCGAACCGAGCCACAGCGGCCGACCCGCGGGCCGGTCGCGGCCGTAGGTGGCGATCAGTGCCTGGGCCTCGATCGGGTCGCCCAACGTGGTGCCGGTACCGTGCGCCTCCACCGCGTCCACCTGATCGGGCGTCAGACCGGCGTCGGCCAGGGCGAGTCGGATGACCCGCTGCTGCGAGGGGCCGTTCGGCGAGCTGAGCCCGTTGCTGGCGCCGTCCTGGTTGATCGCGCTGCCGCGCACCAGCGCCCACACCCGGTGTCCGTTGCGCCGGGCGTCGGAGAGCCGTTCGAGCAGCAGTACGCCGGCGCCCTCGGACCAGCCGGTGCCGTCCGCCCCGGCGGCGAACGCCTTGCAGCGGCCGTCCCCGGCCAGTCCGCGCTGGCGGCTGAATTCGACGAAGCCCGCCGGGATCGCCATCACCGCGACGCCGCCGGCGAGCGCGGTCTCGCATTCGCCGCGCCGGAGCGCCTGAACCGCGAGGTGCAATGCCACCAGCGAGGACGAGCACGCGGTGTCCACGGTCACCGCCGGGCCCTCCAGCCCGAAGGTGTAGGCCGGCCGGCCGGACAGCACGCTGCCCGCGCTGCCGGTGAGCGCGTAGCCCTCCGCGCCGTCCGGGCCGCGTGCGCCGCTTCCGTAGCCCGAGGGCGAGCCGCCGACGAACACGCCGGTGGGGCTGCCCCGGAACGCGGCCGGGTCCAGTCCGGCCCGTTCGAACGCCTCCCAGACGGTCTCCAGCAACAGTCGCTGCTGCGGGTCCATCGCCAGCGCCTCGCGCGGGGAGATCCCGAAGAAGCCAGGGTCGAACTCGGCCGCGCCGGGCAGAAAGCCGCCGTGCCGGGTGTACGAGGTACCGGGATGGTCGGGGTCCGGGTGGTAGAGGCGGTCGAGGTCCCAGCCCCGGTCGTCCGGGAAGGGCCCGATCGCGTCGCCGCCGTCGGCCAGCAGCCGCCACAGGTCCTCGGGCGAGTCGATGCCGCCGGGGAAGCGGCAGGCCATGCCCACGATCGCGATCGGCTCGTCCGACGCGGCCCGGCCGGCGGTCGGCGCCATCTCGACGGGCCGGTCCTCCCCCGCCAGTTCGTCGCACAGGTGCGCGGCCAGCGCCGCCGATGTCGGGTGGTCGAAGACGGCGGTGACGGCCAGCGGGAAGCCGATCAACGCGCCGAGTCGGTCGCGCAGTTCGACCGCGGTGAGCGAGTCGAAGCCCAGGTCGCGGAAGGCGCGGTCGCTGTCGACGGCCTGCGCGGAGGCATGCCCGAGCACCTGCGCGACCTGGGTGCGCACCGCGTCGAGCGCGAGCGCGGGCCGGTCGGCGGGCAGGGCCGCGGCGAGCCGGCGGCCGAGTTCGGAGTCCGCCGCGCTCCCGGGCCCGCCGTCCCGCGCCGACTGCTCGACGCCGGCGCCGAGTTCGCTCAGGAGCGGGCTGGGTCGCATCGCGGTGAAGGCGGCCGTGAACCGCTGCCAGTCCACGTCCGCGACCGTCACCGTCGCCGCGCGGCTGCCGGCGGCGCGGGCGAGCGCGGCCAGGCCGGCGTCCGGGTCGAGCACGTGCAGGCCGCGTCGGGCCAGCCGTTCCGCGTCGTGCTCCGCGCCGACCATGCCGTGTCCGGCCCAGGGCCCCCAGGCGATCGAGGTCGCGGCCAGTCCCCGGCTGCGGCGCTGCTCGGCCAGCGCGTCCAGGGTCGCGTTCGCCGCGGCGTACACGCCCTGCACGCCGCCGCCCCAGGTGCCGGCGACGGAGGAGAACAGCACGAACGCGTCCAACTCCCGCGCACCCAGCACCGCATCGAGGTTGGCGGCGCCGACTGCCTTGCCCGCGAGGATGTCCGCACAGGTGCCCGGGTCGGTGTCCAGGACGGCACGGTCCTGGGCGAGCCCCGCGGTGTGCACGACGGCCCGGATCGGCTCGCCGTCGGCGTCCAGATCGGCGACGAGCCGGGCCACGGCGGCCCGGTCGGCGAGGTCGCAGGACACCACGGTCGTCCGCGCGCCCAGCGTGGCGAGTTCGGCGGTGAGGTCGGACACACCGGGGGTTTCCGGGCCTCGCCGGCCGACCAACACCAGCTCGTCCGCGCCGCGTTCGGCGGCCCACCGGGCCACCAGGGCGCCGAGCCCGCTGGTGCCGCCGGTGATCAGGATCCGACCGGCGGGTCGCCACTCGGCGTGGTCGCCGACCGCCCGCGCCGCGGCCAACCGCCGTACCCGCACCCCGGCGGCGCGCACCGCGACCTGGTCCTCGCTGCCGTCGGCGATCATCGCCGCGGTCCGGGCCCAGGCCGGCTCGTCGAGAGTGTCCGGCAGGTCGAGCAGGCCGCCCCACAGCGTGGGATGCTCCAAGGCGACGGTGCGGCCCAGGCCCCAGATCCCGGCCTGGTCGACGTGCCGCGGCGGATCCGACGGGCCGGTGCTCACCGCGCCCCGGGTGAGGCACCACATCCGCACCCGACCGTCCAGGCCGAGGTCGCACAGCGCCTGAACGAGGGCGAGGGTGCCGGACACGCCGAAGCCCGGCTCGGAAGTACCGGCATCGTCCGCCGATTCCCGGCTCGGGAGCAAGACGACACCGGTGAGATCGGCGTACTCGCCCAGCCTCGCCGCCAGCGCCGCCCGATTCCACCCGTCGGCCTCGACGATCAGGTGTTCGACGTGCGCGCCCCGGTCGGCCAACGCCTGCCCACCGGCCACGGCCGGCGCCGGGTCGTCCGCGCGGGACGAGATCAGCAGCCAGGTGCCGATCGCTCGGGCACCGGGCGGTTCGGCGAGCGGTTGCCAACGCACCGTGTACCGCAGGTGCGCCCCGGCGTCGACGTCGGCGGCGGCCGGGCGGGCGCCCCCGGTGCGCACGGGAGGATGTTCGGTCGCCAGCCAGTAGTGCCGCCGCTGGAAGGCGAAGGTCGGCAGTTCCACCCGCCGGCCGCCGTGCGCGGCGAGCATGCCGGACCAGTCGACGGGGATGCCGGCGGTGTGCAGCGTGGCCAGCGCACCGATCGTGGTCCGCGACTCGGGGCGGTCCCGGCGCAGGAACGGCACGACGGTGGCCTCCGCCTGCGGGTCGGTGTTCTCCCGCGCCATCGCGCCGGCCACCGCGTCCGGGCCGATCTCCGCGAACGCCGTGACCCCCTCGGCGATCAGCGAGGTGATCCCGTCGGCGAAGCGGACCGGCTCGCGCACCTGGCGCACCCAGTACTCGGGGTCGGTCAACTCGGCGGCATCGGCGATCCTGCCGGTGAGGTCGCAGACCAGCGGAATCCGCGGTGCCGCGTACGAGACGCCCTGAAGTACCGTCCGGAACTCGGCCGCCATCGGCTCCATCCGGGCCGAATGGAAGGCATGGCTGACGGTCAGCCGCTTGGTCCGGCGACCCTGCTCGGCGAAGTGCGCGGCGACCGCCGCCACCGCGTCCTCGTCACCCGAGACCACCACCGACGTGGGTCCGTTGATCGCCGCGATGTCGGCGCGGTCGTGGTTCTTGAGCGCGATCCGGACCTCGGCCTCGGCGGCCTGGACCGCGACCATCGCCCCGCCCTTCGGGAGCGCCTGCATCAACCGGCCCCGGGCGGCCACCACCACGGCCGCGTCCTCCGCCGACCACACCCCCGCGACATGCGCGGCGGCCAGTTCACCGATCGAATGCCCGAGCAGGAACCCCGGCCGCACACCCAACGACTCCACCAACCGGAACAGCGCCACCTCCACCGCGAACAAACCCGCCTGGGTGAACACCGTCTCGTCCAACAAACCCTCGGTACCCGCCACCCCGAACACCACATCCCGCACCGAATGCGCGACATGGCCGCTCAGTTCCCGGTCCAGCCCGGCCACGGCGGCGTCGAACGCCTCGGCGAAGACCGGGTACTCCGCGTGGAGTTCCGCCCCCATCCCGACCCGCTGACTGCCCTGCCCGCCGAACAACAACGCCAGGCGGCCGTCGGGACGCACACTGCCCCGCCGGACACCGGGATCACCGGCGCCCTCGGCCAAGGCGCCCAGTCCGGCCAGGAGTTCCGCGCGGTCGCCGCCCAGGACGGCGCCGCGGACGTCCAGCGCCGAGCGGGTCGCGGCGAGCGAGTAGGCCAGATCGAGCGGGGTGAGATCGGGGTGCGCCGCGATGTGGTCCAGCAGCCGGCGGGCCTGGGCGCGCAGCCCGGGTTCGGAACGGGCGGAGACCAGCCAGGGGATGAGGCCGTGCCCCGGGGTGGCCTCGGATGTCGCCGCCGCGGCCTGGTGCGCGAACTCGCCGTCGCCCTCGCCTTCGCCACGGGGCTCCCCCGCGATCGTTGCGGGCTGCTCGATGACGACGTGTGCGTTCGTACCGCTGATACCGAAGGAGGACACCGCGGCGCGGCGCGGACGGCCGGTCTCCGGCCAGGGGCGTGCCTCGGTGAGCAGTTCCACCGCACCGGCCGACCAGTCCACGTGCGGCGTCGGCGCGTCCACGTGCAGGGTCCTGGGCAGGATGCCGTGCCGCATCGCCATGACCATCTTGATCACCCCCGCCACCCCCGAAGCGGCGGCCGAGTGGCCCAGGTTGGACTTGAGCGCACCGAGCCACAGCGGCTGCTCCGGGTCGCGGTCCCGACCGTAGGTGGCCAGGAGCGCCTGCGCCTCGATCGGGTCGCCGAGCGAGGTACCGGTACCGTGCGCCTCGACCGCGTCGACCTGGTCCGCCGTCAGCCGGGCGTTCTCCAGCGCCTGCCGGATCACCCGCTGCTGCGACGGGCCGCTCGGGGCGGTCAGTCCGCTGCTGGTCCCGTCCTGGTTGACCGCGCTGCCGCGCAACACGGCGAGCACCTGGTGGCCGTTGCGTCGCGCGTCGGCCAACCGTTCGAGCAGGACGATGCCCACACCCTCGGACCAGCCCGTGCCGTCGGCGGCGGCGGCGAACGCCTTGCAGCGGCCGTCGGGCGCCAGGCCGCGCTGGCGGCTGAACTCGACGAACAGCGCCGGGTCCGACATCACGGTGACCCCGCCGGCCAGCGCGAAGGAGCACTCGTCCTGCCGCAGGGCCTGTGCGGCCAGGTGCAGTGCGACGAGCGAGGACGAGCACGCGGTGTCCACGGTCACCGCCGGGCCCTCGAACCCGTAGGTGTAGGACAGCCGCCCGGACAGCACACTGGCGACGTTCCCGGTCATCGAGTAGCCCTCGACGGCCTGCGGCAGATCGCTCAGATTCTCGATGTAGCGGGTCGCGCCGGCCCCGACGAAGACCCCGGTCCGGCTGCTCCGCAACGCGGCCGGGTCGATCCCGGCCCGCTCGAACGCCTCCCACGAGGTCTCCAACAGCAACCGCTGCTGCGGATCCATCGCCAGTGCCTCGCGCGGCGAGATGCCGAAGAACTCGGCGTCGAAGTCGGCCGCGTCGTGCACGAAACCGGCCTGGCGCACATAGCTCCTGCCGGTCGCGTTCGGGTCCGGGTCGTAGAGCCCCTCGACGTCCCAGCCCCGATCGGTGGGAAAGTCCGAGATGACGTCGGCACCGGCCGCCACCAACCGCCACAGGTCCTCGGGCGAGCGCACCCCACCGGGAAAGCGGCAGGACATGGCCACGATGGCGATCGGTTCCCGGCCGCGCGCCTCGACGGCGCTCAGGCGCCGCCGGGTCTGCTGGAGTTCCTCGGCCACGCGCTTGAGGTAGTCGCGGAGTTTCTGCTCGGTGTCGCTGGCGTTCATCGTCCACGCTTTCCAGAAGGCAGAGGGGTCCGGATCGGTCGCCGGCCGACGGGTGCGGCCGGTCATGGGGTCAGTCGAGCCCCAACTCCTTGTCGAGCAGGCTGAACATCTCGTCGTCGGTCACGGCGTCGAAGCCACCCGGCCGGTCGTCGCCGTCGGCGCCGGCCGCCGCCTCGTCCGGGGTCTCCTCGAACCGCCACAGCAGCGCCTGCAGCCGGCGCAGGACGGCGGCCCGGTCGTCGCCCGCCGCGGGCAACGAGCCGGTGAGCGCCGCTTCGAGCCGGTCGATCTCGCCGAGCAGCGGTGCCGCGGCCGCCTCGCGCACCGGCTCCAGCCCCTCCAGCAGGTATCGGGCAAGTGCCAGCGGGGTCGGGCAGTCGAAGATCACCGTGGCGGGCAACCGCAGTCCGGTGTCGGCCCCGAGTCGATTGCGCAGCTCGACCGCGGTCAGGGAGTCGAAGCCGGACTCCATGAAGCCGCGTTCGGACGAGACCGCGTCCATCGAGGCGTGCCCGAGCACCGCGGCGCAGTGTCGGCGGACGAGGTCGACCAGGATGCGCTCCTGCTCCGTCTCGGACTGCCCCGCCAACTGCCGGGCGAGCGTGCCCTCCCCGGACGCGGCGGACGCGGCCGCCCGACGCAACGGCGCGCGTACCAGGCCGTGCAGGGGTGCGGGCAGGTCCCCCGACTCGGCCGCCCGGCGCAGTGCGCCGAGGTCGAAGCGCACCGCGGCGGGGTTCGCCTCGGCGAGGTTCAGCGCCGTGTCCAGCAGGGCGAGGCCCTGTTCGGCCGTCATCGCGGCGATGCCGGAGCGGCGCATCCGGGCCAGGTCCTGCCGACCGAGTTGCCCGGTCATGGCGCTGGTCTCGGCCCACAGTCCCCAGGCCACGGAGCTGCCGGGCAGACCCGCCGCCTGCCTGCGGGCGGCGAACGCGTCCAGGAAGGTGTTCGCAGCCGCGTAGTTGGCCTGCCCGGGACCGCCCAGGAGTCCGGCGATGGAGGAGAAGAGTACGAAGGCGGAGAGGTCGTGGTCGGCGGTCAGTTCGTGCAGGTTGATCGCACCGTCGACCTTGGACCGCAGTAC
>NZ_JBEXUX010000122.1:0-15154 GCF_040629175.1 Embleya sp. NPDC005971 | reverse complement strand
TCCCACTCCGCATCCGTCAGATCACCCCGCCCCATTCCCGGACCAACGACTCGACCGCGAGATAGTCACATGATCGACCGGACGTGTCCTAGTCGCGGGTGAGGTGGGTGAGGGTGACGCCGTTGGGGAAGGCGGTGCGCTCGGCGACGTCGAAGACGGTGGGGTCGAAGGCGCCGTCGAAGGCCGGGACTCCGGCGCCGATGACCACCGGGTAGCTCTTGACCACCAGTTCGTCGATCTCGGGCAGGAGGGCGCCCGCGAGCTTGCCACCACCGCAGAGCCAGACGTCCAGGCCGGTTCCCTCTTCCTGCTTGAGCGTGCGGACGAGGGCGAGCGGGTCGCCCGACACGACGGTGACGGCCGGCTCGATGTCGGGCCCGAGGGTGCCGGAGACCACGTACTGACGCAGGTGCGCGTACGGACTGGCGATCCCGCCGTCGAGGGCGGGGCGGTAGGTGCCCATGCCCATGACGACGGTGTCGAAGCGCCGGTTGGGTGTGTCGGCGAGGCCGGCGGCGGCCCGGTAGGCGGTCGGGACGGTCTCGGGATACAGCGTGTTCGCCCAGGCGGAGTAGGCGGCGGTCTGCCGTTCGTCCCCGGTGGGGAAGAAGTCGCACTCGCCGCCGGGCCCGGCGATGCGGCCATCGAGCGTGACGGCGACGTAGTAGATGAGCTTTCGCATCTCGAACAACTCCATACGCAGTACTTTGAATGAAGTGGTTTGAATGTAATGCTGCACACGGAGTGGTGTCAACGCCGGTAGCAAAGCGACCAGGAGCCCGCCGGGGGCGGTCGGCGAAGGCGTGTTCGCCATCCGGGAACCGGACCGGCGCCGACCTCACCCGAAGAACGGTCGCCCACACGGGCCGAACCGGAGGTCGCGGTCCTCGGGCGGTCCCACCCTGTGGCCACCTCCAGCGCATGACTGGCTGCCTCACCCGCACATGATCGAGCGGGCGAGGCCGACCGGCGGCTTCGTGTTCGTGGATGTCGTCGCGGATCCCCGGCGGTTCCACCGCCGACGGAACCACTGCCGATGGGCGAAAGCGCCTTCCACGGACCGGCGTTCGATGCCCGGATCCGACCCGAGCCGACCCGTGCTCGACATCGCGCCGCCCGATGGGCGGCCGGATCGTGGGTAGATTCGTGCCGTCGAGGTTCGAGTGGTCCGACGCGAAGGGGTCGACGCCGTGGCTGCCGAGATCGTCGAGTGTGAACTGACGGGTCCCTGGGCGGGTTTCCTTGCCCGGCCGGCTGCGGGCGACGTCGGTGTGGGCGTGCTCGTGTTGTCCGGATCGAGCGGCCGGGTCGAGCGGGAACGGTGTCGGCTCTTTGCCCGGGCCGGGGTGAGCGCGATGTCCGTGCGGTGGTTCGGTGGGCCTGGGCAACCGCCGGGTATCTGCGAGGTCCCACTGGAGACCTTCGTCGCCGCGACCGGGCTGCTGCGTGAGCGCGGTGCCGAGCGTGTGGGCATTCTGGGTGTCTCCAAGGGCGCCGAGGCCGCGCTGTCGGTGTCCTGTCTCGCGGATTGCACCGACGCCGTGATCGCCCTCGCCCCGACCTCGGTCGTCTGGGCCAACGTCGGCCCCGGGCGCGACGGTCGGGAACATCCGTACCGTTCGTGTTGGACCTGGCAGGGGCAGCCGCTGCCCTTCGTACCCTACGACCGCTCGTGGGCGCCGACGCAGCCGGAGGGCGCCCCGGTCGCGGTGCTCGGCTGGTACGAAAGCAGCCTCGCGGCATACGCGGACCGCCTTCCCGCCGCGGCCATCCCGGTCGAGCAGACGGACGCCGACCTGGTCCTGGTAGCGGGTGGCGCGGACCGGATGTGGCCATCCCTGCGCTTCGCCCACGAACTCGCCGACCGGCGCACGACGGCGGGCCGCAAGACGACCCTGATCACCCGGCCCGACGCGGGCCATCGCACCGTCTTCCCGGGCGAGTCGGCCCCACCCCCCTCCCCCCGCTTCGACCACGGCGGCACCCCCGAAGCCGACGCGACACTCGGCACGGCCGCCTGGCCCCACATACTGACGGCCGTCCTCGGTCGCTGAGCACTGCGCGGGGCCTCGACGCGGCGAGCGCCGGCGTGATCAGCTCGGCGACGTCGGCCACCCGTGCATCGTGATGCCGCCGGTGGCTTCGAGGTAGCCGAGGAGTCCGTGGACTCAGTCGAGTTCGACGGCGCGGGCGGCGGCCCACGGGGAGGAGGCGCACAGTTTCGGAGATACGCCGGCCAGTTCGCGGAAGTCGCGGTTCATGTGGGCCTGGTCGTAGAACTTGCAGGTGGCGGAGACCTCGCCCAACTTGGCGCCGGGACTGGAGAGCAGGGCGACGGCGTGTTGGAAGCGGACGATGCGGGCCACGGACTTCGGGGTCAGGCCGATCTGGTGGGTGAAGCGGCGGAGCAGGTGTTTGTGGCTCCAGCCAATCTCCTTGGCGATCCGGGCGATCGGGATGGCGCGGGGGCCTGCGGTGAGCAGGTGCCAGGCGTGGGCGACGTGGGGGTCGACGGCCGGTCCTTGGTCGATCCGGTGCAGCAGGGTGTTGTCCAGGAGGGCGAATCGTCTTGCCCAGTCCGTGGTGGCGGCGAGGCGTTCGATGAGTTCGTCGGCGGCCGGGCCGAGGACGTCGTCGAGCCCGACCACCGTGTTCGACAGCTCCGACAACGGCATCGCGAACAGGCGGTACGCGCCCAAAGGGGTGACCTGTATACGTAACGCCTCTTGGCCGCCGGGGTGTTCGACGACGCCGGGGCCGTCCTCCAGGCCGCCCACCGGCGTGCGAAGCGTGCTCACGGTCGGGGGCGGGCCGTCGAGCCGGCCCATGCGGGTGAACGGGGCCCCGAGGTTCACCACGACCATGACGCAGTTGTTCGGCACCAGGCGCGCCTCGTAGCGCGGGCCGGGGACGCCGACGTACCCGGCACGTTCGTGGACGTACGGCGCCAGGGCGAGCGGTTCCTGGCGGTGGACCCGCCACAGCGGGCCGACGCGGGTCACCGTGAAATCCGGTCCTGGACGCGGGGGAGCCGGCACGGCGGCAGAGTCTACCCAGGTGTTACCGAGGGTTGAACGCACAAGGACCCGGGCGCGGGCGTTTTCGGGCGTGGCCGACGCGGCCCGCGCGACAGGCGCCCAGGCGGACACGAATCGATCACCCGGCCTTGCCCCGGCCCCCGGCGACCAGGTCAATTTCGTCCAAGCCAGGGGTGGCCAGGGACGCATAGCGTCACGCCTCGGCGTGCCTACTCGGGTACGTCCCGCATATCCGTCACGTATATCTCCCCTTGCTCGGCCCACCCCGGCCCGGGCAGCAAGCACTGGAGCTCGTATGCGAAGACTCCGCACGTCCCTACTGGGCGCCGCGGTCGGCCTGGCCGTCCTGGCCGCCACCGCACAGCCCTCGACGGCGTCCTCGGTCACCGCCGCGCAGGCGTTCCGGACCGGCGCCGATCAAGGCATAGTCGCCGGCTACCCGGGGGTCATGGGCCTCATCGTCGACGGGGCCACGAACACGTATGTCAAGGCGGGGTCGAACGTCCGTGGTTCCGCGACACCGCTGGACACGAACGCGAAGTTCCGGATCGCGAGCAACACCAAGACATTCACCTCCGCGGTGGTCCTCCAGCTGGAGGCCGAAGGCAAACTGTCGCTGAACGACACCGTCGCGCACTGGCTGCCGAACGCGGTCAACAGCAACGGGTATGACGGCAACACCATCACCATCCGCGAGCTGCTCAACCAGCGTTCGGGGCTGCCGGACTACATGGCGCCCTACAACATCGCGTATTACGGGGCGTTCAACGTCGATCAGAGCTACACGCCCCAGGAGCTCATCAACTCGGCCTTGGCCCAGCGGCCGGCCGCGCTGCCCCGGGTGTTCGAGTACGCGAACACGAACTACATGCTCGCCGGGATGATCATCACGGCGGTCACCGGCCACACCCCGTCGGTTGAGATCACCAACCGCATCATCACCCCGCTGAACCTGACCAACACGAGCTACCCGGAGACGTCCCCGGACATCTACGGCAACTTCATGCGCGGCTGGCGTTGGCCGCCGCCGCTGTGGGGGGGCTACCAGCCGCCGCTCGCGGACTCGACCCGGTCCAACACCCAACTGTTCGGCCCGGCCGGTGCGATCATCTCGACCCTGCAGGACCAGGTCACCTTCGAGCGTGCCCTCCTTCAGGGGCAGGTGCTCGCGCCGACCCAACTGGCCGAGATGAAGACCTCGATCAAGATCGAGAACTACGACAACGAGTACGGCCTGGGCATGACCCGCGTAAAGGCCACGTGTAACGGCGCGACCCAGTGGTTCTGGTCGCACGGCGGCGACGAGATCGGCTACCACTCCCGCTGGTTCGCCACCGAGGACGGCAGCAAGCAGATCTTCTACGCCGCGAACGAGAACCACGGCCTGGGGCTCACCGAGAGCGCGGGCCAGCAGGCGCTGCAAGCGGGCGCCCTGAACGCGATGTGCGAGCTACTGAAGCCGTAACGGCTCGCGGTAGACGTCCCCGCCCCGGTCGCCACCGTACGACGGCGACCGGGCGGGGCTTCGTCGTTTTCAGGCGCGGAAGCGGACCGGCCACATCCACCGACTCCTTCGGATCGCGCATCGGAGCATGATCGCAGGACCCCGCCTGACGCCATGTCCCGCGTCATCACGACGTCCACGGCGTGTCTGACACATGGGCAGGGGTCAGGTGAACAGACGGGTGCACCGACCGAGCCCGTCCGCGACCGCGGACGGCGACCCCATCGGGACGGGGCGATGCGACGGAGGTCGGGAATGGCCGCGACGTACAATCGCAGTGAGGGCGAAGCGCCGAGCCGAGATTCCGGCACCGGTGTGAGGGAGGGGCCAGGATGTTCGGTTCGAAGAAGAAGAAGGCGAAGCTCAACGATCTGATGGCGCAGCTCAGGCCCGACCTGAGTCGGGAATCGCTCGGCGTCGGGCCCGACTTCCCGGGCGTCGCCCCGAACCCGCTCCTGAGCGGTGATGCACGGAAGCGCAATGCGGAACTGCGTACGGGGGCGCTTGCGCTCGGCGTTCTCGTCGACTGGCGGGAGGTCAACAGCAATCCACGCGTGGTCCTGATGTTCGACGTGGAGACCGCCGACGGCATCTCGTTCCGTGGTGTCGCAGACGAAGACCTCACGATCACCGAGCTCACCCGACTCGCCCCGGGACAGACGCTGCCCGTGCGCTACCGGCCGGCCGTCATGGACCACTACGTCTCCCTCGCCCGGGACGCGGACCCCGCCCACGTGCAGCAGCTCTCGGACAAGATCGCGAGCCGCAAGCGAACCTGACCCGAAGCCATTGGCCGAATCCCTGGGGCGGGTCCGGCAGGTTGAGCGCTCTGGCTGGAACTCTGGTCCCGTGTCGCGGTTTCAGTTCGGAAGTCGGACACGCGCCCGGCATGGTCCCCGTCCGTGACAGCAAGGACCCGAGCGCCGGCCACCTCATACTCGGCGCAGTCTCCCGGGCCGCTGCACGGCAACGCTGCGCGCCTGACGGCGCAATGGGTTGTCGCCCTGCGGGTGTTCGGGTTCGGGACCCGCAGGGCGACGCGTCGGCACCCGGTCAGCCGGCGGGCGGGTCTACGGGCGGGGCTGGACGACGACGGGAGGTCCCCACGTGGGGTCGATGGTCTCGGGAGTCACCGCGGGAACCGGCGGATAGGTCGACATCTGACCGTCCCAGAGCATGCACTGCCGCCAAATCTTCCTGGCGAGAGAATCGCCGACAGACCAATAGATCCCCTTCCATTGCGCTGTGCACTGAGCCTCGCGCCAGGGCTCGGTCGCGCTCGCCGGCGTTCCGGCGGTCAGCACGAACAAGGGTGCCGTTGCGGCGGCAAGGGCCACGGTGGTGGCTATTCGACGGATTTTCATCGGGAGTCGGTCCCCTTTTCGAAGGTTGAACGAGTGCCCCGTGAAGGGCTGTCCAACGCAGAGTGCGCAGGAACGACTCAACGATCGCAACGACCGGGCGCAGCGGTAAGTGCGCCAAAGTTGCCCCTCGCCGCTACGAATGCCACTGGTCGCGACCATCGGCCCGTGCTACGCCCATTGCCTTGCCGTCCGCTCAGGACAGGCCGGAGCCCAATGCCACGAAGGCGCAGATCAGCACGAAAAGGATGCCCAACAGCGGTGCCGCGAACCGGAGATACTGGTTGTAGCCGACCTTGGCCAACGACACGCCACCCATGATCACGGCGGTGGTGGGCACCCACAGGTTCATCCAGCCCGACGCCGACTGCCATGCCGTCACCACCAACGACCGTGGCACGTCCGCGAAGTCGGCCAGCGGCGCCAGGATCGGCATGGCCAGCGTCGCGTGCCCCGAGGTCGAGGGGATCAGGAAGGCCAACGGCAGGTTCACCAAGAAGATCAGGATGCCGAACAGCGCCGAGGAGGCGTCCGAGACCACGCCCTCCATCGAGTGCAGCACCGTGTCGGTGACCTGCGCGTTGTTCATGATGACGGTAACCCCGCGCGCCAGCATGATGATCAGCGCCGGTGAGATGAAGTCGGCCGTGCCCTGGATGATCGTCTCCGCGAGCTTCTTCTCCCCCAGCCGCGCCAACGTCCCGACGATCACCGCCGCCAGAATGAACAGGGCCGCCAACTCGGCGAAGGACCAGTCCAGTTCCCAGCCGTACGGGGCCGCGTCCGCATCCCCGCTGAGCACCTGGGCCCACGGAATGATCGAGAAGATCATGAACACGAACGTCACCGTCACCGCGACCAGCACGATCTGATGGGTACGGGTCAACGGCGGCGGTTCGCTGCCGGTGGCCGCCTTCTCCGCCTGCTCGCGATCCCCCGGCAGAAAGCCCACCATCGAACGGCTCGGATCCGCCTTGACCCGACGGGCATACCGCACCACGTACAGGATCGTCACCGTGGTCAACACGACCAGCATCAGCAGCCGCAACACGATCCCGTCGCCCAACGAGATCCCGGCCGCCGACGACGCCACCCCGGTCGCGAACGGGTTGACCGTAGAACACAACACGCCCACACCCGCGCCCAGGATGATCGTGCCGGTGGCCACCATCCGGTCATACCCCAGCGCCAACATCAACGGCACGATAAGCCCGTAGAACCCCAACGTCTCCTCGGCGAAGCCCTCGACCGAACCCAGAATGGCGAACACCGTCATGATCGCCACGATCAACACCGCACCACGCGTGCGCAGCCGATGCGCGAGCCGGGCGATACCCCGATCGAGCGCACCCGTGGCGAAGACCACCGTGATGAACGCCCCGATGGCCAACACGAACAGGAACACCGCCGCGCTGCCGTACAGATCACCCGCGTTGTCCGGCGCGACCTGCCCGCTCTCCACGTCCCTGAGCCCGTACAGGCCGTTGACCGGGGACAGGAACAGGTCGTTGAGCCGCTGGACGAAGTCCTCCGGCGACTTGACGTGGTGGTAGCTCCCGGCAACCGGCTTGCCGTCCTCGCCGCGCTGGTACTCGCCGGCCGGAATCGCGAACGCCAGCACCCACACCGCGATCGTCACGATCGCCAGCACCGTCAGCGCGTTGGGAAAGCGGAAGCCCCGCTTCGGCGGCGGCGCTTCGTCCTCGGCCGGGGTCGACGCCTGGTCGGTGCTCACGCGCTGCTCCTTGCGACTGCCGATGAATCCGATGAAACAGACGAACCAGATGGAGCCGATGAATTCGGTTGCGGAGTAGGGCCGTTCGGCTGCTACCTACCGCGAAAGCGCTCCGCATAGGCACTGAAGAACGCGGCCTCCGCCACCACCGCGTCGCGCAGTTCGCTCACCAACACCCGCTCGTTGGGCCCGTGCAGGTTGCACATGCTGTCCTGCGCCCCGAACAGCAGGATCTCCGCGCCCGGTCGGGCCGCCGCCAGGCTGTTGACCAACGGAATCGATCCACCCGCCGCCGCGTGTACGGGCTCCGCGCCCCACGCCGCGCGCAGCGCCTCGTGCGCGGCCCGATAGGCCACCCCGTCGGTGGCCGCCGCGAAGCCGAACCCCGGCGCGCCGGCCTGGGTCACCCGCATCGGCACCCCGAACGGCCGCAGCCCGACCAGGAATTCGATCAACAGCCGCTGCGCCTCGGCCGGATCCTGGGCCGGATGGCAACGCATGTTCAGCTTCGCCCGAGCCGCCGGCACCACCGCCGACGCGCCCCGGTCGACCGACGGCGCGTCCACTCCGGTCACCGTGATCGCCGGCCCCGACCACAAGCGTGAGCCCAGGTCCCCGGTGCCGATCAGCGGCATGCCCTCGCGGACCCCGGCCAGCCGGCGGAACTCCTCCTCGCTCCAGCCGCCGCCCGACCACGGTTCGCGCCGCAGGCCCGGCACCGCGACATCACCGTTCGCGTCGTGCAACGCGGCCAACCCGTGCAGCAGCACCAACAGCGCATCGGGTGCCGCGCCACCGAAGTTGCCGCTGTGCTTGGCCTCTTCGAGGGTGTGCACCTCCACGATCACCTCGACCACCCCGCGCAGTGCCACGGTCAGCGTGCCGGTGCCCGGGCGGATGTTGCCCATGTCGGCGATCACCATCGCATCACACGCGAACTCGTCCGGACGCGTGGGCGGGTAGTCGTCGAACTCGCTGCCGTACTCCTCCTGCCCCTCGAACACGATCCGGATCCCCACCGGAGGCCGCCCGTCGAAGGCACGGAGCGCGCCGAGGTGCACGATCAGATTCGACTTGTCGTCGGCCACCCCACGCCCGTGGATCGCCCCGTCGACATCGGTCGGTTCGAACGGCCGCGTCGTCCACAACGACTCGTCGCCGGCCGGCTGCACGTCGTAGTGCCCGTACAGCAGCACGGTCGGCGCGTCGGGATGCGGTGGCGGAATGTGTCCGGTGATCACCGGCGAGGTGTCCGGCAGCCGCAGCGCGGAGACGTCCCGCACACCCGCCTCGCGCAGGAGGCCGGCCAGCATGTCGTGGGCCTGCTGCACCGGTTCCGGCGGATAGCCGGGAAACGCGATCGACGGGATCCGGGTCAGCCGCCGCAGGTCCTCGCAGAGGTCGTCGAGCATGCCGTCCACCCGCGTGGTCAGCTCGTCCATCGTCATGCTCCCTCACCACGCCGGATACGGTGCGCCGCTCGCGTCGCCCGAGCCATGCTCCCCCAAATCGGCCGATAGCCGACGATCCGCCGCGCGACGCCACGCGCCTTCACCCGACCGGCCGCACCGCAGGGCGGGGACCGATCGGGTGAGGGTTCGAACCGGTGGCGACAACGTCCTCATCCGAGACAAGCGAGTTACCGCGACGAGGAACGTATCCGTGCCGCGAGGATCAGAGGATCGCGTGGGGTCCGGCGCCGAGTTGGCTCCACGAACTCCAACCGGCGTGATAAGTGGCGTGCCAAATGCTGTTGTCCGTCCCGAGATCGAACAACTCCAGGCTGCTCATGCCGGCGTCGTACACCGCCGTCGGCGTCGCCGTGAACTTCGACCCCGCATCCATCACCGACCAGCCTTCCCAGGCCGTCCCGTTCTGAATGTAGTTGTGCCACACCGCGTTGTCCGTCCCCAACGCGAACAATTCCAACGCATGGGTTCCCGGGTTGTACGCCACCGACGGCGTGCCCTTGAACTTGGCCGTCACATGCACGCGGTCGCCCGGGCCAGGGCATCCCCGTGCCGGAGATGCCGCCCGCGCTCAGCCGCACCGGTGGCGGCGGCACCCCGCGCGAGGAGATCGCCTGGCTGCTGCAAGTGGCCGACCACTACCGGCGGATCGACGGCGCCGAGTCGCCGGTTCCCGCTTGCACCTCGGCCTGAGCGCCGGCGGTACGCGGCCGACCGCGACACGACGGACGGTCCCCCGTCTCGCACAGGGGAGCGAGACGAGGGACCGTCCGGCACCGCGTCACGGGGGAAACGCGGTGCCCGGGACCGCGTCCGGAACGAACGCGGCGTGGGTCGAGATCGGGATCGGGGCCGAGCCGGGCGTCAGCCCACGCGCGGGGTGACCTGACCCATGAACAGGTAGGGCTCGCCGGTCGCCAGAGCGCCGAAGGTCACCTGACGCCAGATCGCCGATCCGGGCTCCCGGATCGCGAACAGGTTCTCCGCCACCGCGACCAGCGGCATCTCCCGCACCGCGTTGGGCAACGTGTCGGCCAGGTCCCCGGTCATCCGGATCCGCAACACCAGACCCTCGGCGGTGCTCGCCACCTCCATGCGCTGCATGGCCCGCTCGTACACGCCGACGTAGCGGTCCGCATCGAACGCCGGCGGTTCGACGGGCGGGGCGAACGAGGCGGGCAGGGCTACCTGCGCGACCTCGGCGAAGATCTCCCGGTACAGGTCCTCGTACAGCTCCGGCGCCTCGCCACCGTTGGTCAACAGCGCTACCGCCAGGCCCAGTTCGGGCAGGGTGCGGAGGAAGGCGTACTGCCCGATGGTGCCGCCGTCGTGGCCGAACACCTCGTGGCCGTCCCATTGGTAGCGGTGCCAACCCAGGCCCCACGAAGCGTCCATCGCCGCGAGGTCGGACCCCTCGACCTGCTTCTCCCGCATCGCCAAAGCGTGTTCGGCGCCCAGGAGTCGAGTGCCGTCGGCGGTCGCGCCGTCGGTCAGGTGCAGCCGGGCGAATTGCAGCAGCTCCGCCGAGGTGGAACCGATCAGACCGGCGGGTCCGGCCGAGCGGGGCAACATCCACACCGGCGCGACGACGGGAGCCCCGCCGTCCTCGGAGATGTGACCGACCGCGGCCCGCAGCAGCAGTGCCTCCTCGGGCAGCGTGATGGTGCGTTCCAGGCCCAGCGGCCCGCTGAGGCGCTCGTGCAGCACCTGGTCCCAGGTCTTGCCGGTGACGTGCTCGATCACCCGTCCGGCCAGCGTGAAACCGGAGTTGCAGTAGGACCAGGCCGCGCCGGGCGGAAACACCTGGGTCGCGTCGACGAGTTGCGCCACGTATGCGGCCAGACAGTCGTCCCCGCGCCCGGTGTCGATGAACCGGTCGCCCTCGATGCCGCTGGTGTGGGTGAGCAGGTGGCGCATGGTGATCTGCTTGGCGAGTTCCGGGTCGGACAACCGCAGTTCGGGCAGCACCTCGGCCAACGGCTGGTCCAGGTCCAGCAGTCCGTCCTCGACCAGTTGCATGACCAGCGTCGTGGTCCACACCTTGGTGATCGAGCCGATCTGGAACACCGTGTCGGTGGTCACCGGGACGCCGGTGTTCACGTTGAGCACGCCGTGCGCGGCCTCGACCAGGTCGTCCGCCGCGTGCTCGTCCAGGCGCAGGATGCCCAGGGTCGCCCCGGGGACACCGTGGCGCTCGGCCAGCGTGGACAGCCGGCGCTGCCAGTGCGCCGCGTCCAGCGGGGCCGGCCGGGTGCGACCGGTGGATCCGGCGTACTGCTCGACCCAGTCGACGATCCGACGGTTCCAGTCCAGTCGGTGCGAGGGCCGGCCGGAGAGGATGAACAGGTGCGACCCGCCGGGGTAGAGCACCAGCCGGGTGGGCACGTTCCGCTGGCGCAGCGCGCCGAACCACTGCTGGGCCTGGCCCAGCGGGCACCGTACGTCGGCACCGCCCTGCACGATCAGCGTGGGCGTGTCCACGTCGCCCACCTTGGCGAACGGGTTCAGCCGGGTGTACAGCTCGGGATCGTCCCACGGGGTGCCGCCGAACTCGGCGTGGGACATGTAGGCGCCCAGGTCGGAGGTGCCGGGCATGCTGTTCAGGTCGCTGACCACACCGCCCGCGACGGCCGCCGCGAAGCGCTTGTCGCGGCTGGTGAGGTAGCAGGTCATGTAGCCGCCGTAGCTGTAGCCGGCGACGGCCAGCCGCCGCGGGTCGGCGGTGCCCTCGGCGACCAGTTCGTCCAGCGGCTCCAGGAAGTCCGGCGCGTCCGACTCGCCCCACTTGCCGACGGTGGAGGCGAAGAAGTCCTCGCCGTAGCCGTCGCTGGCGCGCGGGTTGAGCAGCAGGATGGTCCAGCCGCGCTCGGCCAGTACCTGGTGGTAGAGGTGCACCGGGTCGGCCGCTCCGCTCCACGCGTTGTGCGGGCCGCCGTGGATGTCCATCAGCACCGGCGAGGGGCCGGTGGTCCTGGGGTCGCGCAGCAGCCGGCCGTGCACGACGGTGCCGTCGGAGATGGTGAACCGGCGGTCGACCAGGGTGAGCAGTTCGACGTCCGGCAGGGACTGCGCGCCGTGCGCGGTGAGCACCCGCTCGGTGCCGTCGGCCGGGTCCACCAGCGCGACCTCGGCGTACGAGGACGGGGTGGACAGCACGATCGCGACCGGGCCGGGGGTCCGGGGCACGGAGAGGCCGGAGACGCAGCGGCCGGTACCGCCGAGCACCGGACGTGTGGCGCCGTTTTCGAGGTCGAGCGCGTACAGGTGGGTGTTGCCCTCCTCGCGGAGGCAGAACAGGAGTTCGCGATCCCCGGGCGTGGTCTGCGGCAACGCGCCCGGGTAGCCGGCGCCGCCGGGCATCACGTTGCGGTCCAGGGCACCGACGAGATCCTCGGCAGGGCCGCCGGCGAGCGGCACGCGCAACATGCGGGTGTGCCCGGTGCGGGTGTGCTCGCTGCCCAGCACCAACAGGGACTCGCCGTCGGGGGTCCAGCCGACCCAGCCGGCCATGCCGTCCGCGGAGCCGACCCGTTCGGCCGGCGCACCGGGGGTGGACACGTCGACGACGTAGGCCGCGGATTGCATGGTCAGGTCCGCGTCCGCGCCCAAACCGGCGCCGTAGGCCAGCCGTCGTCCGTCCGGCGACCAGGTCGGGTCGGTCGCGTGCCAGTCGCCCTCGGTGACCCGGGTGACCTCGCCGGAGGCCAGGTCGAGCACGTGCACGTGGTTGCGCAGGGTGCCCAGCAGGCCCGCGCCGTCCGCCTGGTAGTCCGCCCTGTCGATGACCATCGGCGCGTTCGCCCGGGCGGCCCGCGCGGCGTCGTCCTCGCCCGCGACGGCGTGGATGTCGATCACGGCGCCGAACGCCAGGCGGGTCCCGTCGGGGCTCCACACCGGTTGGCCGGCGCCCATCGGCAGGCTGGTCAGCTTGCGCGGCTCGGCGCCGTCCAGCGGCAGCTCCCATACCTGCGGCGGGCCGTCGACCGCGCGCAGGAACACGACACGGGTGCCGTCCGGCGACCACACGGGGGTGCTGTCCGAGGGGCCCTGGGTGAGCTGTTCCGGCTCGCCGCCACCCGAGGCGACCTGCCACAGGCTGCGTACGTCGCGGTCCGCATCCGGATCGACACGGACCAGGGTGTACAGCACCCGGGTGCCGTCGGGAGAGATCGCCGGCTGCGCGGGCAGCGCGATCGCGGTCAGGTCGTCCAGACGCAGACGTCGTGTCATGGCTTGCTCCATCCTGGTCGGCCCGTCCCGGTCGCCGCCCGGGTCGGTCCGGTACCGGGTACGCCCGGCTACGAACCGGGACGGCGAGTCTCCGATCGACGCCGAAACCGAACCGCCCGTCGCGCGGGGTGACCGCGAGGGAGGGTGTCGGCGTTCGTCGGTGGTGTCGAAGTCTTTCGCGGCGCTGGCCCGACGCTAGCCCGGTGCGAACGCGGTGGACTTCGTGGGCACGGACCAAGGACCACCGCGCTTTCGGTGCCATCCCACCAGGCGCGGGCTCGGCCCAGCGGGTAGATGCGCGGGGCCCGGCCGACGAGTGCGCTATCCGGGTCCGTCGGCCGGCGCCGCGAGCTCGTCGCGCAGGATGCTGTAGAAGACCGTGTCGCGCCATCGACCGTCGCGGAAGGTGTAGGCACGCGCCACGCCTTCGCGGGTGAAGCCGACCTTTTCCAGGGCGCGTTGCTCGGCGATGTTGTCCACCTCGGTGCCGGCCTCGATCCGGGCCACCTGGGTGTGGGCGAACAGGTAGCGCACCAGCAGGAGTTGGGCCCGGGTGCCGATCCCTCGGCCGCGCGCCTCGGGGAACAGGTTGATGCCGACGTTCCAGCAGTGCGAGGTGCGCGACGTGACGATCCTGCGCCAGGCCACGAAACCTGCGACCTCCGGACCGCAGACCACCGGCAACAATCCCTGGTCGTCGCCGAGCAGGCCGTTCTCCGCCCACCTGCGCCGCCAACCGTTCGGATCCGACCAGCCGTACCAGCCGAACGGGCCGGCCGCGTCGGGATCGATCAGGAAGCGTTCGAGAAGGGGTATGTCCGCTTCCGCCGCGGGGCGCAAGGACACCTGGTCGCCACTCATGAGCCGACTCCGTCCGGTCGTCACCGGCACCGGCACCGGGCCGGACCGGCAGCGTACGAAGCCGGTGTCCCGGGGGCGCGATGGGTGCGGTTGGTCAAGGCAGCCGACACTACCCGCGGCGCCGACCGGGCAGCGCTTCGCTGCACCGGTACGTCATCGCGGATCGCCTCGTCACGAACGGGAATGCGGCGGATCCGATTCGGGGCGGTTGGCCAGCAGGCGACGCACCCGGGCACGGAAGGAAGGCCCGGATCCGTCGGGCGCCGGCCGCTCGGCCACCGGATCCGGCGTCGACTCGCTCCATCGACGGGCCTGCCACACCAGGGCGGCCAAATCGTCGGCACCGGGCTCCCGGGATGCATCGCTCTGCGTCATGCCGAGCCGCTGCCCGCCCCAGGAGGCCCGCACGGCTGCCGAATGATCACGAATGCGCGACATATCCATAACAACGCCGAAATCCGCCTTGCCAGACAAGCGCTTCGGCGACCCCTCCGCCGACCTTCGGCGGCGGATCCCGACGCCGAACTCCCCCGAATCATCGCGAGGTTGCGAACTCCGCACCCCGGCTCGGTCGTTCCCGCAGGCCTGCTCCCGCCTCTCGGCGACGGTTCGCAGACGGGCGCGGTGCGGGCAGGTGACGTGCGCGCGGGTGGGGTGCACGGGTGGGATGGATGGGCGCAGGCCGGGTGGGGTGACGTGGTGGAGGTGGGGTGCGGGAAGTCCCCGGTCCGGCATGTTCCGCATGACGCACGCCATGTTGACGGCCCGTTCGGGCGAGTGCTTTGGTAAGGCTCGCCTGATTCCGAAATGTGTTCGAATTCCTGAGTGGGGTTACCCGTGTTCGCCAACTACCTGATAGGTCTGCGCGAGGGCCTGGAGGCGGCCCTGGTGGTCAGCATCCTGATCGCCTATCTCGTCAAGAGCGAGCGCCGGGACGCGTTGCCGGCCGTGTGGCT
>NZ_JBEXUX010000121.1:0-16084 GCF_040629175.1 Embleya sp. NPDC005971 | reverse complement strand
GGCTCCCGGCCGCCGGTGACCCCGGGACCGGGTCGATCTCCACCAGCCCACGCCGACCGTTTAGCACAAAGCCACCCGCGCCCGACCCGACCAAGACGCGACCACCGGCTGCGCACGCCCGACCCACTCGAAAAGGCTCCCCGGCGGACCTCACCGAGCCGCCCTCCCACTCCGCCGTTGCCGGCGCCTTTCCCGCCGAGCAACACCCACATCTCGCCGGGGAGTCCAGGGCTCCCGGCCGCCGGTGACCCCGGGACCGGGCCCATCTCCGCCGGTCCACGCCGACCGTTTAGCACAAAGCCACCCGCGCCCGACCCGACCAAGGGGAGTTCGCGTGCGCGCTCGCGCGGCCGAGTGCGGGCGATCCGCCACCGGCCGCCGTGGCGCCGGGAGCCCACCGAAGCCCCCGGCCCCGCGACCCGAGCGCCGCTCGCGCCAACCCATCGGCCGGTGACGGCGCGCTCGGCCGGCCAAAAGCCGGGCTGCCCGCGCCGGGCCGTGGAACGCCTTCCTACTTGGCCTCCGCGTATGTGTTCACCACCGCCGGCAGCAGCGGCAACAACACCGGGGTATCGCCGAACACCAACGCCCGGGCCTCGGCTGCGGCCTCGACGATCGCGGCGGCCACCGCGTCGGTGAGGTCGGCCGGGCTGTGCACGATGATCTCGTCGTGTTGGAAGAAGACCAGGTGCGGACGCCCCGACGGCGCCGCGTCGTACGCGGTCAGTCGGCGCCGCAGCGCGGCGAGCAGGGCCAGGGCCCAGTCCGCCGCACTCGCCTGGATGACGAAGTTGCGGGTGAACCGGCCTCGGGCGCGGGCCGAGCGGGCCCCGGCGTCGTCGCCGCCCCGCTCGCCGCGTTCCCCGGCCGGTTCGCTCGTGCCGCCCTCGGCCAGGTCGAGCCATTCGGAGGAGGGCGGCGGGCAGGTCCGGCCCAGCCGCGAGCGCACGATGCCGCCCTCCTCGCCGGTGCGGGCCGCCGCCTCGACGTAGCCCATCGCGTCCGGGTACTGCCGACGCAGCGTGGCCAGCAGCGGCCCGATGTCGCCGCTGGTCTGCCCGTACATCGCGCCCAGCAGGCCGAGCTTGGCCTTGGCCCGGTCGCCCTGGAAGGCGGCCTTGGCCAGCGCCTCGTACAGATCGCCGGCGGCGGCCGAGCGGGCCAGGCCGGCGTCCTGGGACATCGCGGCCAGGATGCGCGGTTCGAGCTGGGCCGCGTCGGCGACCACCAGCCGCCAACCCGGATCGGCCACGACCGCACCGCGCAGCACCCGGGGAATCTGCAACGCGCCACCGCCGCGTCCGGCCCAGCGGCCGGTGACCACGCCGCCGACCACGTATTCGGGGCGGAATCGGCCGGCCCGCACCCAGGTGTCCTGCCAGGCCCACCCGTGCGCGGCGTGCAGGCGGGCGAGTTCCTTGTACTTGATCAGCAGGTCGGCGGCCGGATGACCGAGGTCGCGCAGGTACCACGTGCGGGTCGAGGTGAGTCGGATGCCCTGGTCGGCGAATGCCTTGATCACCTGGGTGTGCGAATCCGGGTTGAACGCGCGCCCACCGAGCGCCGCGCGCAACTGCTCGGCCAGGTCGGCGAGTCGTTGCGGCGGTGCGCCGGACACCCGGGGACGCGCGCCGAGCAGCTCGGTGAGCAGCGCGTCGTGCACCTCGACCCGCCAGGGCAGACCGTCGGCGGCCATCTCGGCCGCGACCAGACCACCCGCCGACTCGGCGGCGACCAGCAGCCGGAATCGCGAACGGCGGGCCGGATCCTCGATCGCCTCGATCCGCCGCAACTGGTCGGCGTGCACCGCGACCACGGCATCGAGCGTGTCGGCGCCGGCGGGCAGCCGTTGCCGGTCGGGGACGAACAGGCTGTCCTGCGCGTCGGCGACGCCGATCGGCAGGTCGTCCGGTACGGGCAGGCCCTTCAGCCGGGCCCAGGCCGCGCCGAGCGAACGCGGCTCGCCGAACCGGCCCTCGTGCGCGAGCAACAACGACTCGACCAGCGCGAGGTCGTGACAGCGCGCGACCCGGGTGGGCAACAGCGGCGCATACGCACTCTCCGCCGAGGCCCATACCCACCTCGGCGGCACCGGCGCGGCCTCGAAATCGGCGATCGCCGCGACCAGATCGCCGACCTGCGTGGCCGGCCCCACGGGCACACCGTCGTCACGCAACGGCTGCAGCCGACCCCCGTGCCCGTACGCGTCGGGCGCCATCGCAACCCGAGCCACGCCCGCCGTCACCACATGCCGCCGGCCGCCACACCACACCCGAACCGCTCCACAACCGCCCTCCTCCCACACACGTCCACCGGGGACGAATCCCCCACAACCGACAGACCCCCAACCGCCGAACCCTACCCACCCACCCCGACACCCCGACCTCACCACCACCGCCGCCCCGGCCCGGCAGGCACCCACACGGGCCGACACGGGATGGGCGACACGAGCAAACGACACGGCGCGCCGGCACCGAGCGCGGCGAGCGCGGCGAGCGCGGCAAGCGCGGATAGCGCGGCAAGCGCGGATAGCGCGGCAAGCGCGGATAGCGCGGCAAGCGCGGATAGCGCGGCAAGCGCGGCAAGCGCGGCAAGCGCGGATAGCGCGGCAAGCGCGGATAGCGCGGCAAGCGCGGATAGCGCGGCAAGCGCGGATAGCGCGGCAAGCGCGGATAGCGCGGATGGCGCGGATAGCGCGGATGGCGCGGATAGCGCGGATGGCGCGGATGGCGCGGCGAGCGCGGATGGCGCGGCGAGCGCGGATGGCGCGGCGAGCGCGGATGGCGCGGATGGCGATCGCATCACGTCGGATGCCCGCACGCGCCGATCTCGGCGAGCGCTCGGTGTCGGTGGGGGGCGTGGATGCCGGCGGATTCGGGGGCGTTAGGTTCGTGGGGTGCCGGTCGGGCCGCGCGCCGGGTCGCCCCCGTGGTGGGTCGATCGCACGAGGTTCGCACGTCGATTCGAGGAGCGTTTCCCATGGCCCGTATCCCCACCGCCGCCGTCGCCGCCGGCGGTCTGGTCGGCGGCTACGCCGTCGCCCGCTACACGAAGAAGCGCCCGCTGGGCGGCGCGGTACTCGCCGCAGCCGGTGTGTTCGCCGCCAAGGGTTGGCACGAGCAGGCCGGGACACCCACCGCCGCCGCGCTGACCGGCCTGTACACGATCGCCTTCGGCGCCTCGCACCCGCTCGCGAAGAAGATCGGCGCCTGGCCCTCGGTACTCACCGTGGCCGCCACCGTCGCCACCGCCTCCTACTCCCTCGCCGACCGCAAGGCGTAACCGTCCACCGCCGCGCAAACCACGGCCACCAGGCTCGGACCCGAATCACGGCGGGTCCCGGTCACCGTCGCGCGGCTCTCGGCCGGGCCCGAACCGGAGCAGGTCCGGTGAGCGGTCCCGGCCGCGTCCATGACCGCGAAGTCGTCGCCTACGCCTCCTCGGGACCGAGCACGCCAAGCTCGACTTCCTCGAAGACGCGCGACCGCCACGAGTCCTCGTCTTCGGACATGGCCGGATCGCCCTGCCGGGCCTGCTCGATCACGTCTTCGACGTAGTCGTCGTGGTCGTCGTCGGCTTCGCGCTTTCCCGAGTGGACGAAGCCCTCCCGGGTCCTCGGGACGCGCCGCAGTCCCGACACCGAGGAGTCGACGAGCCGGTACCGCCGGCCCGCGTCGCGCTCGTAGTCGTGAAGCATCCATACTTCGCCGCTGTCGAGCAGCACCCGGTACGTGTTGACGCCATCCTCGACTCCACCGAGGAAAGCGGCTCGGCCCCGCGGCAGATCCCGGACGGACAACTCCCGACCCGAGTCCCACACGAACATTCGATGGCAGTCGGTCGGCAGCCCCCGCTCGCTCGACGCACGGGCCGCCGCACCTTCCATGGCCGGACGCGCGAGAGCACTCGTGACATGTGGCAGCCACGTCACGCTCGCCCACCTGCAACCTCCGGCACCCGAGCCATCCAAGCGGATCGCTCCTCTCGGGCCCGGCGGGACGACCCGACGCAGGTAGGCGCGGACCTGTGCCAAAACGCCTCGAAACGCGTCGATTCGCATTGTGCACGATCCCGTTGCGGCCGACGCCGGACATGCTCGCACCACAGCACCGCGGCACCGCAGCGTCGTTTCGTCGTCGGGGCTCGGGCCGAACACCGCCTCGACTCGGGCGAGGGTTGTGGACCTCGCCCGAGCCGGACGCGAGTACGGGTACGGGTACGGGTACGAGTGTGGACGCGGGTACGGGCGATCTCAGGTCGGTTGGTGGGCGGCGGACTCGGCGTCGCGGAGGAGGGTGATCAGGTCGCTTCGGGCCCTGGCCACGCGGGAGCGGACCGTGCCGATCGGGCAGCCCGCAATGGTCGCGGCCTCGGCATAGCCGAAGTCCAGGACCTGGGTCAGCACGAACGCCTCGCGGCGCGCCGGCTGCAGCGCCCCGAACAGGTCGTCCAGGGCCAGCCCCTCCTCGAAGCCGGGACGGGAGATGTCCTGGCGGCGCTCGGCGACCTCGACCCAGTCCTCGACCGAGGCGGTGCGCGGTCGGGCCGCCGCCGCGCGATAGCGGTCAACGACGGTACGTCGGGCGATGGACAGCAGCCAGGTGCGGACCGAGGACGCCCCGGTGAACCGCGGCAGGGCCGTCCAGGCCCGCAGATACGTCTCCTGGGTGAGGTCGTCCGCGCTCTGTACGTCGGTCAGATACGCGACGAAGCGCCACACGTCGCGATGCGTGCCCCGGACGAAGTCGTCCACGGCGTCCGGGTCGCCGGCCGCGCCCGCCAGGGCCCGGGCGGTCAGGTCGAGGTCATGCACCGGATACCCCCACACCCTGGACGGGGTACGTCGGTGCGTCGGCTCTCGCGGGCCGGTCCGCCGACCCCGCCGGCGGATGGTCGGCCCGGCGCGCCGGGTGGTCGAGAAGGTGCCAGGAAGTCACGTTTTACGTCCTCGTCATGCGGGCGGCGATCGATCGGCCCGGGGCGGATCGATGCCGAGCTGGTGGGCGGGACGCCCGCCGGAGCCGAGCGCGGGGCGCGGTCTCGACGGCGGTGCGCGAATCACCCGACGGCGCCTCGGCGCGCGCCCGTTCCGCTCGGCACCGGTGTCGGATTCGGACACGGCGACGGGCGAGTCGGTGCGCTGGGCGCTCCTCGGGTGGCGGGTACGCCCGGGTCCACCGACGGCGACGCGGATGCGTACCGGGTCGGCGTTACGGCCTGCGGTGTGCTCGGTCGCGCGAGTTCAGCGCGAACGTGGGCCGGGGCACGGGCACACGCTCACGGGCGCGACGCGCGTACACGTGGCGCGGCGGCGGAAAGCACGGCCGGAAGGCACACGCGGGTCGGGTGGACGGCTCAGGCGAACAGCGCGGCGGGCGGCCCGCGGCCCGGCAGCGGGCGGCAGACCCATTTCGCGATGGCCCGTTCGCCGCGATCGCGGGCACGGGGCATCCCCGGCAGTCGGGTGGCGACCGGCGCCGACCAGGCGCCGACCAGGGCGAGTACCACCGTGCCCGCCATCGTGGCGAGCACGCGCAGCAGTCGGAAGACGGCCTTCTCGCCGTGCCGCAGCCACAGGCCGCAGCCGAGCGCGGCGAGCACGTGCGCGGCGAACATGCCGCCGGGGCCCTGGCCCATGACCGCCATCACCGCGCCGTCGTGGTTCATCCCACCCGCGCCGGCCACGTGATGCCCGCCGGACGGCGGTCGACCGAAGCCGGCCGCCTCCGGTGAGCCGCCGGCCAGGTTCGGGTCCAGGCGCATCCGGATCAGGAGTTCGGTGACCGACCGGGTCGGCGCATCGCCGGGTCGGTCGTCGGTGCACAGCAGGACCTGAAGCCACTGATCGCGAAAGCGGGCCGCGCCGGTCGGTTCGGGAACCGGTTGGCGGGCCAGCGTGAACAAGGTGTGCAGGCCGGCCTGGGCGGCCAGTACCGCACCGGTGATCACGCCGAGGCCGCGCTCACGATCGGCCACGGCCCAGGCGAGGACGCCGATCCCGACGCCGGCGCCGACGGGCGCGGCCCAGTGGACCGGCGCGTCGGACATGAGCGTGTGCCCGAACAACGCGAGCAGCACGCAGATCACCGCGAACATCGCGGCGCGAACGGCTCGAAGCACGGACCGGGCAGGCATGGTGACGTCATGTTCCCATCCGCCGGACCCACCCGAACCCTCGGGTGCCCGGCCGGTTACCGAACTCCTCCCGAAGCCTTCCCGAACCACACCCGAACGCACCTACGAAAGAGGGGCGTTCCGAACTCGATTGCCGGCATCTCATCAGAAACATGAACAATTCATGGCAATATTGGTCGACTTCCCGCCTCGCGCGGGAATCACGACCGCCCGGGGAACCGGAGATCATCGCCGACCGACTACCGGGATGCTCGTGCCCGTCTCCGCGCCCTTCCTCGTGCTCGTGGCCGTGCCGATGCTCGTGCTCGTGCTCGTGCTCGTGCTCGCGGCCAGGGCACCCGCACACGCCTCCGGCCACAACAGCCCCCGCCCCACCACAGCCCCGTCCCGTGCAGTCTCGTCCCCCGTTCGACCCCTGGAGCCCGATTCATGCCCGTGTTCGCCGGCGGACCCGACGCCCGGAACCGCCCCTGGCCCCTGTCGTTGCGCACCGCCGCCGCGCGCACCGCCGCCGGGTCGACCCGGTCGACCCCCGCATCCCGTACCGTGCTCGCCTTCCTCGGCCTGCTCGTGCTGCTGTTCGTCGTCGCGTTCGCGGCCGGGCGCCAGGCCGGACCGGTGGCGCCCGATCTGCACCGGCCCGGACCGCCTCAAGCCCCGGTACCGATGGGCGAGGAAGGTGGCGGCGGACACAGCCGGATGGGCCTCGGCACACCCACCACACCCGCGCTCGCCGGAGGTGCCCTGTGACCACCTCCGCAGCCCTGCTCACCACCGACGTCACCGTCTCCGGGATGACCTGCGGCGCCTGCGTGAATCGGGTCGAACGTCGGCTCGCCCGGTTGGACGGGGTCAGCGCGACGGTCAATCTGGCCACCGGCCGGGCCCGGGTGGTGCATCCCGCGTCGCTGCCCGTGGTGGACCTGCTGGCGGCGGTCACCGAAGCCGGCTTCTCGGCGACCCTGATCACGGCGACGCCCGCCGCGACCGGACCGGCCGGCGTCGAGCAGGTGGACCACGGCCGGCGCGACCTGCTGCTGACCGCCGCGCTCGCGATCCCGGTCCTGGTGTTGTCCATGGTGCCCGCCTGGCAGTTCACCAACTGGCAGTGGTTGTGCCTGATGTTGGCCGCGCCGGTGGCGACCTGGGGCGCGTGGCCCTTCCACCGGCAGGCCCTGCACGGGCTGCGCTACGCGACCGCGACCATGGACACCCTGGTCAGCCTGGGTGTGCTCGCCGCGTTCGGCTGGTCGCTGTACGCCCTGTTCGTGGGCGGCGCGGGCGAGCCCGGGATGCGGATGGCGTTCGACCTGCTCCCGTCCGCGACCGGCGCGCCCGGTGCCGAGGCCGGCACCGAGGCGCACTCGTATCTCGAAGTGGCGGTCGCCGTACCACTGTTCGTCCTGTTCGGCCGCCGGTTGGAGGAACGGGCCCGACGGCGCACCGGATCGGCGGTACGGGAGTTGGCCACGTTGGTCCCGGACGAGGCCGCCGTGCTGCACCCGGGGCGGGCCGGGAAGGAGGTCGAGGTGACCGTGCCGACCGCGTCCTTGACGGTCGGTCAGGTGTTCGTGGTCCGCCCGGGCGACCGGGTGCCGGCGGACGGGGTCGTGGTCGAGGGCCGCTCCGCGTTGGACGTGTCCCATCTGACCGGGGAGAGCCGGCCGATGGAGGTCGGCCCGACGGACCCGGTGCCCGGCGGGAGCGTCAACGAGGGCGGCCGATTCACCGCCCGGGCCACGGCGGTCGGCGCGGACACCCGGCTCGCCCGGATCACCGCCGCGGTCGAGGAGGCCCAGGCCGGCAAGACCGGCGCGCAGCGCCTGGCCGATCGCATCGCGGGCGTGTTCGTGCCGTCCGTGCTGGCGACGGCGGTGACCGTACTGGGCTTCTGGCTCGGCGCGGGCGGCGCTCCGCAGGCCGCCGCCGCGGCGACGATGGCCGTGTTGGTGGTCGCCTGCCCGTGCGCGCTGGGCCTGGCCACGCCCACCGCGATCCTGGCCGCGACCGGCCGCGGGGCCCGGATGGGCGTCCTGATCCGCGAACCCGCCGGCCTGGAGCGGCTGCGCCGGGTCGGCACCATCGTGGTGGACAAGACCGGCACGCTGACCACGGGCGGGATGAGCCTGCTGCGCCACGAGCCGGCCCCGGGCGTGGCTCCGGGCGAACTGTTGTCCCTGGTCGGCGCGGTCGAGGCCGGGTCCGGGCATCCGATCGGTCGGGCCGTGGCCCGGGCCGCGACCGAGCGCTTCGGTACGTTGCCGCCGGTGGCCGACTTCACCGCCGAACCGGGCACCGGCGTACGCGGCCTGGTCGAGGGGTCGCGGGTGGCGGTGTTGCGGCCGGGCGCCGAGGACGTGACGGCGTTGCCGGCGAATCTGCGGGCGGCGCTGGCCGAGGCGGACGCGGCCGGGGACACCGCCGTGCTCGCCACCGTGAACGGCACCCCCGCTGGGGTGTTGGTCCTGGGCGACTCGGTGCGGCCGGAGGCGGCCGGCGCGATCCGGGCCCTGGACCGGCTCGGCATCACGGTGATCCTGGCCACCGGCGACCGCCCGGGGCCGGCCCGCGCGATCGCCGACGCGGTGGGCATCGACGAGGTGCTCAGCGAGTTGGACCCGCACGACAAGGCCGAACTGGTCCGGGGCCTGCGCCGGGACCAGCCCGGCCGGGCGATCGCGGTGGTCGGCGACGGCATCAACGACACCATCGCGCTGGGCGAGGCGGACCTGGGCATCGGCATGGGCGGCGGTACGGCCGCGGCGATCGGCGCGGCGGACGTCACCCTGGTCGGCGACGACCTGACCGCGCTCGCCGACGCGATCCGGCTGTCCCGGCGCACGACCGGCACGATCCGGGCCAATCTCGGCTGGGCGTTCGGCTACAACGTGCTGCTGATCCCGGTCGCGGTGACCGGCCTGCTCAATCCGATGCTGGCCGCCGCGGCGATGTCGGTCAGCTCGCTGGCGGTGGTGACCAACAGCCTGCGCCTGACCCGCTTCCGCCCCGAACGGCGCACCGAAGCCGACCCCGCCCCCGGGCCCCGCCCCGACCGCCGCCCCGACGACGCGAATCAGGACCCGACGTGAAACCCCTCGCCCTGCTCAAGACCGTCGCGGGCCCCCTCGTCGCGGCCGCCCTCGCGCTGACCCTGCTCACCGCCTGGACGGCCGGCGGCCGAGCCGGCAGCGCCCCCGAGCTCTCGATCAGCGACGGCCGCGTGCACCTGGCCACCAACGCCGACGCGACCTCCGCGTACTTCACCATCCGCAACTCCGGCGCCGCCAACGACGAACTCGTCTCGGTCAGCACACCGATCACCCCCGACGCGGGATTCAGCTTCCACACGTACACCGGCTACGCCGGCCGGATGTGGATGACCGCGTCCCTGCCGATCCCGGCCAACGGCCTCCTGGGCATGACCGCGAGCGGCGCCAACATCATGCTCGGCGCGCCCCCGAAGCTCACCCCGGGCCAGATCGTCCCCTTCACCCTCCGCTTCCGACACAGCCCCCCGATCCACACCACGGCCGTCGTCGTCCGCCCCGGCACCTGGACGCCGGCCAAGGCGACCTGACACCGCCGCGACCGGCCCCTCCTCCGCCCGGGCGGGGCCGGCGGTCGCGGGGCCGGCGGTCGCGGAGCCGGGCGCGACCTCGGGCGCCGGGGTCCGCCCCCGCGCCCGGGTCAGCCCGACACCCACCAGCACCACGACCATGCCCGCCACCACCCGCACGCTCAGCGCCTCGTCCAGCACGAGCGCGCCCAGTGTCACCGAGACCACCGGCAACAGATAGCCGACCGTGGCCGCGGCCGTCGGCCCCTCGTCGGCGATCAGCCGCGAGTTCAGGTGGAAGGTGACGCCGGTGCCCAGGATGCCCAGGACCACGACGGCCAGCACCCCGGTGACGGTCGGCGCACCCGGATCGGTGGGCCCGAGCGGCAACGCGAGTGCGGTCAACCCGGTCGCGCACAACAACTGGGCCGCGGACAGCGCGAGCGGCGCACCGCCGCGGCCGATCAGATACCGGGCCATGTAGGCGAACGCGACCGCGTAGCCGACCGCCGCGCCGAGCAGGGCCGCCGCACCCCAACCGGCCGACCCGCCGTGCTGCCAGGGCGCGAAGATCAGCAACGTCCCCCCGAAGCCCAGCCCCAGACCGAGCAACCGCAGCGGGTACAGCGCACGTTCGGTGCCCGACACGATCCCGATGGCCAGGGACCACAGCGGCGTCGTGGCGTTCAACACGCCCGCGACTCCGGAATCCACCGTCTGCTCGCCGACCGCGAAGAGAAAGAACGGCACCGCGTTGCAGAACAGCGCGGCCACCACCAGATGACCCCACACCCGGCGCTCGCGCGGGAGCCGCTCACCCGCGGCGCGGGCCAGGACCAGCAGGGCGGCGGCGCCCAGGACGCAGCGCACGACGGTGATGTGCAGCGGGGCCAGGCCGCCGTTCAGGGCGACCTTGATCCACAGGAAGCCCGATCCCCACAACAGGGCCAGTACCGCCATCCGCACCGCCGTCGCACGTGATCCACCGAGCACGATTCGCCTCCGGTACGGGTCGCCTGGGCAGGAATTCGGGATTGGCTTTCACCTTGTCGCACCCCGATCCTTAAGACAAGCGAAACATTCTGCACAAACACTTAAGTGCTCCTACACATTAAGCTTGCCGACATGCTTGATGTGCGACGCATGCAGGTACTCCGGGCGGTGGTCACCGGCGGCTCGGTCACCGCCGCCGCGCGGAGCCTGGGATATACGCCCTCCGCCGTGAGTCAGCAGGTCGCCGCCCTGGAGAAGGAAGCCGGGATCGCGCTGCTCGAACGCGTCGGTCGAGGCGTACGACCCACCGAGGCCGGCCGCCTGCTCACCGAGTACGCGGCGCTGATCGGCGACCATCTGGCCGCGGCCGAGACCGCGCTGGCCGACCTGCGCACCGGCCGCAGCGGGCGGCTGACGATCCACTACTTCGCCACCGCCGGCGCCGTCCTGGTGGCCCCCGCGCTGGCCGCGCTGCGCCGCGAACTCCCCGGTGTCGAGGTCCGGTTGGAGTTGTCCGACCCGCGCCACCCGCTGACGCCGGTGCGCGAGGGTCGGGCCGATGTGGCGCTGGTGGTCCGGCCCGACGACCGGCCGCCCGTCGACGGCCTGCGTCTGGAGCACCTGCTCGACGTGCGCTATCGCGCCGTACTCCCGCGCGGCCATCGACTGGCCGCCAAGCGAGTACTCGACCTGGTCGACCTGGCCGACGAACCATGGGTCGCGAGCGAGTCCGAGGGCCCGTGCCGGGACGTACTCCTGGAAGCCTGCGCCGCGGCGGGCTTCGGGCCGCGATTCGTGGTGGACAGCCAGGACTACGCGACCGCCCAGGGCTTCGCCGCCGCCGGTCTGGGCGTCGCGCTGATCCCCGAATCGGCCCTGGACGGCCCCCGGCCGACCACCGTCGTCCGCCGGATCCGCAACCCCGAGCCGACCCGCCGGGTCTACGCGGCGGTCCGCACCTCGGCCCCGCCGCAACCCGCGCTCCGCGCCTTCCTCGCCGGCCTGCGCGACGCCGCGGCCCACTGACGCCACCCGGCGGTCGCACCCACTGATCCCACCCGACGGCCCGCCGATGGATCGAAAGCCGATCGGGAACAATGGGCAGTCGTCCCCAGCCGCGGCCCGCGGCATCCCCGACCCGGCAGGAGTCCCCACACCGTGTCCGACCAGCGCGAACCCGCCCTACCCGGCGGGGCCCCGGACCTCGTCGAACAACGAGCCGACGGTCTCCGCGCCGACTGCGCGAACTGCTTCGCGCTGTGCTGCGTCGCCCCCGCCTTCGCCGCCTCGGCGGACTTCGCCATCGACAAGCCCGCCGGGCGCGCCTGCCCCAATCTGCGCTCGGACGACTTCGGCTGCGGCGTGCACACGCGGCTGCGGGACATCGGCTTCTCGGGGTGCACGGTCTACGACTGCTTCGGCGCGGGACAAAAGGTCGCCCAGGTCACCTACGCGGGGCAGGACTGGCGCCGGGCGCCACACACCGCGAAGCAGATGTTCCGGGTCTTCCCGATCATGCGGGACCTGCACGAACTGCTCCGCTACCTGCACGAGGCGCAGTGCCTGGCCGCGGCCCGCCCGGTCCACGATCAACTGCGCGTCGCCTACCGGGACACCGAGCGACTCACCCTCGGCGAGCCGGCCGAGCTGCTCCGGATCGACGTCGGGGCGCTGCGGCACCAGCTCAACCCGCTGCTGCTGCGGGCGAGCGAACTGGTCCGGGCGGGCGTTCCGGGCAAGAAGAAGGACCGCCGAGGCGCGGACCTGATCGGCGCCCGGCTCAAGGGGGCCGACCTGCGCGGCGCGAACCTGCGCGGGGCGTACCTGATCGGCGCCGACCTGCGTACCGCGGACCTGCGATTCGCCGACGTGATCGGCGCCGACTTCCGCGACGCGGACCTGCGCGGTGCGGACCTCAGCGACGCCCTCTACCTCGTCCAGTCGCAACTCGACGCCGCCAAGGGCGACCTGCGCACGACCCTTCCCGCGGCCTTTACGCGGCCTGGTCACTGGGGGACGTGATGGGGGCACGGGCGAGTTTCGGGTGAGATCGAGGCGAGTTTCGGGCGAGATCCGGGCGAGTTTCGGGCGAGATCCGCCCGAGTTCCAGAGCGAGTTCCGACCAGGTCCCGACCGGGTCCCGGGAGATCCGACCGGCTCACGACCGAGCGAGCGGCGGGGCGCTTGGGGGTTGGGTGGCGGGGGCGTCGGGTTGCGTGGCGGGGGCGTCGGGTTGCGCGGCGGACTTCGTGGGATCGATGCCCAGGGTGAGGGTGGCCAGGTAGCCGGACCCGGGGGAACCGGAGCGGAGCGGGGTGAGGGTGGTCAGGCCGTCCTTGGCGCCGCCCTGGCCGTAGACCATGTCCTCGGCGAGCTTCTTCGGCGTGCCGGTGTGCCGGTTGTACGGGGCCCGGGCGTGGACGGCGGCGACGGTCTCGTCGGGGAAGAAGATCTGGCCGGTGTGGTCGACCGTGCCGCCCTCGTAGATGCCGTCCGTGTTCATGCCGCCGGTGTGCACCTTGACATGGATGTGCGCGGCGCGCGGCTCGTACCAACCGGGAAAAATCGTCACGAACTCCACGACGCCGTCCGCGCCCGCCACCTGATAGCCCCTCAGGTACGTGGTGTCGTTGGCCTTGCTGCCGTCCGCGCCCTCGGCCGGGACGCCGCCTCCGGGGTCGGCGGTGGTGAACCCCGAGTAGTAGCCCCACGCATCGCAGTGCCAGATCTCCACCGCCGCGCCGGCAACGGGCGCACACGCCCCGTTCACACTCGCCACGGTCAGTCGAATCCGCAGCGGCAGACCGGGCTTGCCCTCGGTGATGTCCTGCCGGACGAACGCGTTGTCGAGGTAGTACGGCCCCTGCGTGACGTCGGCGGTCAGCACACATTGCCCGGCGCCCGAGGAAGTCGCCGCGCCCGCCGCCGAGTTCTTCGAGGTGCCGGAGGAGTTCGAGGAGCCGGAGGAGTTCGAGGAGTTCGAGGAGTTCGTACAACCGACCAGGGCCAGTCCCGCCGCGCCGCCGAGGAACAGGAACCGTCGCCGGCCCGGGAAGTCGATGCGGTCGAAGGGATCGCCGGTCCGGTCGTGGTTCCGATCGTGGTTCCGGTCGTCATCGCTGTCGGTCATGGCGCCGACCCTGCCGGGCATTCCTGAAGAGTTCATGAGAGCCGACTGGGCCACCCGTGATCGGCGGGTGTTTCCGATCGGCCCCCGATCCGGCGTACCGCTCACCCGTCCCGCGTGTCGTACACCCGCCGCACCTGGTAGACCCCGTCCGCGACCCGATTCGACCGGGCCCTCAGCAACGGCGCGATACAGGCCGGCCATACGGTCGTTCGGGACCAGATCACACTCGCGAGCAGGCCCGGATCGACCGGGCCGAGCCGGGACAGGTCCACCCCCGACGCATCGACCGCCTGCGCCCGGACATCCTCCTCCAGGCATGCCGCGAGCCGAACCGCCCTCGTAACCGCCGCGCACGCGGCCGTACCGGAGATCACGGCACGCACCTCTCCGTCGGCCCCGGACATCTCGCGCAACAGCCCCTGCGCCGTGTCCAACGCCCGCCCGCTGTCCGCCAGCGCCGTCCCGAGCGCCTGGGCGAGCGCGGTCTGCCGCAGGGACACCGAACTCGGCAGGAACGTCAGCCGATTGCCCAGGAAGCGAGCCTGACCGGCGGCCAGCGACAGCGCGATCAGCACCTCCGTCCGCCGCTGCCAGGCGCCGTCCGCCGGCGCGTCGAGCGCACGAAAGGCGCGCCGCACCGCTTCCCCGTGCCCCAGTACCGCCATGCGGATCTCCCGGGTCCGGACACGCAGTTCGATCGTGGTCTCGACCACCCCCCAGTCGCGCGGCGGACACGATTGCGAGCCGGCCGAGCCGGCGCACTCGAACGGGTACAACACCCGTCCCATCGCGCCCACGAGCCGAATCCAGGCCCGGGCCTCGGCCGGCGAATCGGCGACCTCGCCCGCAGCCGACAGCGCGCGTGCGTCGAACTCGGTGAACGTGCGTCGCTCCTCGTCGGAAATGCTCATCGAGCCGCCTCCCGCTGTCACATGTCTCGAACCACAAGCCGAACCGCACGTCGAACCGCACGTCGAACCGAAGGACCGAACAGAAGGCGCCGTACACGATTCGAGCACAAACCGAACACAACCGGAAAGCCCAAGCACGAAAAACGGCCAGGAAACCATCGATGCCCGGCCCGAAGTCACAGATGACCGGCCCGACCGACGAGAACACGAGGATGAAAAAGGCGCTTTATGGAAAAAGCCGCACGCTTATCCCTCTGATTAACGGTATCAGCAGCAGAGCCCTTTCCTCCATGCATACAACACCCACGGTTACCTCACGAACCTCCCGCGTGACCTCCACCCACGAGGCGCACACACGGCGCCCATCCAGCGCACAACACCCACACCCCGCGCACCAAGACAGCAATCACGCACCCACAAGCTGCCGAACCGGCCGCCCGCGACACCGCCCCGGACTGTTGGCAACTCGGTCGGGTTCACTGCGGAACCTTTCCGAGTGGGCTGGGTGTTCGCGGCGGGCGGTCGCGTCTTGGTCGGGTTGGGCGCGGGTGGCTCAGTGCTAAACGGTCGGCGTGGGCTGGTGGAGATCGAGCCGGTCCCGGGGTCACCGGCGGCCGGGAACCTTGGGTTCCCCGGCGAGAGGTGAGCGTTGCTCGGCGGGAAAGGCGCCGGCAACGACGGAGCGGGTGGGCGCTTGCGTCACAGGTCCGTTGGGGAGCCTTTTCGAGTGGGCCCGGCGTTCGCGGCCGGCGGTCGCGTCTTGGTCGGCGGCGGGAGGCTCAGTGCTAACGGTCGGCGTGGGCTGGTGGAGATGGGCCCGGGGTCGGGGTCGGGGTCAGGGTGGGGGTCGGGGTCGGGGTGGAGGTCGGGGTCGAGGTCGGGGTCGAGATCGGGGTCGAGATCGGGGTCGCCAGCGGTCAGGAGCCCTGGGCTCACCGGCGAGACACAGGCGTTGCTCGCCGGAAAAGGCGCCGGCAACGGCGGAGCCGATGGGGCGGCCCGGTCAGGTTCGCCGGGGAGCCTTGTCGAGTGGGTCGGGCGGTCGCGGCCGGCGGTCGCGTCTTGGTCGGGGCGGGCGCGGGTGGCTCAGTGCTAAACGGTCGGCGTGGGCTGGTGGAGATCAGCCCGGTCCCACAGTCACCGGCGGCCGGGAACCTTGGGTTTCCCGGCGAGAGGTGGGCGTTGCTCGGCGGGAAAGGCGCCGGCAACGGCGGAGCGGGAGGGCGCTTTCGTCAGGTCCGCCGAGGAGCCTTTCCGAGTGGGCCGGGCGTTTGCGGCCGGCGGTCGCGTTTTGGTCGGCAGCGGGTGGCTCTGTGCCAAACGGTCGGCGTGGATCGGCGGAGATCGAGCCGGTCCCAC
>NZ_JBEXUX010000120.1:0-16887 GCF_040629175.1 Embleya sp. NPDC005971 | reverse complement strand
CCAGACGCGCGGGCGTCTGGGAATCGGGCTGTCGGGCCGTGTGGTAGCGGTCGAGGTTGCCCACCCGACCGGGTGGGCACGACGGGGTCGTCGGCCTTGCTCAGGCCGCAGCGGCCTCGGCGGCGGCCAGCTTCACGCACACGGCCACGGCCCGCATCGCCCGGCGGACCTCGTCGACCGTGGGGTAGCTGGGCGCGAGCCGGATCTGGTGGTCGCGCGGGTCGTTCCCGCCCGGGAAGGCGGCGCCCGCCGGGGTCAGCGCGACGCCGACCTCCTTGGCCAGCCGCACCACCTCGGCGGCACAACCGTCCGGAACCAGCAGGCTGACGAAGTAGCCGCCCTCGGGCCGGGTCCAGGAGGCGATCCCGAGCGGGCCCAGCTCACGCTCCAGCGCCTCGTACACCGCCTCGAAGCGCGGCGCGAGCAGCTCTCGGTGCAGCTCCATGTGCGCCACCACGCCTGCGGTGTCGCCGAAGAAACGCACGTGCCGGAGCTGGTTGATCTTGTCCGGGCCGATCGTCTGCTTGGCCAGCAGGCCGGTCAGCCAGGCCACGTTGGCCGGGGAGGCACCGAAGAAGGCGACGCCGGCGCCGGCGTGGCTGATCTTCGAGGTCGAGCCGAAGACGAACGCCCGGTCCGGGTTGCCCGCCTCGGCGCACGCGTCCAGCACGGACAGCAGCTCGACCGGGGTGTCGGTCAGGTGGTGCACGGCGTAGGCGTTGTCCCAGAACAGCCGGAAGTCCGGCGCCGCCGTCGGCATCGCGGCCAGCCGGCGCACCGTCTCGTCGCTGTAGCTCTCCCCGGTGGGGTTGCTGTACTTGGGCACGCACCACATGCCCTTGATCCTCGGGTCGGCGGCGACCAGCGCCTCCACCTGCTCCAGATCCGGGCCCGCACCGGTGAGCGGGACCGGGATCATGCCGATGCCGAACCGCTCCAGCACGCCGAAGTGCCGGTCGTAGCCGGGCACCGGGCACAGGAACAGCACCTCGGGCTCGTCCACCCAGCGCCGCTCGGCACCGGGCACCTTGGACAACAACGCGTTGGCGATCACGTCGTGCATCAGCGTGAGGCTCGCGTTGCCCAGGGCCAGGAGCTGCGCGGCGGGCACCTGGAGCAGCTCGGCGAAGATCGCGCGCAGCTCGGGCAGGCCGTTCAGTCCGCCGTAGTTGCGGCAGTCGGTGCCGTCGGCGGCCTTGAAGTCCGCTTCGCCGGGCAACGTGAGCAGGCCGTTGGCCAGGTCGAGCTGCTGTGGCGAGGGCTTGCCTCGGGTGAGGTCGAGACGGAGACCCTCCGCCGCCAGGGCGGCGTATTCCTCCCGAACGGCCACGAGGTCGATTTCCGGAATGGGCACGGTGGTGCTGAGCGGCACGGAATCCCCAAAATAGGCGGAGGCCGCAGACACTTGCGGCAGGGCCAATCTAGCAACACGCCCGGGGTGGATCGGCGCCGACGGCCGATCCTCGGGGCCCACCGGCCCGTCCGGACACGGGTGGGCGAACCCGCCCGGGCGGCCGACGAGCAAATCAGGCTTTCAGCCGGTCGGGAAACGACGCCTGCGTGAAGCGCAGCTCGACGTGTGCCCGACGGCCGTTGATCAGACTGTGCGTGTCCAGGAGGAGCGTCGACGCGTCCGGACTCAGCGTGCCCGAGTACAGCACGGTGCCGGACCGGCTGGTCGCGGCGAACGAGATCGACGTCCCGTCCAGCTCGTAGGTGCCCTGGCTGCATCCGGTGTGTTCGGGGCCGAACCAGCGGGCGATCTGCTCGACGGCACCGACGAGCGAGGTGACGGTGGAGACCAGGTCGGGGGCGGTGAACCGGATGTACGCACAAAAGCCCGGTTCCTTCCTGGCCCTGCGCTCCTTCCCGGCGACATCGTCCGGCTCGACGGCCACGTACAGCCCGTCGAAGCGCGGGTGCGGTCCGGCGGTCGCGGACGGCGCAGGCTGCCGGCCCTCCGCTGCGAATTCGGGGAACTCGCCTGGGGTACGCACCGGTTGCCTCCTCGCTCGACGTCGGGTTCGGGGACCCGACGTACGGAAGGCACCGAGGGTAGGCGACACCACCGACGACGGGCCCGGTCGGCCTGGGCGCGGCACCGACGGATGCGGCCCGGCGCCGAAGCGAGGCCGGATTCGCCGGCGCCCGCACCGCAGGCGCCCTGGCCGCCTACCATCGGCGGGGACACCCTCGATTCGGGAGTAGGACGATGAGTTCGTGGCGCACGCCCAGGCGGTTCCGGCACGGCTCCGGCGCGGCACCCACGCCCGGGTCGGGGGCTGCGCGCGCTCCCGTGGTGGTGGACTGCGCGCTCTACGACAAGGGTGTGCGGCGCCCCGGCGAGGTGGCGCTGAGTGACGCGCTGGATGCGGCCGAGGCGGGCGAGGACACCTTCGTGTGGATCGGGTTGTACGCCCCGCTCGCCGAGGACCTGGCCGGCGTCGCCGACGCGTTCGACCTGCATCCGTTGGCCGTGGAGGACGCGGTCGAGGCCCATCAGCGGCCCAAACTGGAGTACTACGACGACACCCTGTTCCTGGTCCTGAAGACCATCGTCTACGTGGAGCACGACGCGCTGACCGCGACCAGCGAGGTGGTCGACACCGGCGAGATCATGATCTTCGCCGGGGAGAAGTTCGTCGTGGTGGTCCGGCACGGCAGTGCGCCGCCGCTGGTCGAGCTGCGTCAGTCGCTGGAGGCCGACCCGGCGATGCTCGCGCACGGGCCGGCCTCGGTCGTGCACGCGATCACCGACCGGGTCGTCGACGACTACCTGCGGGTGGCGGACAAGGTCGAGGACGACTTCGAGCGGCTGGAGGTCGACGTGTTCTCGCCTCGGCCCAGCAACGACGCGGAGCGCATCTACCAGCTCAAGCGCGAGCTGATCGAGTTCAAGCGGGCGGTCCTGCCGCTGGCCCGGCCGTTGGAGCGGCTCTCCGCCGTCGCGCTGCCCGGCGTCGGCACCGGCTTCGACGCGTACCTGCGCGACGTCGCCGACCACCTGGCCCTGGTCCGCGAGCGGCTGGCCGCGTTCGACGAACTGCTGGACGGCATCCTGTCCGCCAGCCTGGCCGGGGTGACCGTCCGGCAGAACACCGACATGCGCAAGATCGCCGCCATCGCGGCGATCCTGGCCGTCCCGACGTTGATCGTCGGCATCTACGGCATGAACTTCGAGCACATGCCCGAACTGAAGTGGACGTACGGGTATCCGACCGTGCTGACGGTGATGGTCACCGCGTGTGTACTGATGTTCCGGGCGTTCCGACGCAACGAGTGGCTGTGACGCCGAAGGGCCCGTAGTGCCGGCGGGTCGGTTCAGCGTCGTGTGGCGGTCCTGCGCGGCGAGTGACCGCCTCGGGTACTCCCCCGCCGCGCCGACGTCACCGCGTGGCCTCGTCCTGCACCAGTCGATGCCGGGCCGCTCGCCGCGCGGCCTGGCGGTCCGGGTCGGGCACCGGTGCGGCGAGCAGGAGGTTGCGGGTGTACGGGTGGGTGGGCTCGGTGGTGATCCGGCGGGCGGTGTCGCACTCGACGATCGTGCCGCGTGACATCACCGCCACCCGATCGCTCACGTGACCCACCACCGACAGGTCGTGTGCGATGAACAGGTATGCCACGCCGGTCCGTTGCTGGAGTTCGACCAGCAGGTTGAGCACCTGGGCCCGGGTGGACAGATCGAGCGCGCTGACCGGTTCGTCGCAGATGATCAGGCGCGGCCCGGGGGCCAACGCCCGGGCGATCGCGACCCGTTGACGCTGTCCGCCGGACAATTCCCGGGCCGGCCGGTCGGCGGTGTCACCGGGCAGGCCGACAGCGTCCAGGAGTTCGCCGATCCGGGCCCGGGCGGCGACTCGGTTGTGCGACCGGTCGGCCGTGAGCGGTTCGGTGAGGATGTCGCCGATGGTCATCGACGGATTCAGCGAACCGTACGGATCCTGGAACACCACCTGGATCTCCCGGCTCAGCGCGCGTCGCGCCCGCCGAGTCAGGCCGTCGATCCGGTTCCCGGCGAAGCCGATCGTGCCGGACGCGATCGGGACCAGACCGAGCACGGCACGCCCCAGGGTGGTCTTGCCCGAGCCGGATTCGCCGACCAGGCCCACCGTTTCGTGCGGATGCACGTCGAGGTCGATACCGTGCAGGACCCGCAGCGCGGGCTTGCGCCGACGGGGGGCGCGGTACTCGACGACCAGGTTCCGCACGCTGAGCAGCGGACCGGGCTCGGGACCGGGCTCGGTGCCGGTGCCGCTCGCCGCCTGCGGATCGGCGTGCCGTTTCAGCGCATCCATGCGATCACCTCGTTCCCCACCCGGGCGCAGCGCACCGCACCCGCGCCGTGGCCGGTCGGTTCCGGGTGTCCGGCGCATTCGGGTGCGGCGTACGCGCAGCGCGGGGCGAAGCGGCAACCGGTGGGCCGTTCCCGGACCGAGGGCACCCGGTCCGGGATGGTGCGCAGCGGGCCCCGCTCGCCGGCGCCGCCCTCGGCGGGCGGGATGGCGGCCAGCAGTGCGGCCGTGTACGGATGCGCCGGTCGGGCGAACAGGTCGGCCGCGAGCGCGGTTTCCACGATCTCGCCCGCGTACATCACCGCGACCCGGTCGCACAGATCGGCGACCACACCCAGGTCGTGGGTCACCAGCACCATGCCCATGTCGTGCTCGCGTCGGAGCGAGCGCAGCAGGTCGAGGATCTCGGCCTGGACGGTGACGTCCAGTGCGGTGGTCGGCTCGTCCGCGATCAGCAGGTCGGGCTCGCCGGCGACGGCGCCCGCGATCAGCACCCGCTGGGCCATGCCGCCGGAGATCTGGTGCGGGTAGGCGTCGAAGACCCGGGGCGGGTCGGTGATGCCCACCCGGTCCAGGAGTTCCAGGGCACGTTTGCGGGCCGCGTCGCGGGAGAGCCCGAGGTGGGTGCGCAGCGGTTCGGTGAGTTGACTGCCGATCCGAAAGCTCGGGTCGAGGTTGGACATCGGGTCCTGCGGGATGTAGCCGATCCGGCGCCCGCGCAGGGCGTTCAGGCCGCGCTCGGACAGCGTGGCGAGGTCCTGTCCGTCGAACTCGACCCGGCCGGTGATCGTGCCGCCGGCGGGCAACAGGCGCAGCACGGCCAGCGCGGTCTGTGTCTTGCCGCAGCCCGACTCACCCACCAGGCCCAGGATCTCGCCGCGCCCCACGTGCAGCGACACCGCGTCCACGACTGCGGCCTCGCCCTCGGGGGTGGGGTAGCCGACCCTGAGGCCGTCGACCGCGAGCAGCACGTCGGTACCGACGGTGCTCGGCCCGCCCACCGCCGCCGGTTCGCGCGCGGGTCGCCCGATCGTCGGTCGGCGGCGTACCGGTCCGGCCGTGTCGCCGACGAAGGCGTCGCGAAGTCCCGCGCCCAGCAGGGTCACCGCGAGCACGGTCAGGGTGATCGCCGCGCCGGGCCACACCGACAGCAGCGCCGCGTCGTAGACGTGGGTGGAGGCGTCGCCGAGCATCGATCCCCAGCTCGCCCGGTCGGGTTCGCCCAGGCCGAGGAAGGCGATGCCGGATTCGATGATCATCGCGACGCCGAAGATCAGCGACGCCTGGGTGATGATCGGGACCCGCACCACCCGCAGGACGTGTCGGCGCATGATCCGTACGTCCGACAGTCCGGCCACCCTGGCGGCGTCCACGTACGGTTCGCCGCGCACCCGCCGCACCTCGCCGCGTACCAGGCGGAAGACCGGGGCGGCGGTGAGCACACCGAGCACCACCATCGACACGACGAGGCCGGGGCCGTGCACCGCGACCACGGCCAGCAGCACCACGATGCCGGGCATCGCGAGGAACACGTCCGCGATCCAACCGACCACCGTGTCCCACCAGCCGCCGACGTAACCGGCGGCGAGTCCGGTGGGCACGCCGATCAGCAGTGCCACGCACGTGGTGATCGAGCCGGCCAGCAGGCTGGTCCGGCTGCCGTACAACAACCGGCTGAGCACGTCGCGGCCGGAACCGTCGCCGCCCAGCGGGTGATCGCCGGACGGGTCGGCCAGCACCGCGTCCAACGCGGCGCTGTTGGGCCCGTGTTCGGCGATCAGGCCGGCACAGGCACCGGTCACCACGACGAGCAGCAGGACCACGGCGGCGGCGAGGGCGATCGGGTCGCGCAGGAAGCGGGCCAGCGGGCCGCGCCGGCGCGGTGCGGTCGGCGGGGCGGGCGAGGCGGATCGGGCCGGTCCCGGAGTGGGGTCGGCGGAGGCGGGCGCAAGGACGGCGGCCGGGGCGGGCGAGCAGGCCGGGTTGTCGTTCATCGCATGCCGACTTTCGGATCGAGCGCGCCGGTCGCCAGGTCGACGGCCAGGTTGACGGTGACCACGACGCAGACGCTGACCAGGACGACCCCCTGCACGGTGGGCACGTCCGATTGGGAAGTCGCGCCGATCGCCAACGAGCCCAGGCCGGGCAGCGCGAAGATCTGTTCGATCACGAGGGCGCCGCCGAGCAGGCCGATGAACTGCAGGCCGACCACGGTCAGCGCGGGCGGGGTGGCGTTGCGCAGGACGTGTACGAACAACACGCGTCGCGCGGGCAGGCCGCGGCTGCGCAGGGTGCGGATGTAGTCCCGCTCCAGCACCTCGGCCACCGCGTTGCGGGTCTGCTGGGCGATCGCGGCGACCCCCGCCACCGCGATCGTGGCCACCGGGAGCACGAGGGAGCGGGCCCAGTCGACGGGCGACTCGGCGAGCGGCACATAGCCGGTCGCGGGCAGCACCTCCAAGCGGACCGCGAACACGGTGACCAGCAGGATGCCCACCCACAGACCGGGCACCGCGAAGCCGGCCACCGCCAGCACGTGCACCGAACGGTCCACCGCACCGCGCCGGATGGCGGCGATCAGCCCGAGGGCGATCCCCAGCACCGCGCAGACCAGCGTCGCGGTCAGCGTGAGCGACAACGTCACCGGGAGCTTGGTGCCGATCGAGTCGCTCACCCGGAGGCCGGTGGTCCACGAGGTGCCCAGGTCGCCGCGCACGGCGGCGCCCAACCAGTCCAGCCAGCGCAGCACCACCGGGCGATCCAGGCCCAACTCGGCTCGCTTGGCCGCGAGTTGCTCGTCCGTCGCGGAGACGCCGAGGATGCCCTGGCCCGGATCCGGGAGCAGGTCCATCAGGAAGAAGGTCAGTGCGGAGACGACCAGGAGCAGTATGACGGCCGAGGACGACCGACGGGCGATGAAGCCGATCACGGGGCGGCTCAACCGGCGGGCCGGTAGTCGGTCAAGGCCATGAAGGTCTGCCCGGGGCGGTTGCTCAGGCTGACCGACTTGGCCGAGAAGAGCACGTTGTCGCCGCGGAACAGCGGTGCGAACCAGGCTTGTTCGACGACGTGCGTGTTGAGTTGTCGATACAGCGGGCCCTGCGCCTCGTCGGGCGACTTGGCGATCCGGGCGAGCAGGTCGACGATCACCGGGTCGGCCACCTTGAACGGGTTGGTGGGCATCGCCGGGGACAGCAGCGCGTTCGCGTCGATCCAGTTCTGCGACGTGCCCCAGACGTACATGAATGCCGGGAACCGGCCGCTGAAGTACTGTTGGGAGAGCTGGTTGGTGCTGACCGGGGTGTACTCCACCTTGATGCCGACCTGGTTCAGTTGTTCGGCGAGCACCGGATACAGCGCCGGGACGAACGCGTTCTCGCTGGGCAGGACGAGCTTGAAGCCGTCGGCGAGACCGGCCTCGGCGAGCAACTGCTTGGCCCGGGCCGGGTCGTACGGATAGGCGCGGTCCAACTCCGGGTCGTATGCCGGGGATCCGGCGGCGAACATCTGCGTGGTGGGGCTGCCCACGCCGGCCATGATCGCCTTGAGGATGCCGGGGCCGTCGATCGCGTGGTTGATCGCCCGGCGCACCCTGACGTCCTTGAGCTGCGGGGCGACCTTGCCCTCGCGGTCGACCAGCCACATGCCGGTGACCTGGCCGGGCTGGCGGGTGACGGTGAGCCCGGCGCCCTTGGCCGCGTCCATCCGGGCCGGGGCGCCGAGTCCGGCGTCGGCCTGGCCGGTGAGCAGCGCGGTGGTACGGGCGTTGGTGTCCGGGATCGCCTTGATCACGATCTTGTCGAACGGGTACGCGGTGCGGTCCGGGCGGCGCGGGTTGCGGGTGTAGGTGTAGCGGTCGCCGCGGGTGGTGTGTCCGGCGTCCAGGATGTACGGGCCGGTGCCCACCGGTTGGGCGTTCGCGTCGCCGAACGCCTTCGGGCTGAGCATCATCCCGGCGACGAGGCCGAAGTTGTACAGCAGCGAGGGATCCGGTGTCTTCAGGGCGAGTTCGACGACGGTGGGGCCGGCGACGGTGATGCCCGCGACCGCGGCGACCGCGAAGGAGGAGGGTCCGTTGGCGGCGGCGGTGCGTTCCAGGTTCTGCTTGACCACGGTCGCGTCGAAGGGGGTGCCGTCGGAGAAGGTGACACCCTCGCGCAGGGTCATCCGCAGGTTGCGGCGCTCCGGGTCGGTGTAGGTCCACGCGGTGGCCAGGCCGGGGCCGACGCTCTGATCGGGGTTGACCGTGGTGAGCGAGTCGTACAGGGGTTGGAGGTAGGCGAGTCCGTTGCCGCCGGCCCCCTTGGCCGGGTCCAGGCTCGTCGCGTCGGCCGCGGCGGCCAGGGTCAGGGTCTTGCCCCCGGCGGACTCGGCGGTGTTCGAGCCGCCGCAACCGGCGACAGCGGCCACGACGAGTCCGGCGGTGGCGAGGGCCGCTACGCGGCGGCGTCCCAGGATGGTCATGACAGGTCCTTAGTCGAATTCGCGGGACGAATTCGGTAATCGAATTCACCGGTCCGCGAGGTCGGCCGAAATGGCGGTCGCCGAAGCGGCTCCGCTCTTTCGGCCGACTTTTGCGGCATGCTCGAATCACCCGCTCGCGCGGCCCGAGGCGGGACTCGCACGGCGGTGGGTGGTGCGCTGATGCGGTGGTGCTCTCGGCGCGGCCCCGGGGCCGGCCGGTGCCGGTCGGGTCAGCCGGAGCGGTCGGTCGGGTCGGCCGCATATCGGCCGCTTATCGGTCGGGCCGGCCGGCGCTGCGCGGCGGTATCCGGCGTCAGCCGGGATGCGCCGCCCGCCACGTACTCGCCTGCGCACTGATCAGCGTGGACAGATTGCCCTGGGCGACGTTGAAGTCGACCGTGTGGGTGCCCAGCACGGCGGACAACCCGGCCTGCGGGAACAGTCCGGCACCGCCCTTGACGTCGAGCCAGCTCGCGGTGCCGGTCGCGTCCTGGGTGAACGCGCAGCGTGCGCTCACGGTTTCCGCGTATCGGGTGTATCCGGACGGGTCGTCGGCCAGTTCGTACGCGGTCAGCAGATGACCGAGGTGGCCGCGTGGGTTGAGCCAATTGCCGCTCACCAGCCGCCTGGTCGGCAGGTACATGTCCAGCGGCGCCGCACCGTCGGCGGGTGCGCCGCGCAGCAACGCGGCCGGGTTCACGCAGGCGATCCGGTGGCCCGGAACCGTGGTGCGGCCGAAGGCGGATCCGGCGGGCAGCTGTTCGCCGTCGGGCAGCGCGTAGCCGTTGTAGGCCACCACGCACCCGGTCGGGATCGGTGCCTGGGGTCCCGCCCGCTCGCAGGTCGGGATGCGTTGGAAGGTGGACGCCGGATCGTTGCCGCCGCCCTGGGTGCCGCCGATCGGCACCTGGATGTAGCCGCCGAGCAGCACCGCCGACACCAACCGGTCCTGCACGGCCGGGTTGCCGTCGATCTCCTGCTGCATCATCCGGGTCAGCACGCCGGTGCCCTGCGAGTGGCCCAGGATCACCACGCCGCGCCGCTGGTGGGTGACCGGGTCGGTGTTGTGGTTGTCCCAGTAGTCGCGCCAGGCGTCACGCACGTCCCTCGATCCGGTCTCGGCGTCCGGCGGGATGCCCAGGCCGCCCACGAGCAACTCGGACAAGGACGCCTGCCGGTACACCGGGGCGAACACCCGGCACGTGTCGGTGAAGCGCCCGAGTTGCATCAGGGTGCCCGCGAGTTCGCTGTTCGAGGGGATCGGCGGCAGCGAGCCCAGGCGCAGCAGCGGGTTGGGCAGCAGGTCGATGGTGGGGTACGCGTAGAAGCAGTCGACCTGCGGGTTGTTCGGGCCCGCGAAGGGCTCGGGGGTGCGCGAGCCGTCGGGGTGCACGGCGGTCGCGTCGAGGGTGGTGGTCGCTCCGTTGAAGTAGCGCGCGGTGAACGCGCCGCCGGGTCCGGGGGTTTGCGGATTGCCGGCGAGGTCCTGGTTGCAGGGGTTGGTGGGCAGGCCGGGTCGACACAGCCAGACCGTCTCGGCCAGGGGGCTGGTCAGGCTCTTGCCGTCCGCCTGTCCACCCCCGGCGGAGGCGGTCGGTGCGACGGTCAGGGTCAGGGTCAGCGCGGCCAACGCGAGGACGAGTCTCGATCTGCTCATGGCGTGAGCTCCGATCCAGGATGTCGTGGACTTTCGACGCACAGGAACTTACTAACAACTAAGTTAATAATCTAGAGTGGCGCTGTGACTGAGAATTCGGATGTACGCAAGCCCCTCGTCGGCCGTGCCCGGGCGGCCAAGGCGGCCACCCCCAAGGGCGCGGAACGGCGCCGGGAGATCGTCGCCGCCGCGTCGGAGTTGTTCGCCCGGACCGGCTTCCGCGGCACCGGCATGACGGAGGTGGCCCAGCGCGTGGGCATCACCGAACCCGGCCTGCTCTACCACTTCGGCAGCAAGCAGGGCCTGTTGCGGGCCGTGGTCGAGCATCGGGACCTGGCCAGCCAGGCGTTCGCTCGGGACATCGCCGACGTCGGCGGGCTGCAGGCGCTGCGCGAGATGCCCGCGTTCGCCCACCGCAACCGCGATCAGCCGGGCCTGGCCAAGCTGTTCGCGGTGCTGCTCGCGGAGAACCTGGATCCGGGCGACCCCGAGCACGACTTCTTCGTCCGCCGCTACCGCGAAATGCGCGCCGTCGTCGCCGGGATGATCCGCGAGGGCCAGCGCAGCGGGGAGATGCGGATGGACGCGGATCCGGAGCTCAAGGCCATCGAGATCCTCGCGGCGCTGGACGGCTTCGCCTCGCAGTGGCTGCTCGACCCGGAGATGGTCGATCTCGTCGTCTGCGTCGAGGAGTACTCGCGAACGCTGATCCGGGACCTGGCCACCGACCCCGAGCCGGTCACCGCCGGCACCTCCGAGGAGATACAGGGATGACGAGACCCGGCGACCGGGACTTCCCGACCGGCTTCCTGTGGGGCGCCTCCACCGCCGCGCATCAGGTCGAGGGGGGCCAAAGTGCCAACGACTGGATCGACTGGGAGAACGCCGGGCGTACCGCCGAGGTCAGCGGCCCCGGGATCGCCCAGTGGGAGCGCTGGCCCACCGACATCGCGCTGCTGGCCGAACTCGGGCACAACGCACACCGGTTGTCGATCGAGTGGTCCCGGCTCGCCCCCGCGCTCGGAGTCTGGGACACCGCCGCCTTCGACCACTACGCCCGGGTGCTGGACGCGCTGGGCGAGCACGGCCTCACCGCGTTCGTCACGCTGCACCACTTCACCCTGCCCCGCTGGTTCGCCGCACGCGGCGGCTGGCTCGCGGCCGACGCCGCCGAGGTATTCGGCGCCTTCGCCGCGGAGACCGGCCGCCGCCTGGGCGATCGCATCCCGTTCGCGTGCACCGTCAACGAGCCGCAGATCGTCGCGTTCAACGGCTATCTCAAGGGCAACCACCCGCCCGGGCACCGCGATCGCACGGAGTGCGTCGCCGTCAACGACACGCTGATGCGCGCCCACGACGCCGCCGTGGCCGCACTGCGCGCGACCGCTCCCGACACCCGGGCCGGCGTCTGTCTGCAACTGCCGTTCATCCAACCGGCCGACCCGGACAGCCTCCGGGACGCCGAACTCGCCGACTGGTTCCGGGACGTGCTGATCCGGCGACACCTGGAACACCTGCGCTACACCGCCGATCCCGGCGACTGGGTCGGCGTCCAGTACTACACCCGGGCCCGAGCGGACGCAGCCGCCGACACCGAACTCGGCAACGCGCCGCCCGGCACGCCCAGCACGCAGATGGGGTGGGAGGTCTACCCGGGCGGTCTCACCGAGATGTTGCGCCAGGCCGGCCAGGTCACCGGACTACCGATCTACGTCACCGAGAACGGCATCGCCACGGCGGACGACACCGAACGGGTGGCCTACCTGGACAGCCACCTGCGGGCGATCCGGGCGGCCCGCGCCGACGGCGTCGACGTACGCGGCTATCTGCACTGGTCCGCGTTCGACAACTTCGAGTGGACGCACGGCTATCGGCCCCGGTTCGGCCTGATCGGCATCGACCGCGACGACGACCTGCGGCGGATCGTGCATCCCAGCGCCCGCGCCTACCGGCGGGTGATCAGGACCGGTCGGATCGACGCGCTGCACGAGAGCGACGCCCGGAGCGAAAGCAACGCGCTGCACGAGGACGACGCCCGGCGCGAGAGCGACGTTCTGTGTGCGGGCGACGCCGAGGCCGACCCGCGCACCGACACCGCGAGCGGTGTCCCCGTCAACTCCGGCCCTGCGGCCGGTCAGTCGAAGTCGAAGGAGAAGCCCATGATGATCGACCCGCCGGTGCGCCGGCTCCTGGAGCGCGTCGCGGCCGGGGCCCAACCCGAGTCCGCCGATCTGAACGTGCGGCGCGCGCAGTCGGCCGCCACCATGACGCTGGTGAAGTTCCCGTACGACCCCGACGTGGAGGTCACCGAGCACCGGGTGCCCGTCACCGAAGGCACGATCGCCGTAAGGGTGTTGCGGCCCAGGCAGCCCGAAACGCCGGTCCCGGCCTACTTCTTCCTGCACGGCGGCGGCTGGGTGCTGGGCAACCTGGACACCGCCGAGGCCGAGTGCGGCCCGGTCGCCGCGCTCGTCCCGTGCGCCGTGGTCCACGTCGACTATCGACTCGCTCCCGAACACCCGTTCCCCACCCCGTTGGAGGACTGCCTCGCCGCCTACGCGTGGCTCCTCGAACACGCCGAGGAGTTGGGTATCGACGCGACCCGGGTCGCCATCGGTGGTGCCAGCGCGGGCGGCAACCTCGCGGCGGCGATGTGCCTGGCGCTGCGCGAGCGTGGGCTGCCCCAGCCCAGCCTCCAGGTGCTCGACGCCGCCGCCGTCGACCTGACCCCGATGGCGGAGGAGCCGGTCGTGCCCGGCGCTCCGCGCACGCCGGGCCTGTCCCCCGCCGAATTCAACGTGTTCGCCCGCCACTACCTGGCCGACACCGGCGATGCCAACGACCCGCTCGCCTCGCCGCTGCACGGCGCCGACCTGTCCGGGCTGGCCCCCGCGCTGATCCTGGTCGCCGAATACGACCCGCTGCGCGACCAGGCCGAGGAGTACCTCGCCCGACTGCGCGCGGCCGACGTGCCCGCCGCGGGGCTGCGGGTGCTCGGTCACCTGCACGGGGGCTGGGTCGTCCCGGCCACCGTCACGAACACGCTGATCAACGAGATGCGCGCCGCCGCCCTGCGGCACGCCTTCGCGGGCACCTTGATCGGCCCGCTGCCGCCGGCTCTGCTCGACCGGTTGGCCGAGACGAAGCCGGCGGCGGATGCGGCCGAGAGCGCGAGCACGCCCGCCTGAGCGGACCGCCCACCGCGGACCGCCCGGGACCGGCGCACCGGCGCGTCGGTCCCGGGCTCGGGCGGGCGCTGCGGGATGGCGGTCCGCCGCACCGGCACCGCTCCGGGTGTACCCCTCTCGACGCCCGGTGTTCGGCGCCCGGGTCAGCGCACCGTGACCTCGTCGACGAACACCGAGCCCTGGCTGGGCCCGCCCCGGCGTTCGAACTGCACGCCGATCTCGCGGATGTCCTGGGGCGAGCCGACGCCGGCCAGGTTGAGGGTCAGGGTCGTGGCGCCCGGTCCGACCGGGACCGCGCCCGCGTCGTACCACGTGTTCGACGCCGTGGTCTTGACGTAGAGCTTGGCCGTGCCGCTCCCGCCGGTGGCCCGGACTGTCGCGCCGAGGATGCGACGGCCCGTCAGGTCCAGGTTCGCCCGCCGGTTCAGGTATGCCTCGGGTGCGGCCGGGTCGACCTCGGCACGCAGCGAACGGGCGCCCTCGCTCGCCCAGTCGGCGCTGCTCACCGGCGCGGTCGCGGTCAGGTAGCCGGTCCAGCCGTCCGTTCCGGACTCGAAACCCGACACGACGGCGGGCGGCGCGATCGCGGTGACGTCGTCCACGTACACCGCCGTTCGTCCACTCGCGCCCGGTGCGGAGGCGAACAGCACGCCGATCTCCCGCACATCGTGCAGGTCGGCGACTTTGCTCAGGTCCAGGCGCAGCACGGCGCCGTTCGGGCCGATACGGATCGCGCCGCCGTCGTACCAGGCCGATCCGGCGCCGGTGCGCACGTAGAGCTTGGCGGTCGTACCGGCGGCGTGGTTGCCCCACTCGGCGGTACGCACGGTCGCGGTCAGTGCCCGGTATCCGCTCAGGGCCTGCGGTGCGACGCGGTTGAGGTATGCCTCGGGGGCGGCCAGGTCGATGTCCGCCTTGAGGGATCGGGCGCCCCGGGCGGACCATTCGCTCACCGACCACGGGCCGTCGAGCACCCGATAGCCGCCCCAGCCCTGGGTGTCGGTCTCGAAGTCGGCGAGCGGGACGGGCGTGCCGACCGGCGCGGGGGCGCCCTCGGTGCGTGCCGAGGTCGCGATTTCGCCGCGCACGACGGTCCAGGAGTCGTTCATCAGCCGGCCCGCTCCGGCATTGGCGGTGGGTCGCCATTGGTCGTTCCACGCCATGAAGTAGGCGGTGGCCGGGAATCGGCTGCGAATCGCGTCGATCCACTTCCCATAGTCGAGCGGCACCTCGACGCTGCCCCCGGGTCCGCTGCGCGGGCCGATCTCGGCGAAGGCGAACGGCTTCCCCAGCGCCACCAGTTCGTCGTAGCCCTGGACGGCCGCAGGCTCACGGACGTAGCAGTCGAGGCCGACCACATCGGCATACCCGCCACCGGGGTAGAAGGCCGAGCGGTTGCCGTGGCTGCAGTCCGGCGCGTACACCCACAGCAGGTTGTGCAGGCCCTTGACCTCGGTCAGGTAGCTGTACATGTCCCGCCACACCTCGGCGAAGGTCTGCGGGTTCTGCGCACTCCACCAGAACGAGTCGCCGTTCATCTCGTGCATCGGCCGAAACAGCACCGGCACGCCGGCATCCGCGAGTTCGCGCAGCCCCTCGGCGACCCGGTCCAACTCCGCGTGCCAACGCCGGCCGGTGGCGCTGCCGCGATCGGTGAGCCGGTCGAAGGTGGCCGGCTTGGTGAACAGCCCACCCCAGTCCGGCTGATCGGGATTGGGCAGATGCGCACTGACGGTGACCAGGCCGCCGGCGGCCGACCAGTCCTTCAACGTCGCGTTGCAGGCATGGTCGATCGTGTCGCCGTCGTGCCCGTAGTCGCAGCCCAGCAACCCCGGATACGAGCCGGTCTGCGTCTTCAGCTCCTCCACCTGCCCCAGGGAGAACGTCTTCCCGCTGTACCCGGCGAACTGCCCGGACACCACCCGGTTCTGCGCCCGATTCGGCAGATGCGTCAACCAGTCCCGCACCTCCCGCACCGCCACACTCGCCTGCGGATCGGCGGGCTCCGTCGAATGAGCCCACGCAACGGGCCCCGCCCCGAAGCCCATTGCCAGGCCCATGACCAACACGGCGACCCAGCCCCGCCATCGCAATCCCATACGCTCGCCACCCCCGCGATCAGTGATCTTCACGACGGCACGAAGGGTAACGCCCCGTCACGCTGGTTGGTTGTCCGACCGAAAGGCTGGACACGCGTCCGGGCGCCGGTTACCTTGAGGCCGAGTTAGTCAGTCAACTGACTAAGAGCCGGAGGCGGCACCGTGGGCCCGGAGTTCGTCGAGGGGGCGGCACTGCGGTGGAGTCCGCCGAAGAAAGATCATCCGGGACCGATGAGTCCTGGGCGACCTGCCGGTCTCTATGACCGGCAACCCACCGAGCAAGGAAGCGAGACCGTTCGAATGCGCATTGTGATTGGTGAATTCGTCAGCCTGGATGGCGTCATGCAGGCCCCGGGGGGACCGGACGAGGACACCGACGGCGGGTTCGCCCACGGCGGCTGGACGCACCCGTTCTTCGACCCGGAGGTGATGGGCGGCGCCCTCACCGAATGGGCCGCAGGCACCGACGCCCTGCTCTTCGGGCGCAGCACCTGGCAGGTCATGGCCGCGGCGTGGCCCGACCGGGCCGGCGACCCCTTCTCCGACCACATGAACTCGGTCGCCAAGTACGTCGTCTCCCACACGCTGGGCGAGGACGACCTGACCTGGAACAACACCACCCTCATACCCGGCGATCAGGCCCTGGAGCAGATCCGGAAGCTTCGCGCCACCGACGGCCGGGACCTGGTGGTGATGGGCAGCCTGTCACTCGCCCGGACCCTCCTCGCCGAGGGCCTGGTCGACGAGCTGCGGCTGATGATCATGCCGGTGCTGCTCGGCGGCGGAAAGACGATCTACCCGGACGACGGTGGCCTGCGCACCTTCGAGCTGGCCTCGACCGTGGTCAGCAGCACGGGCGTACACGTGTGCACCTACCGGGCGGTCGACGCCGGGTAGTTCGCACTCCGGACCGCCGGCTCGGCCCCGACGACGTTCGGCGCGCGAGCATCCGGCCACCCGCGGGAGCGGGTCCCCGAGCAGTCCTCGGCGGCCCGCTCCGCTCACGTTTCCGATCGAGGTGCGCCCCGGGCGCAAGCGCGGGTCGATGCACCCGCGAAGCGTCTTCGGTTTTCCCCGAACCAACCTCAGGGCCCGGCTAGGACTTGTCCGGTCGATCATGTGCGGAGCCAGATGACGAGGGCTGCGGCGGTTGCCGTGCCGAGGTAGACGTAGCCGCGTTTGTCGTA
>NZ_JBEXUX010000119.1:0-17547 GCF_040629175.1 Embleya sp. NPDC005971 | reverse complement strand
CCGACGCATCCGAACGACGACGCGCCTGGGGCACCGCCGGCGTCGTCGCCATCATCGCCCTGATCGCCTGGAACTTCCTGTACTTCTATCCGATCTTCACCGGTGAGACGATCTCCCGCAGCGGGTGGCTGGATCGCATGTGGTTCAGCACCTGGATCTAGCGTGCCGACGCCGATCCCGTTGCCGATCCCGTCGTCGATCCCGAGAGAGGCTGCGCCGGTGTCCGTCGCGCGAGAGCAGGACATACGCAGGCGAGCCATCGAGGCGACCCGCGAACTGGCCGCGGCGGGCGGCTACGACAGCGTGCAGATGCGCGACGTGGTCCGCCTGTCCCGGCTCTCGTCGGCGACCATCTACCGGCACTTCTCCTCGAAGGACCACCTGCTCGCGGCCACCCACCTGGAGTGGATCGCGGCACTGGAACGCAGCGGCGCGGCCCGGCCGGACGGCGTCGACGCCGCGGAACGGGTCTGCGCGATCCTGCGCGCCACCTGCCGCACGATGGCCCGCCACCCGCGGCTGACCGCCGCGCTGATCCACGCCCTCGGCTCGTCCGACGCCGGCGTGGGCGACTGCCACCGCGAGATCAACCGCATCATGAACGACATGTTCCGCACCGCGGTAGCCGACGAGATCGCCGACGCCGACGAGTTCGTCCACCTGCTCGGCATCGCCTGGGAAGGTGCCCTCTTCAGCTGGGCCTTCGGCCGCATGTCCATGACCGAAGTCGAACAAACCGTAACCCGCTCCGCCCGCCTCCTGATCCTCGGCACCACGGCAGAACCCCCCACGCCGTAGCCTCCAACCCCCAAGGCCCCAAAACGCACACACCCAGGTAGACAACCCCACTCAGCCCGTCCGGCGTTTGAGGACACCCCAAGCCCCACAAGACGCACGCACACCCGGGCAGCAACCCCAATCAGCCCGTCCGGCGTTTGAGGACACCCCAAGCCTCGCGAGACGAGCGCACGCGCAGCCCCGCAACCCCCTCAGCCAGTCCGGCGCTTGAGGACACGCGAGGACACCCCCTACGAGGCTTGACGCCTCACGGGCGCGCCAACGGGCGCAACCGCAGCGACGTCCAGCGGCGCCAACTCCGGCCGCTTAGCGGTGATGTGGTCCCCGGACGACTGCCCCCGCAGCCGCCGCCCGATCCACGGCACCAGGTGCTCCCGCGCCCAATGCACGTTCTCCAGCCGTGCCGCACCAGCGGTGACCTCGACCTCCTCGGCCGGCCACGGCGCATCCGGGTCGCCCTCGGCGGCCAGCCCGAGCGCCCGCCCGACCTTGAGCGCCACCCGGTCGTGACCCTCCGGCGACAGGTGCAGCCGGTCCTCGCTCCACGCCCGCCGATCGTGCAGCGAGGTGAGCCCCCACATGTCCGCCACGGCACAGTCGTAGCGATCCGCGACCGCCCGCAACAGTTCGTTGTAGGTGGCCACCTTGCCCCGGATCAGCTTGAGCACCGGCACCCAGCGCGTATCGAACCCGGTGAACACCACGACCCGCGCGCCCGCCGCCGTCAACGCGGCGACCGCCTCCTCGTACTCGGCGGCCAACTTGTCCGGATCGCTCCCGGGCCGCAGCACATCGTTGCCGCCCGCGCACAACGTCACCAGATCGGGCTGCGCCGCGATGGCCTGCGGCACCTGCTCCTCGACGATCTGGTGCAACAACTTCCCGCGCACGGCGAGATTCGCGTACCTCAACCCCGGCTGCTCGACCGCGAGCCGAGCCGCGAACCGATCGGCCCATCCGAGAAACCTCCCGTCCGGGCCGGGATCGCCGACCCCTTCGGTGAAGCTGTCGCCGATGGCCACATAAGAGTTGATTCCGGACAGGTTCCCGTGTCGATTCACTAGCTCGGCCATGTCACCCGATGTTGGCATCGCTCACCTCGCCTACGCGACCGTAATAACCACCCGAACACACTCCGCCACCCACGGCAGCGCAGTGAACCGCAGCGCACCTCCACGCAGGGCGCGGGGCCACGTCCTTGGCCAAGAGCGACTCTCCGCCACGCATTCCCGATCGCCGCGAAATGCGACACAGTTCACCGACGCGTCACCGCCGCGACACCCGGCCCCGACCGTCGCGCAGTGACGCGGGCCACAGCCGCACCGCGCACCCACCCCCGCCGGCCACCCCTCGGCCAACCACCGTTCCCGGTCCACGAGTTGCCGCATTTCACCGTCCGCACCCGGCCGGGCGAGCAACGGGCGAGCGGGTGATCGGGTCGAAAACGACGAAAGCCTCGCCGGAAAATCCGGCGAGGCTTTCGTGCTGTGTGGACCTGTGGGGATTTGAACCCCAGACCCCCTCGATGCGAACGAGGTGCGCTACCAGACTGCGCCACAGGCCCAACGAGGAGAAACATTACCACCTCGTCGAGGTGGGTCGTGCACGGGTATTCAGTCGTTGGCGGCCCGGCGCCACTCGTGTTCGTACAGGGGCAGCGAGTCCACCGAGGCGCCGTAACCGGTGCGGGTGTCCTCGGCGTATTGGTCGAACAACGGGGTGGACGGGCGCGGTGCCTCGGCCGGGCCGGGGTCCGGGACGGCGTGGATCTGCGGGCGTTCCGGCTCGTGTTCGACTTCGCCGCGTGGAACCACCGGCGCGGTCACGTAGGTGGGCAGCGGGACCGGCACCGGGTCCCACGAGTCGCGGTCGTGCGCGCCGCCGCCGGTGGCCAGTTCGGCGATCCACTCGGCCAGCGCGGGCTCCTCCGCCTCCCGGTCGCGCCTGCCCCGGGGCGCGGCCGAGGGCGCGGCCCCCGAGGCGCTGCCCGGCCCGGACGAACCGGTCCCCGAGCGAGGTGCCGGCGGGGTCGCGGCGCGGGGCTCGGGCGGCGGCACGTCGTGGCTCTCGCGGGCCTTGGTCCGCGGGCGCGCTTCGCCGGCCGACGCGGCGTCGGCCGCCGAGCCGGGCTTGCCGGCCGCCGGGCGACCCAACCGACGCAGGCCCGCCTCGTAGCGCCGCCGCTCCTGTACGCGCAGATGCACGATGTAGGCGGACAACAGGACGCCGGGTACGGCCGGCAGCCACACCCAGGCGAGGCCGGCCACCCCGGCCAGGACCGCGCCGGCGGTGAAGGTGGCGAACAGGGTCGCGATGACCCGGCGGCGCCGGGTGAGCAGCGCGGCCCGCCCCTCGTCCCGGCGCACCGGGGCGGCGGGTCGCTTGGTCGTGCCGGACTTGGCGGCCTTGGCCGGTGTCGCCGGCCCCGCGGTCGCGGCCGGCTGCGACACCACCGGCTGCGGCGCGGCCGGTTGCGCCGCCGCGGCCTTGCCCGGGTGTTGCCGAGCGCGCGGCGGTTCGGCCGGGCCGCGTCGTTCGGGCGCGTCCGTGCCCTCGTCGGCGAGCGCCCGGGCGGAGCGGCGCTCGAAGGCGCCACGACGGGAGAGAATCCGGATCGCGGTGGTGAATCGCTCGGTCGGCCGGGCCTCGTTCAGCTCGTCCTGTCGGCGAAGCCACATGGGCACCAGATAGGCAGCCCAGGCCCCCACGATCGCTGCGTAGATCAGGCCGCTGCCGTTCACGCTTCACACGCTAAGCCGGATGGGCACCGCATCGTCGGATTAGGCACGGTGTGTCGCCCGATCCGCGGTGATGCCGATGTGACGAATGTGACTGCCGAGACGGCCGGGGCGAGCAAATCCACCGAACCGCCCGACACGGGCGAAACAACCGGGAAGCCCGACAGGACCGAATTCACCAGGAAGCCTGGCCCGGTCGAAACAACCGGGACCCCCGACCCGGTGGAAACAACCGGGACGCCCGGGACGCCCGGAGCCGATGTGGCTCCCGAGACCCCTCGGGCAGCCGTTCTCCCGGGGGCGCCGGGGTCTGCCGAGGTGACACCGCTCATATCTCCGGGAGAGTAGCGAAATCGCAAGATCGATGTGTCGATATGGCGGGATCGACCTCGAAGAGATTCCACTTACCAGGTGAAACCCCGGCTCTCCCGGTAGGCGCGCCACCGCATCAGCAGCCCCTCGGGGACCTCCTCGGCGTTCAACGCGTAGGCGAGATGGTCGCGCCAGTCGCCGTCGATGTGCAGATAGCGCGGGCGCAGACCCTCCTCGCGAAAGCCCAGCTTGTCCACCACCCGCCGGCTGGCCCGGTTCTCCGGTCGGATGCACACCTCCAGCCGGTGCACGCCGAGCCGGAAGAAGCAGTGATCGGCCGCGAGCGCGACCGCCGTCGGCATCACGCCCAGCCCGGCCACCCGTTCGTCCACCCAGTAGCCGACGTGCGCCGAGCACATCGACCCCCAGGTGATCCCGGCGACCGTGACCTGACCGACCAACTGCCCGTCGTACAGCACCACGAACGGCAACATCCGGCCCGCGCCCGCCTCGGCCCGCAGGAAGCGCACCATCTGGCGAAACGTCGGCCGCCGACCCGCCGCGGAGCCCGGCGGCACGGTCGCCTCCCAGCGGCGCAACCACTCGCGATTGCGGGTGTGCACCTCCTGCCAGGCGACGGCGTCCCGGGCGCGGATCGGGCGCAGGGTGACCCGGCCCTCGGTGAGTTCCACCGGCCACCCGCGAGTCAGCGCGTGCCCCATGGCGGCTGCTGCGCCCCTCCGTAGCCCCCGCCGCCCTGGAACCCACCGCCCGCGCCGCCGCCCTGGTAGCCACCCCCGCCACCGAAGCCGCCCTGGTAGCCGCCGCCTCCGGGCGCGGGCTGCTGCCCACCGCCGCCGAAGCCGCCACCACCGCCGCCGCCGAACCCGCCGCCCTGCTGGTGGTCGCCGCCCTGGAGCTGGGACACCACGTGCGGCAACACCTTGGCCAGCACGTTGATGCCGTCCTGTGCGCCGCCGGGCGAGCCGGGCAGGTTGACGATCAGGCTGCGGTAGGTCCAGTGCGAGTCCTGGGTGATCGCGACGCCGGCGATGCCGCGCGACAGGATCGAGGTCGGCACCTTGTCGAAGTTCTCCATCCGGATCGCCTCGGCGATGCCCGGCACCTCGTAGCTGATCACCCGGCTGGTCATCTGCGGAGTCTGGTCGAACGGGTTGAGCCCGGTCCCCCCGGTGGTGATGATCACGTCGTAGTGGCCGGCCACCGCGTCCCGCAGCGCCTGGCCGACGGGCTCGCCGTCCGGCACGATCTGCGGGCCCCGCGTCTCGAAGCCCAGCGCCTGCAGCCCGCGCACGATCACCGGACCGCTCTCGTCCCCGTAGGTCCCGGCCGCCGCGCGCGTGGACACGGTGATCACCATGGCTCGCATCAGACTTGCCCTCCGTCCCGTTGTGTGGCCTCTGCCCCGGTGTCCCGTTGCCAGTCTCCGGAGGCGCCGCCCGTCTTGCGCTCGACCCGGACATCGGTGATGACCGCGCCCGGGTCCACTGCCTTGATCATGTCCACGACCGTGAGCGCCGCGACGGAGACCGCGGTCAGCGCCTCCATCTCGACGCCGGTTCGGTCGGCGGTGCGCACGGTCGCGGTGATCGCCACCGCGTCGTCGTGCACGGTCAGGTCCACCGCGACGCCGTGCAGCGCGATCGGGTGACACAGCGGCACCAGGTCGGGCGTGCGCTTGGCCGCCATGATGCCCGCGATCCGGGCGGTGGCCAGTGCGTCACCCTTGGGCATGCCCTCGCCCCGGAGCAGTTCGACCACGCGGGGCGACACGAGCACCCGGCCCGAGGCGGTGCCCGTGCGGACCGAGATCTGCTTGGCCGTGACGTCCACCATGCGGGCCGCGCCGGCCTCGTCCAGGTGCGTGAGGTTCTTGGCGCCGCGCGTCAACTTTCCACCCCATACGGTGAGCCCCCCGTGTGGGTGGGCGTCGAAGTGCCTTGTGATCGAACTGCGGGTGTATCGGAATGTCGGGTGTATCGAACCGCCGGGTGTGTCGGACCACCACGTGTCGTGCTGGGGCAACGTTAGAGGCACAACCGGGCGGCCCGCATGCACGGGCCCGCCCGGACGAGGCTCGCGGCGCTCAGCCGAGCAGCATCACGGACACCTCGGCGCCCTCGGCGACCTCGGTGACGTCGGCGGGCAGGGTGATCAACGCGTTCGCCTTGGCCAGGCTGCCGAGCAGGTGGGAGCCGGTGCCGCCGACCGGGTCCACGGTGCCCTCGCCCACCCCCGCCACCGGCGGGGTGTACCAAGCCCGCAGGAACTGGCGCTTGCCCTCGGGGGACTTCAGCGCCGCCGAACAGGTGGCCCGCACGACCGGCCGCTCGGTGACCTCGGCGCCCTGCATCCGCAACAGCGCCGGACGCACGAACACCTCGAAGGACACGAACGCGCTGACCGGATTGCCGGGAAGGGTGAAGATCGGCGTCTCGTCCGGGCCGATCACGCCGAAGCCCTGCGGCATCCCCGGCTGCATCGCGACCTTGCCGAACTCGACCGTGCCCAGTTCGGAGAGCACCTCCTTGACCACGTCGTAGGCGCCCGCGCTCACCCCGCCCGTGGTGACCACCACGTCGGCCCGGATGAGCTGGTCCTCGATCGTGTCGATCAGGATCTTCGGGTCGTCCGGCACGTTGCCGACCCGGTACGCGATGGCGCCCGCCTCGCGTGCGGCGGCGGTGAGCATGTAGCTGTTCGAGTCGCGGATCTGGCCGGGGCCGATCGGCCGGCCCGGCTGGGTCAGCTCGCTGCCGGTGGACAGGATCACCACGCGCGGCTTGGGACGCACCCGGATGCGCTCGCGGCCGATCGCGGCGAGCAGGCCGACCTGCGCCGAGCCGATCGTGCTGCCCCCGTCCAGGACGGTCTGGCCGGCGGTGACGTCGCTGCCCCGGCGGCGGATGTACTGGCCGGCCTTCGGCGCCCTGGTGATCCGTACCGTGGGCATGCCCGCGTCGGTCCACTCGACCGGCACGATCGCCTCGGCGCCCTCCGGCAGCGGCGCGCCGGTCATGATCCGGGCACAGGTACCGGAACCGATGGCGATCTTGGGGTCGTTGCCCGCAGCGATGTCGTCCACCACGTCGAGCACCACCGGATAACGCTCGCCCGCGTCGGCGACGTCGGCGAGTCGCACCGCGTATCCGTCCATCGACGAGTTGTCGAACGGCGGCAGGTCGCCGGTGGCGGCCACCTCGTCGACCAGAAGGCTGCCGTGCGCGTCGAGCAGTTGCAGTTCGAGGGGGGCCAGCGGTGCGATCCGTTCGAGGATCCCGGTCAGGTGGTCCTCGACGCTTTTCATGCTTGCATCTCCTCGTTCACGTACTGCCTCAGCCAGGCCCGGAACTCGGGTCCCAGATCATCACGCTCGCATGCCAGCTTCACGATGGCACGCAGATAGTCGGCCCGGTCGCCGGTGTCGTACCGGCGGCCGGAGAAGAGCACGCCGTGCACCGTGCCGCCCTCGTCCGGCCCCCGGCCCGCGAGCACTCGCAGGGCGTCGGTGAGCTGGATCTCGCCGCCTCGACCCGGCGGGGTGTGTTCGAGCACGTCGAAGACCGAGGGGTCGAGCAGGTAGCGGCCGATCACCGCGAAGTTGCTGGGCGCCAGGCCCGGTTCCGGCTTCTCCACCAGGTCGGTCACCCGCACCACGCCGGGCTCGGAGACGCCTTCGGCGAGCGGTTCGACGGCCGCGCAACCGTAGAGGTGGATCTGGGTCGGGTCGACCTCGATCAAGGCGACCACGCTGCCGCCGAGTTCGCGGCGCACCCGCAACATCGTGCTCAGCAGCGGATCGCGCGGGTCGATCAGGTCGTCGCCGAGCAGCACCGCGAACGGCTCGTCGCCCACGTGCGGGCGGGCGCAGGAGACCGCGTGGCCCAGGCCGCGCGGGTCGCCCTGGCGGACGTAGTGGATCGCGGCCAGTTCGCTCGACTCGCGGACCAGCTTGAGCCGATCCAGGTCGCCCTTGGCGGCCAGCGCGTGTTCGAGCTCGTAGGCGCGGTCGAAGTGGTCCTCCAGCGGGCGTTTGTTGCGCCCGGTGACCATCAGCACGTCGGTCAACCCGGCCGCCACGGCCTCCTCGACCACGTACTGGATGGCCGGCGTGTCCACGACCGGCAACATCTCCTTGGGCGTCGCCTTGGTGGCCGGCAGGAAGCGGGTCCCCAGACCGGCTGCGGGTACGACGGCCTTCGTGATGTGGAACGAGCGGCGCGCAGGCATGCTCGCACACTAACGGGTGAGATCACCTGGGGTGCCCGGAAGCCCGGCGATCGGCCGGTTGTCGACGTGGGGTCTGCCTTCGGCCGGATCCGGGCCGCAGAATCGGTCGCCACCCGCCCGTTTGGCCCGGGCCAGTTCGCGGTCCGCGGCCCGCAACAGGGTCGTGGCGTGGGTGCCGTCCCCGGGCAGCACGGCCAGGCCGATCGCCATCGTCAACCGCACCGGGTCGGCCGTCGCGCCGAACGTGCCGCGCCGCACCGCGTAGCACAGCCGTTCGGCGACCTTGGCCGCCCCGGCCGCGTCGGTCTCGGGCAGCAGGATCACGAACTCCTCACCGCCGTAGCGGGCGATCGTGTCCACCTGGCGGATCTCCAGCGCCAGCCGCTGGGCGACCTCGCGCAACACCGCGCTCGCGCCCTGGTGGCCGTGCCGCTCGTTGACGTCGCGAAAATGGTCGAGGTCGAGCATGAGCAACCCGAGCGGCCGGCCGAACCGGGACGCGCGCATCACCTCGCGGTCCAGCACGAGTTGCAGGTAGCGGTAGTTCCACACGCCGGTCAGCGGATCGGTCACCGACAGCCGCTCCAGTTCGGCGCGGCTGAGTTCCAGCCGGGTGACCTCGTGGCGCAGTTCGGGCAGCTCGTTGCCGGCGATCGCGCGCAACCGGCGCACGGCGACCGCCAGCGAGCCGACCGCGACCGAGAGCGCGCCGACGAGCAGGATGATCAGGAGACGTTCGAAAGTCAGGCCCATGCGGGGTCCGGGTCAGGTGCGGTGGCGCGAACTGTGTCGATTGCGCGGACTCCTTCGATAACCCGTCCAAACACGTCATTCAGGGAACAGCATGAAGGACATCCTCAACGACAAGGCCACGCTGAGGTCACAGTTGATGCACTCACGGTCACACGTAGGGTCGGACCGGCGTGTCGCGGCGAGTCGCGCGCTCCGGGACGCGCTCCTCGCGCTCCCCGAGGTGGCCGCCGCCACGACCGTGGCGGCGTATGTGCCGGTGGGCTCGGAGCCGGGCGGGCGGGATCTGGCCGAGGACCTCGCCGCCGGGTCGACGCGGCGGGTGCTGCTGCCGGTGCTGTTGTCGGACAACGACCTGGACTGGGCGCTCTACCAGGGGCCCGCCTCGCTGGTGCCGGCCGGCCGGGGACTGCGCGAGCCGATCGGGCCCAGGCTGGGCGTCGAGGGGGTGCGGACGGCGGACGTGCTCGTGGTGCCGGGGCTCGCGGTGGATCGCCGGGGGCTGCGGCTCGGGCGCGGCGGCGGGTCCTACGACCGGGCGCTGGCCCGGGTGCCGGCCTCGGCCGTGACGGTGGTGCTGCTCTACGACGACGAGGTGCTCGACCGGGTGCCGGCCGAGCCGCACGACGTGCCGGTGGACATCGCGGTGACGCCCGCGGCGGTGTACCGGTTCACCCGGTAGCACCGCCGCGGGCCGCCGTCACGGGCCGGCCGGGGCGGGTGCGGCCGGTACGGCCGGGCCGCCGGGCTCCAGGGTCAGCCGGTGTTTGGCCGCCTTGTCCACCGCCGCGGGGGTGTACGCCCAGGGCAGCGTCTTGCCCTGGCGCCACAGGTCGGTCTGGTCGGTGTAGTTGTCGTGCCAGACGTGTCCGGACGCGCCGGTGAGGTTGATCCAGCGGGACGCGTCGGGGTCGGACAGGTCCACCACCATCCGCATCGACGGCACGGTGGTCACCTCGTAGCCCTGCGCGACGTTCCACCCGGTCGCGTCGACCAGGCCCTCGCCGCCGCCCATTTGGTACGGGCCGCGGTTGAGCATGTACTTGACCACGCCCGGCCCCTCGGTGCCCAGCGTCTGGTTGCGCAGCGTCAGCGTGTGCAGCCGACCCCACGACCAGGTGTCGATGTCCTTGCCGAGCCGGGCGGTGAGGTCCTTCTTGGCCTCGGTCATCGCCTTGTGCAGCAGACCGTCGCGGGTGGTGATCGAACCCGGGTTCTTGGAGATGTTCCACCACGGGCTCTCCGGGGCGGCCAGCAGCGTGCGGGCCACCTCGTTCCACCGGTCGCCACCGTCGGGCTGCGCGGTCGAGTCGTCCCGATCGCCGCACTGCACGTGGTTGTTCGTCGGGTTGCTCGCGCAGTCGTTGTCGGCCCGGACCGAGAACGGCATCTTGTCGCCGAAGGCGAGCATCAGCACCTGGCGCCACACCGCGTTGAAGTACGCGGCCGACTTGGAGTCCGCCTCGTTGCGCATGTCCCAATTGCGAAGCAGGTCCTGCGCCTCGCGTACCCACGGATCGTCGATGCGGACCGCGAGCAGGTAGGGCACCAGGAACTGCGCGACCGGATTGAGGTCGTCGGCCTGCATCTTCTGCATCATCGCCGCGTCGATCTTGCCCGGCGCCTTGACGATCATCTCCTCGATCCGCCGACTGCGGGCGCCGTAGCCCCAGTCCGAGGTCAGCAGGTACGGGTACGCCGGCGAGGTGACCGCGTTGTTGGCGGTGACGATGTAGCCCTCCGGCGGGTCGTACACGTTCGGCAGCGAGTCGAACGGGATGGTGCCCGCCCAGTCGTACTTGGCGTCCCACCCGTACACCGGCCAGCGGCCGTCACCGGTACGACGCACCGGGATCTTGCCGGGCGCCTGGTAGCCGATGTGCCCCTCGACGTCCGCGTAGATCGCGTTCTGCGACGGCGCGTCGAAGTTCTTCAGCGCGGCCCGGAAGTCGTTCCAGTTCTGCGCCTTGTTCAGTTGGAAGAGCGCGTCCATCGAGGTGCCCGGATCCAGCGCGGTCCAGCGCAGCGCGACCGCGAAGCCCTCCTCGCGCTGGGGGCTCGGGTCCGGGATCGGCGCGTCCTTGCCGACGTCCTGCAACTCGTCGGACACGTCCGAGACATCGGACAGGATCGGTCCGTGCCGGGTGGTGCGCACGGTGAGGTGGCGATCGCCGCCGCCGGCCACCTTGATCGTCTCCTGGCGGACCTCGGTGAACGGCTCGTACTTGTTGTTGTAGAGCACGCCGTCGCCCTGGACCTTCTCCAGGTAGAGATCGGTCACGTCGGCGCCGAGGTTGGTGAAGCCCCACGAGATCTTCTGGTTGTGGCCGATGACCACGCCCGGCATGCCGGAGAAGGTGAAGCCGGAGACGTTGTACTGGCACTGCGGCCCGACCGTGCGGCAGTGCAGGCCCATCTGGTACCAGACCGAGGGCAACGACGGGGACAGGTGCGGGTCGTTGGCCAGCAGCGGCTTGCCGGTGCTGGTGCGACTGCCCGCCACCACCCACGAGTTGGAGCCGACGCCGGAGGACTTCTCGCTGAACAGCGAGGGCAGCTTGGCCAGCGACTCGGACAGCCCGGCGAGCACGTTCTGCGCACTCTTGGAGGGCACCGCGGGCGGCGCGTCCTGGACGAAACGCTCGGTCTTGCCGTCCCGGGCGTCCTTGACGATCGCTCCGTCGCGCACGATCGGCTTGTTCGCCTCGTACGGATACGGCGGGTAGAGCTCGTCGATCTGGTTGACCGTCAACTTGTCGGACAACAACGCCCGGTCGATCTCGTCCTGCATGTTGGTCCGCAGGTCCCAGGCCATCGCCTTGAGCCAGGCGACCGAGTCGACCGGCGTCCACGGCTCGGCCTTGTAGCCGTCGTGCACGACGCCCAGCAGCGCGTACTCGAACGACGCGTCGGCGCCCTTGTGGTCCTTGAGGTAGGCGTTGACCCCCTCGGCGTACGCCTGAAGGAACTTCTGCGACTCCGGCGGCAGCGCCGCGTACTCCTGCTCGGCCACCTTGCGCCAGCCCAGCGTGCGCAGGAACTTGTCGTTCTCCACCTGCCCGGAGCCGAACATCTCGGACAGCCGACCCGAGGTCATGTGCCGGCGTACGTCCATCTCCCAGAACCGGTCCTGGGCGTGTACGTAGCCCTGCCCCCGGAAGAGGTCCTCGGACGTGTCGGCGTACACCTGCGGGATGCCCGCGGCGTCGCGGACCACGTCCACCTTGCCGGTCAGCCCCGGGACCCGGACCGTGCCGGAGGTCTGCGGGAACGAGTCGCGCGACAACTGCCAGCCCCACCAACCGAGTCCGCCGATCGCGATGGCCAACACCACGACCAGGACGATCAGCGTCAACCGGAAACGGCGCCACGCCTTGGACGGCCCCTTGGGGGTCGTCGGTCGTTCCTTGACCTTGGCGGTGGCGCCGGGCACGGTCGGCTCGGCCGCGGCGGCGGGCTCCGCGGCGGGTGCGGGGGCAGGTGCGGGTACGGCCGCGGGTGCGGGATCGGGTTCGACCCGCGGCGGCTCGGCGGCGCGGGCCGCGGGCGGTGCGGCGGGCGCGGGGATGGCGACGGGAGCGGGCGGCTCCGCGTACGGCTCGGGGGGTGTGTAGGGCTCCTGGGCGGTGTAGGACTCCTGTGGTGCGTACGGTCCTTGCGCGGCATACGGCTCTTGCGGCGCGTACGGCTCGGGTTCGCCGTACGGCTCGGGCGCGGCCCGGCGCTCGCGCTCCGCGCGCTCTTCCGCGCGCCGCTGGGCCGCGACCGGATCCGCCGCGGCCCACTGCGATGTGGGCCACTCGCCCGTGGGCCAGTCGTCCCACCCGGAGGATGAGGCGTCCTGGCCACCGGGGGGCTGCTCCGGGTCGGGCGTCTTCGAGGGAGGCATCAAGGTCCTTATGCGGTCGGTGCGGCAAGAGACACCTTAAAAGCCGAGCGTCGTCGGCATCACAGCCACGGGTACGAGACGGGACCCCTCTGGGGTATGGATCCTTCGCTTTGGTAAAATATTTGCCAGGCGTAGGTAATTCATCGCCGGTTCGCCGGCGCGGCAGGGCCCCCCTTCCCACGGCCCGCTGGTTGCCTGCGCATCGCGGCGTCGCCGGCTCTGCCCGTCGTCGCCTGCCTTCATGTTCTGCACTCCGTGCGGCCGCCTGGGGGGTGGCCGGACCGACGACCGCCGGAGGTGACACACGTGTCCGTGTCCGAGCTCAACCAGGTCCTGCTCCTGGGTGCCATCGTCATGTTGTCCGCCGTCATAGCGGTACGCCTGGCGACCAGAACCGGACTGCCGAGCCTGCTGCTCTACCTGGGACTCGGGATCCTGATCGGGGCCGACGGCCTCGGCATAGGTTTCGACAACGCCGAGCTGACCCAGACGCTCGGCTACGCCGCGCTGATAGTAATCCTCGCCGAGGGCGGGATAGCGACCAGTTGGAAGGAGATCAAGCCGTCGGTGCCGGCGGCCGCGGTGTTGTCCACCGTGGGAGTCGGAGTGAGCGTCGCGGTCACCGCGTTCGCGACCCGGATCGTGCTGGACGTGGACTGGTCGACCGCGATCCTGATGGGCGCGATCGTCTCCTCCACGGACGCCGCCGCGGTGTTCTCGGTTCTGCGCAAGTTGCCGCTGCCGCATCGACTGACCGGCCTGCTGGAGGCCGAGTCCGGGTTCAACGACGCTCCCGTGGTGATCCTGGTGGTCACCTTCGCCCACGTGGGTCACATCGAGGCGTGGTACGTCATCGTCGGCGAGATCGGCATGGAGTTGGTCATCGGTGTGGCCGTCGGCCTCGCGGTGGGCAAGCTCGGCGCGCTCGGCCTGCGTCACGTCGCGCTGCCGGCGTCCGGCCTGTACCCGATCGCGGTGATGGCACTGTGCGTACTCGCCTACTCCGGCGGTGCGCTGGCCCACGGCAGTGGCTTCCTCGCGGTCTACCTGACCGCGCTCGTGCTGGGCAACTCGCAACTCCCGCACGGCCCGGCCACCCGCGGCTTCGCCGAGGGGCTCGGCTGGATCGCGCAGATCGGTCTGTTCGTCCTGCTGGGACTGCTGGTCACCCCGCACGAGTTGGCCGGCGCGATCGTCCCGGCACTGGTGATCGGCACCATCCTGTTGCTGGTCGCCCGGCCGTTGTCGGTGCTGATGACCACGACACCGTTCCGTATACCGTGGCGCGAACAACTGATCCTGTCCTGGGCGGGGCTGCGTGGCGCGGTGCCGATCGTGCTCGCGACCATCCCCATCGTCAAGGACGTCCCGGACGCCCAGCGGCTGTTCAACATCACCTTCGTACTGGTGGTGGTCTTCACCCTGGTCCAGGGGCCGACACTGCCGTGGATAGCGCGCAAGGCCGGCTTCGCGGGCGAGCACGAGCCCACCGACCTGGGCGTGGAGTCCGCGCCCCTGGAGAAGTTGCAGGGTCACCTGCTGTCGGTCAGCGTGCCGACGGGCTCGCGCATGCACGGCGTCGAGGTCGGCGAGCTGCGGCTGCCGCGCGGGGCCGCGGTCACCCTGATCGTGCGCGACGACGAGAGCTTCGTACCCGAGCCGACCACCGTGCTCCAACGCGGCGACGACCTGCTCGTGGTGGCCACCGACACCGTGCGTGACGACGCCGAGGATCGTCTGCGCGCGGTCAGCCGGGGCGGCAAGCTGGCCGGTTGGTTCGGAGTCAAAGGTGACACGTGAGGTATAATTCGGTGGATTGCCGTCGGGGCGTTCACGAGCGCCCCGATCGCCGATTCCCTCCACACACCGACTCTGCCTGACGCAGGGCTGGCGTCGTGACCGCACGGCGGCCGAAGCACGGCTTCGGTATCTACCCCGGTGGACGCTTTCGAGGACAGCTCTCGGCGCACCGGGGTTTCCCTTGTGCGTCACCAGGTGGCAGGAAGCGATATCCACGATGCCCACGCATCGGAACGCCGCACCCGTTCGCGGGGAGCGGTGCGCATGATCTCCACGTACTCCTCGCTGTTGCGGACCCCGTCCGCGTGGCGATTTCTGGCACCCGCGCTCGTCGCGCGGCTGCCCTACGCGATGCTGGGCCTGGGCATCGTGCTGTTGGTCAAACACACGACCGGTTCGTACGGCACGGCCGGCGCGGTCTCCGCCGCCGCGGCCGTCGCGCTCGCCTTCGTCGGCCCGCAGACCGGTCGGCTCGCCGACCGCTTCGGCCAGGCGGCCGTAGTGGTCCCCGGGGCACTGCTGCACGGCGCGGCGGTGTCCGCGCTGATCGTGGCGGCGCTCGCGAACGCGCCGCTGTGGTTGTTGTTCACCACCGCGGTGCTCTCCGGCGCGACGGTGCCGCAGATCGGCTCCATGGTGCGGGCCCGCTGGGCCGCGCACCTGGAGCGGTCGCCGCTGTTGCCGACCGCGTTCGCGTTCGAGTCGGTGACCGACGAGTTCACCTTCGTGGTGGGCCCGGTGGTGGCCACCTTCCTGGCCACCGGGGTGCACCCGGCCGCCGGGCTGATCGTCGAGGCCGCGCTGACCGTGGTCGGCTCGCTGTTGTTCGCGCTGCAACGCGGCACCGCGCCGCGCCGGGTGGTCCGGGCGGTCGGCGACGCCCCGCGGGCGTCCGCGCTGCGGATCGGCGGCGTCCGGCTGCTGGTGGTGGCGTTCGTGTGCATCGGCGGCGTTTTCGGGACGGTGCAGGTATCGGTCACCGCGTTCGCCGAGGAGGCCGGCAGGCCCGGCCTGGCGGGCGCGCTGTACGCGGTCTTCGCGGGTGGCAGCCTGATCGCCGGTGCGGTCTACGGCGCGATCGCCTGGCGGCGGTCGGCGCACCGTCGCATGCTCGTGACGTTCGCGCTGCTGGCCCTGGGCACCGCACCGCTGTGGGCCATCCCCAGCGTGGGAATCATGGTGCCCGTCGCGTTGCTGTGCGGACTGGCGATCGCACCGACGCTCATCACCGGCTTCACCCTCGTCGACACACTGGTCCCGGCCGAGGCCAAGACCGAGGCGTTCACGTGGCTGACCGGCGCGATCGGCCTGGGCCTCGCACTCGGTTCGACCTTCTCCGGAATGCTCACCGACGCGCATGGCTCGGGCGCCGGATTCGCGCTCACCCTGGCGGCGGCCGGCATCGGCTTCCTGGTGGTGCTGACCGGGCAGCGACTGCTGCGACCGAGCGTGAATGTGACACCCATTACACCGTTGACCGCGACCGTGGTGGACGGATCTCCGGTGAATGCTGCACCATTGGCACTCGACAGGTGAGAGTGCCAGTACCCCGCTGACCTGTCTGTCGAAGGAGGACCAGACCGTGCCGACGTACCAGTACCAGTGCACCGCCTGTGGCGAGGGCCTTGAGGCCGTCCAGAAGTTCACGGACGACGCGCTGACCGAGTGCCCCGCCTGCCAGGGCAGGCTGCGCAAGGTCTTCTCGGCGGTGGGCGTGGTGTTCAAGGGCTCCGGCTTCTACCGCACCGACAGCCGAGGTTCGAGCACGTCCTCGACCCCGGCGGCGGCGTCGACCGGCTCTTCCTCGTCTTCGTCGTCCTCGGACGGCTCCTCGTCCTCGGGTTCGTCGTCCTCGTCGGGTTCGTCCTCGTCGGGTTCCTCGTCCTCCTCGTCCTCGTCGTCCTCCTCCTCGTCGTCCGGTTCGTCCGGTACGACGTCGACGGCGGCCTGAGCGATGGCGACCGGCGTGCTGCCGGCGGGAGTGGCTCCGGCCGAGATCGGCGTGATCGGCGGCTCCGGGTTCTACGCGTTCCTGGACGACGTCGTCGAGGTACGCGTGGACACGCCGTACGGCGCGCCCAGTGACGCCCTGTTCCTGGGCGAGGTGGCCGGCCGTCGGGTCGCCTTCCTGCCCCGGCACGGCCGCGACCACTCGATCCCGCCGCACCGGATCAACTACCGCGCCAACCTGTGGGCGCTGCGCGCCGTCGGGGTGACCCAGGTGCTCGCGCCGTGCGCGACCGGCGGCCTGCAGATCGAACTCGGTCCGGGCACGCTCGTGGTCCCGGACCAGTTGATCGACCGCACCACGGGCCGGACCCAGACCTTCTTCGACGGGCTGCCGCTCGCCGACGGAACGCTGCCGCCGGTCGTGCACACCACGTTCGCCGACCCGTACTGCGCGGACGGCCGCGCGGTGGTCGCCGCCCGGGCGCGCACCTCGGGCTGGGAGCCGGTGGACGGCGGCACTCTCGTGGTGATCGACGGGCCGCGCTTCTCCACCCGCGCCGAGTCCAAGTGGTACGCGGGCCAGGGCTGGTCGATCATCGGCATGACCGGCCACCCCGAGGCCGTGCTCGCCCGCGAACTCGGGCTCTGCTGCACCGCCATCGCCCTGGTCACCGACCTGGACGCGGGCGTCGAGGCGGGCGAGGGGGTCACCCACGCCGAGGTGATGGAGGTCTTCGCGGCCAACGTCGACCGGCTGCGCACGCTGCTGTTCGACGTGGTCGCGGCGCTGCCGAAGACGCGCTCGTGTGCGTGTGGCACGGCGGAGGTCGAGCGACCGGCCTAGCGTCGTCCGGCCTTCGTTCGTCGTGAAGGCCGTATTCGTGGCGAAGGCCGCTTCCCGGGTTCGGGAGGCGGCCTTTGTCGTGGGTGGGCGCTCGGGGTGGGCGGGGGTGTTCGCCGAGCGGGGGGGGGTGCCTCTATGTCTTTCGTCAACCGAGATCGGGTCATGCTGCGACCGGTTCGGCCGGTCGGGATTCGTAGAAGGTTCCGTCTCTGAGC
>NZ_JBEXUX010000118.1:0-18040 GCF_040629175.1 Embleya sp. NPDC005971 | reverse complement strand
GGGTCGCCCTCCCGACTACCCGCCACTCGACGGTCGTTGAGCGCCTCGGGGCGACGGCCGATCAGGGTGCCCGGGTCGATGAACCGGGTGGCGCGTATGTCGGGCCGGCGGCGTCGACGGCGAGCGGGTCGGCTGTGATTTCGCAGTGGTTGTTGGTGTGCAGGCGCTGGCGTGAGCTGGGATGTTGCAGGTTGGGTGAGAACGTTTGGTGGCCGTCCGGGTGGAGGCTGTGGGGGCCTGACCTGGCGGTTTCGCGGTTTCGTTGAGAAAGCCCCGTTCTGTTGCACATAGCTTCGCGCGTCTGAGGGCCCGAACCGTATTTGTGCTGGTCTTGTGTCCTGAACATGCAAGGGAGTTGGTTGTAGGACGGCTTCCTGTGTGGTGCTGTGCGGAAGATGAAGGTTTTGTGGCCCTTCGGAGTCGCCCTGCGGGGGGAGGCTCCAAACCGCCTCATGCTGCGTTGGCTGAAGACCGTCGTGGTGAGCGATGAGGAAAAGGCGCCCGAGAGGCGTCAGGTGGGGATCGGGAAGACGAACGTAAGTGAATCGCTGCTGACGTGTCGAAAACAAAACAGACGGCATCGAAACCGGGGTGTGACCAGAACTCCGGGATGAGCCTGGCGGGTGCCCGTTTATTGGCCAGGTGGTGTCCGGCATGTAGGCGACGTGATCCCGGTTTGCGGCTTCCGTATGGAACAGGAGAAGGCGGGCCCCGATACTGCCGTTGCGTAGTGGCGGCGAGAGGGAGCACCCCAAGCAGCGGACACTGCGAGGGGCTGAGTACCGATGCGGGGCGTGCCGGCGGACCGACTCGTAGTAGTGATGAAGTCCCTGTAATCGGGGTGGAGCGAAGGGGTCGGGTCGTTCGCGACTGTGTTGATCGTATCAACCGGACGAAGTCCGGGAGGAGTTCGGTGGACCAGTTGAAATCACAGGTCAAGCCGTTTGAGATTTCGAAGTGGGAGGTCAAAGAGGCATGGGAGGAAGTCAGGGCGAATAGGGGAGCGCCGGGAGTGGACGGGCAGAGCATCGACGAGTTCGAGAAGGACCTGAAAAGCAACCTCTACAAGGTCTGGAACCGGATGTCGTCGGGCTCGTATTTTCCACCTCCGGTGCGTGCGGTGGCCATTCCCAAGCCGCACGGTCAGGGCGTGCGAATACTTGGAATTCCCGCTGTCGCTGATCGTGTGGCCCAGACCGTGGTGGCCCGGCATCTGATGCGAAGGGTGGAACCCCTCTTTCATCCGGACAGCTTCGGATACCGGCCCGGACGGTCCGCCTTGGACGCTGTGGAGAAGTGCCGGAGACGCTGCTGGAAGCGGGACTGGGTGGTGGAGTTCGACATCACCAAGTTCTTCGACAGCGTGCCCTGGGACCTCCTGGTCAAGGCGGTGGAAGTACACACGGACGCCGTTTGGGTGGTGAAGTTGTACGTGCGGAGGTGGCTCGCTGCCCCGCTCGCCATGCCTGACGGCTCTCTGCTGGAGCGGGAGTGCGGGACGCCCCAAGGCGCCCCGGTATCTCCTGTGTTGGCGAACCTGTTCCTGCACTACGCGTTCGACTCTTGGATGGTCCGGGAGTTCCCCTCCGTCTGGTTCGAACGCTATGCGGACGACGCGGTGCTGCACTGCGTCACCGAGGGGCAGGCCCGGCAGGTGCTGGGCGCGCTCGGGAACAGGATGGCCGAGGTCGGGTTGCGGCTGAATCTGGCCAAGACCCGGATCGTGTATTGCAAGGACGGACAACGCCGGGGCTCGCACGAGCACACGGAGTTCACGTTCCTCGGGTATACGTTCCGCGCCAGGCGGAGTCGGAGTCGGCACGGGAACCTGTTCTTGTCGTTCGACCCGGCGGTCGGCAGGGACGCCCTGAAGAAGATGGGGCGGGAGTTGAGGTCCTGGCACCTGCACACCCGCTCGGATCTGTCCTTCCAGGAGCTCGCCCGCAGGATCAATCCTGTAGTGGCGGGTTGGCTCAACTACTACGGCCGTTTCAGGCCGTGGGAGCTGATCCCCTTCACGATGCGTATCAACACCTACCTGGTGCGCTGGATCCGCCGGAAATACAAACGGCTCGCGGCCAAGCGGAAGGCCATCACGAAGATGCAGGAGATCGCCCGGCGATACCCCCGCATGTTCGCGCACTGGCGCCTTACCCCCTCCGTAAACGCCGTGGCGATTTGATGACCAGGACGACAAGAGCCGTGTAACGGGCGACTGTTACGCACGGTTCTGTGAGAGCCGGAGGGTGAGACTCCCTCCGGCTACTCGGCACAGGTTTTTAGTGTGGTCGATGGGCCGGGGTGGCCCACCGCTTGGGCGTGCGGGGCCCGGGTGTGTCGGGGCGGTGCCGGGTTTCGGCGAGGTGGTCGAGGCGGACCGTGTCGAGGCTGGTTTTGGTGATGCGTTCGGTGCCGTCGTCGATGGCGGTGATCGCGGCCTGGCGGATCAGGCGGGTGAGGCTGCCGATCCGGCCGGCGGTGCGCTGATGGAGGTGGGACGCGAGGCGGGGGAGCGTGCCCGCGCGGTGTGCGTTTCGGGTCGAGGGCGGTTTCCACGCCGGCGATCAACTCGGTGAACGGTTCGTGTTTCCCGAGCCGGGCCGGGAACGCCCCGCAGTCGATCAGCGAGGCCCGTCCGGCGAGTTGCGCTCCGCGTACCCCGGCGAACAACGCGGTTGTCACCACGTCGATGCCCGCGTACACGAATGTCGCGCCGATGCGTTCGGTGAGGTCTTTCAGCAGGTCTGCGGTCTCGGCGCCGGTGGTGGTGCGCGGGTTGAGGCGGCGGGTTCTCGTCGATGAGGACGAGGTGGACGCCGGCCCGGTTGTAGGTGTGGCACACGGCTTCGGTGATCTGGGCCTGCGTCATCCGGGCCGTGACGGGGACGCCGAGATAACGGGCGAACTCGGTGGCGAGGGCCTTGGCGGTCGCACCGGGCGGCACGAGGACGTACGCGACCGGCACCCGGCCCTCCGCTCTCCCGCTGTGTCGGGCGGCCTCCGCGAGGTGGCACGTGCGTCCGACATGGAGCACAGCGGTGGTCTTGCCCGCGGCGGCGGGCCCGGTGACGATCAGGGACGGTCGGGCGGTGGTCCGTTGGTGACGGCCCGGGATCATCAGCGTGCGCACGTTCGTGGCGAGGGTGTCGATGGCCAGCGTGCGGACCGCTCACGAACGCGGAGTGGTAGGCCAGACGTTCTTCCCGGCTGCGCGGCGGTGTGCCGGGCTCGGGTGGCCTCGGGAGCGGTGCGGTCGCGAAGTCCTGCCGGCCCTGCCAGGTGGTCACCGGCCGGGACTGTTGCGTCGTGTCGGCATGTGCCCACGCGTTGCCTGTGTCGTCGCCCGACTGCGCATCGGGGGTCACCATTTCAGGGCCTCCTCGTGTGCGTCGTGGAGCCCGTACGCCGGGTACGGCGGGACGGGGGAGTCGGGATCGTCTTCGCCGGTGTCCGACCCCGGCAGTGACGACTCGTCGAGGCCGTCGTCGAGTTCGTCGAGGCTGTCCTCGCCCGGCCCGGGGAGCACGTCCCCGAGGTCCTGTTCCCGCCCCTCGTGTGCGGAGCGTGTCGGCGGAGGAGTCCGGGCGGGGGTGCCGCGGGCCACAACGGCGTGTTCGACACGGGTGACGTGTCCGCCGTGGGCGCCGCGCATGAGTTGGTCGAGGGCTTCCGCGAGGTTCGCCTCGTGGATGTGGGTATCGTCATGGCGTTCGGCGGTGGCACGCAGGTATTGCCGGGTGCGTTCGTCGAACCGGCGATGGGTGTGGTCGCGGTGGATCCAGGGGATCTGCGTCAACGCGCCGTCGGGCAGGCGGATCCACACCTGGCGGCCGTCGTGCGGGTTGTGGTGGACCTCCCACTTCCCGCCTCGGGCGACGATCCCGGAGGACTGCCCGCGAAGCGGGCCCAGGTCCTCGTGGTCGTAGGTGCGGTGGTCGATGCGGATCCTGCGGTCGGTGACGGCCTGCCATCGCACCGGCAGCAGTTCGAGGTAGTCGCCGCCGGTCGGCGGTACCGGCACGTACCCGCACGTCGCGACCAGCGCGGCCCACATCCGGTGCGTCTTCTCAATGGCGGGTTCGGGGTGTGGTGCTCTGACCTGGGGCGCGGCACCGATTGAGAAGGTCGGCCTGTGCTTGGTGACATGGGACTTCGGTCTGTGGTGGTGGGTGCGCTTTCGGCGATGGGTCGGTTGACCTGCGGTGTCGCAAGGTTCGAGAAGGCCGCGCAATGTGATTGAGAATTCCGTGTGGCGGGCGATGTGTTCGTGCGTCGGGACCGTGCTCGCTGCGTTGGGTGTACCGAGTCGGAGAGGTCCGGACTTCCCTGCCCGGGCGTGGGTGGGGCGGGCGACGCCGCGACTGTTCTCGCGCCCACCCGGGGCTGCCCGCGCCGGCCTCTCTGCGTTCCCGGCTGCCGGGGCGGGCTCGCAGAATGTGGTGGGTGGCATGGTGCTCGTGCCGGCACGATGCGGGGAGGACGGATGCGCCGGAGCGGGTGCCGACGAAAGGTGCACGGTGAGTACGCTGAAACTGGATGGCAGTGAATGGCGCCTGGGACCCGCGTTCGGATCTGGCGGATTCGCCACGGTCTTCGAGGTCACTTCGGCGGAAGGCGACCGGGCGGTCGCGAAGCTGTTCCCGAAGGCCCCCGGCGCCGATCGTGAACTGTTGTTCTCCGGGGAGGGCGTGCGCAACGTCATCCCGATCCTGGACTGCGGTGAGCACGAGGGCGATTGGGTGATCGTGATGCCCCGGGCGGAGAAGTCGTTGCGCGATCACTTGGACGCCGTCGGCGGCGCGGTATCCGAGGACGAGGCCGCGGTGATCCTGCGCGATATCGTCGTGGCCCTGACCGACCTGCACGGCGACGTCGTGCACCGCGACTTGAAGCCCGAGAACGTGCTCCTGTGGGAAGGCCGCTGGTGCGTGGCGGACTTCGGACTGGCCCGCTACGCCGAGGCCGCCACCGGAACGAACACCCGGAAGGGCTGGGGCACGTGGCCCTACATGGCGCCCGAGGTCTGGAAGTTCCAGCGGGCGACGATCGCCGCGGACGTGTACGCGTTGGGCGTGATCGGCTACGAACTGCTCACCGGGCAGTGGCCGTTTCAGGGCCCTTACGACCACGACTTCCGGGATCAGCATCTGCAGGAGAGCCCGCCGCGGCTTACCTCGGTCTCTCCTCTGCTTGCCGCCGCGGTTGAGGAATGCCTCTACAAGCCCCCGCAGGCACGCCCCACACCTGCGCTGATGCTGGACAGACTTACACGAGCGGCGCCGGCTTCCGCAGGACTCGCCGCCCTCGCGGAGGCGAACCGCAACGAGGTGGGACGCCGGGCCGAGGCGCAGCGTGCCACGGCCGCGGGCGAGACCGAGGCGGAGCGCCGCGAGGAACTGTTCACCACGGCAGCGGCGATCCATACCCGGATCTCCGAGCTGTTCCGGACCGCCCTCACGAACGCGGCTCCCACCGCCGAGGTCGAGAATGGGCGCCAGGGGGGCTGGATCCTCGAGCTCGGACGTGCCCGACTGCACATGTCGGCAGCGCATGAGGCGCCCGCAGGGGTGTCGGGAGTCGCCACGTCGATGCCGATCGACGTCGTGGCGTACGCAACCGTGAAGCTGGAGATGGTCACCCCCAACCATCTCGGCTACCAAGGTCGTGGCCACGCGTTGTGGTACTGCGATGCCAAGGCCGCTGGGGAGTATCGCTGGTTCGAGACAGCCTTCATGCCGTTGCCGTTCCAGACCGAACGGCCGACCGTTCTGCCCTACGCCCTCGGGCCCGGGGCAGAGGCAGCGCGCGCCGTCGGACCGGCGATGGACGTTGTTCAAGTTGCCTGGCCGTTCACAGCTCTGGATATCGCCGACTTGGACGAGTTCATCGAACGCTGGGCGACCTGGCTGTCCGCCGCCGCCAGCGGGCGGCTTGAGCATCCGACCCGCCTGCCGGAACGCCCTGTCGACGGATCCTGGCGTAATTGAGCGAACGGGCGCTGCGGGCGCAGCGGTTCCTGTGGTGCCTCTCGGCTTCCTGTCGAGTTTTCCTGTCCGGTTTTCCTCAAAGAGCGTTTTATGCATGGATAGGTGTTTGGCCCAAGTCCTGAGGTTGGATGTCACGCCAGCTCAGGGTGGATTCGTGGGTGAGGCGTCTGCTCATGAGGTCGATCATGGCGAGGTGGATCATGGCTTCGGAGCGGTGTGGGTGGGTTTCGTAGTCGCGGGCGAGGCGGCGGTGGTGCATCAGCCATCCGAAGGTCCGCTCTACGATCCAACGTCTGGGGAGGACCTTGAATCCCTTGACGGTGGGGTCGCGTTGCACGACGTGGACGTCGATGTCGAGGGCCGCTCCGCGTTCGATCGCTTTGGTGCGGTAGCCGCCGTCGACCCAGGCCTTGGTGACGCGGGGGTGGGCTGCGGCGATCGCGGAGAGCAGGTGGATGCCGCCGACGTTGTCCGAGACGCTTGCCGCGGCGACCCACACGGCCGGGTACCGGGCCGGACAGGGAGGGGTCGCGGTTGGACGACGTAGGCCCGGACGGTGGTGCGTGGCGGGACGCCGATCGGCCGACGGGTGGGCCGGCGGCGGTCCGGGTGGGACCGGCTCAACGAGGCGCAGCGCGAGCAGCTGCTCGCCCCCGGGCTCACCCCGCCCGCGATGGTCGACACCGCGGCGACCGAGGCCGGGGTGGTGGTGCCAGCGTCGGACGGGCCCAAGCCGGGGGCCTGATCCTCGATCGAGCCGGTGGCCCTCACACCGCTCGGCACTGCGACCGGGCGATCGCCGGTCACTCCTTGAGGAGTTTCCATTCCATCCACGCGGCGTCGTTGTTGCGGCAGGTCGTGGTCTGGACGGCGTGGGTCTTGGAGTGGACGTCGAGGCAGGGTCTGCGACCCGCGACCGTCTGCAGGGTCGTGACGCCGCCGAACACGGCCGTCTCCCAGGACTGGGAGGGTGACGCCTTGTTGTTCTCGCAGTCGCGAAGGAACGCCCTGGTACCGCTGGTGTCGAGGCAGCGGTAGTGCTTCTGGTCGACAACCCTGACGGTCCCCTCGCCGACGGATCCCAGGCTGAAGCCCCACACCTGGTACTGGCGGTTGTTGTCGTTGCAGGCCTTCACCGTGATCGCGGGATCCCCCTTGCCCGAACTCGTCAGGCAGAGCCCGCTCCCGACGTTCTTGAGTAGGTATCTCCCTTTGAGTGGCGCGGCTGCCTGGGTGGGGGCGGCCGCGAGCAGGGTGGCGGCCGCGAGTGCGGCGGTCGCCGCGACGAATACGTGGTTGCGCTTGCGCATGGTGTTCCTCTCACCGTTGCCGAAACGAGCGGGTCCCGCCTGCACGGCGGGACGGCGCCACCCAAGGGAACGACGCGCGCGGCATCGCGCGGTAGCCGCCGGACGGGTGGCGCGAGGCCGATCCGGACGGCCGCCCGGGTCCTCGGGTGGGGGCCGAAAGGGGGCGATCAAGGGCGTGGCGTCGCCCGTCACGGGGCCGGCCGTGGTTCGTTGGTCGGGTCGGGATGCCGTTCGGAGGAGATGCGATGCCGGCCAATGTGGGCGACCGGATCCGTATGGGGTCCAGGACCGCCGAGATCGTCGAGGTACTCGGGCCCCGCGGTAACCCGCCCTACACGGTTCGATTCGACGACGGCACGGAGAAGACGGTCTTTCCCCTGCCGGACGAGGTCGACGTCGTGGAGGAGTTCCCGTCGTACGTCGTGTTGAAGTAGATCGACGAGACCGAGGACTCGTTCGGGTTCGAATTGGTGGCGGTGAAGGCCCAACGGTCGTTGTAGAGGCGGATGGAGTTCACGGTCCACCACCGCAGGCCGTTCACGACCGGCGGGGGGTGCCATCCTCCCGGGGGGACGAAACCCTCGTCGGATTCGGGCACCAGAACGGCGAAGGGAATGACTCCCTCCAGTTTGACCCGTCCGTCCGGCACCGTCCCCGAGACGGCCTCGATCGTCGTCACCTCGGCCTGGATGTAGGCACGGATCAGGTCGAAGAACGGCGCGACCTCCTCCAGCGCCTTCATGGACACTTCCAGGTACGCGTCGAAGAGCTTCTCCATGGTGCTGATCCACTCGATGGCCTCCCTGCTCAAGTGGATCGTGACCTCGAAGCCGTGGAACTCGGTGTAGATGTCTCCACTGGTGTCGAATTTCGGGACGTGGTTCCCCTCGGCACGCGAGCGGCGTACGAGCGGTTCGTCGCCGAGCTGCTCGAAAGGCGGCATGGCGTCTCCTCCCGGAACCGCCACCCGTGTGCGGTCGGTGAGTGGTTCGCGGTGGCCAACTGCCAGTATCGAAACGTGTTCCGGACGTCACAAGACGCCGTGAAAGGTTGGCCGACACCAGGTCGGGCATTCAGGCCACGCGCCCTCGCGAACGAGAGAGGGCGGGCGACCACGAGAGCGCCGAACACTTCCGCGCGTGGTCGCGTCACGATCTCGACGCGGACGAGACACCGCCCACCGGCGAACAAGGGGCACAGGCGCCAAGCCACCGCAGACCGTTGCTTGGCCATAGGACCGGTGGCCTCGGCGCCGACACGGGCGCACGTCACGACCAAGCCCGCACCGCCGGCCCCTGGTTGTACCTGACCGCGACCCCGCGCGTGTGGGAACCACCCGCCAACAGCACTACAGCGAAGGCACCGGCGAGGGCGAAGCCGAGCGACCCTCGGTCCTCGCCGACGACGCGGCGTGGGACGACCCGGACGCGGCGAACCCGAGCGGGCTCGACAACCTTATCGAGGACGAAGTCGGCCGGGACAATGAAGGTGACGAGGCAAGCGAGGGCGGCGTCGGGCATCGGGTGCGCGGGGGACGTCCGCTCCACTCGCCGCTGCCGCTCCACGCCGTCGCGTCCATGGAGAACGAGGAGATCTTCGACCCCACCGTCCACCGCCTGGAACTCGCGGCCGGCGTGCGCCTGGGCTGCTCGCGAAGCCTCGGATCGTGGTGATCGACGTCGCCGATCCCGAGGTGCAGGACTTGGCCGAGGCCGGCGGTATCGCCCTCAACCGGGGCCCGGGCCGGCGCAGTCCGGCGGACACCGAGAGGTATCGGGCGGCGCGGTTGGCGGCGTTGCAGACGGCGGTGTTGCGGGTCGCCGCGGAGCAGGGGTTGGCGACGGTGATCGCGTATCACGCGCGGACGGTGGAGGCGAAGGCGTGCGCGCGGACGCTGCCGGCGGTCGCGGCCCGGCTGCACGAGCAGGACCCGGCGGGGTTTCCGGCGGCGGTGTGGGCGGATTGGTTGTGTGGTGAGCACGAGGCGGGGCATCGGCGGCGGGTGCTCGGGGACTTCGCCGCGCACACCGACCGCCCGACCGCTCTGTTCGAGCCTGACGACGTGGGCGCAGAGGCGGTGACGCGGCGGGCGGTGTTGTCGAACGTGCGGGTGTTGGCCGAGGGTGTCGACCTGCGGGCCGATGCCGTGGCGTTCATGGACCCCAAGCTGAGTGTGGTGGACATCGTCCAGGCGATCGGGCGTGCCCTGCGTCAGGAGCCGCACGAGGGCCGGACGGCGACCATCATCGTGCCGGTGTTCCTGGAGGCCGGGGAGCAGCCGGACGAGATGCTCGTCTCCGACCCGTACCACTTTCTCGTCCGCGTCCTGCACGCCCTGGCCGCGCACGACAGCCGGGTCCTGGACATGCTCGCCACCCCCGCGCCCAGCGGTGTGGGACTCGGCTCTTGTCCGTCATCGACGAGCCGGCCCCGGACGGCGACGACCAAGACCAGGAGCAGGACGGCGATGACCCCCTGGTCGACGAGGACGACGAGGACGACGAGGCGGCCGAGGACGAGGCGGCCGAACGGGACGCCAAGGCAGCGGAGCGGTTTCTCGTGCGGTTCATGAGCAGGCGCGATCCCGCGCTCATCGCCGACTCCGCCAGCTGCGGGTGATCAACCCCGAGCGTCGCGACTGGCGCCGCAGCTACCCGGCCGCCCGCCGGTGGCACGGCGAACACGGTGACCTCAAGGTGCCGTTGGAGGCAATCGACTACGACATTGCCACCGGGACCAGTCACCCGGTCGGGGCCTGGCTCAGCGAGCAGCGCAAGGCGTGGTCGGTCGGGGCGATCAGCCGTCGGCGGATCAGGATGCTCGCGGCCCTGGGGATGGTGTGGAACGCCGAGGACGCGGCGTTCGAGGACGGGTTGGCGATGTGTCGGGCGTACTTCGCCGTGCACGGCCATCTGGCGGCGCCCAAGTCGGCGGCGGTGGACAACCATCCCGTGGGGCAGTTCCTCGCGAACTGCCGCCGCCCGCTGGAGTCCCGCAGGAACCCGGGCCGGTGGCGGGAGCGGTGGGCGCGGTTGGCCGAGATCGACGCGGACTGGAACCCGGCCGGGCGCGCCGATCCGGCGCGGTGGTGGTCGTTGGAGTGGCAGCGGATGCTCGCGGTGGTGCGGCTGCACGTCGAGGGCGGCGGGTCGCTGGAGGCGTTGGTGCCCGGGTGCACCGCCGGTGGTGAGGACGTCGGGGCGTGGCTGGAGCGGCAACGACGCGGCGGAGCCGACCTGACGCCGGCGCAGCGGAAGGCGTTGGCCGGGGTGGGCGTCGACGTGACGGCGGTGGTGGTGCCGGAGCAGCGGGCGGTGGTGGACCGGTGGGTGCTGACCCCGGCCGCCGCCGCGGCGTTCCGGGAGCGGGAGGGGCATCTGGTCGTGCCGCGCAGGCACGTCGAGCAGGTCGGGGTCGACGGTGTGGTGCATGCGGTGAAGTTGGGTGTGGCGTTGGCCAACGCCCGGCAGCGGCGGGCGACCTGGCCGGCGGAGCGGGTCGAGGCGTTGACCGTGCTCGGATGCGGTGGGCCTGATCCGTCTCGGGCCGAGCTCGGCGATGCCGGCCGGTGTCGCCGAGCTCGGCCGGCGTCGTGCTCCTGGTGGTGCTCGCCGGCATCGGGTCGTGTCCCCTGCTCCTGCTCCGACCAGGGCACGGGGGCACCCTCGCCGGATGTCCCGGGGAACAGGGACACCGGGGCATCGAGGACCGGGAGCGGCCGGGGGCCGGCGTCGCCGGTGGTGGTCGAACCGAGCGTGACCGCACCGGCAGGGTGGAATGGGGTTCGAGTGGAAGATCCCATACCGGTCTGCGCCGTCCGAGGGTGCATACAGGGGGTCTGGCCTGGGGTTTCGTCCGGCGTGGGGGGTCCGATATAGATCGGACCCCGTAACGGGTCCCGTATTAGGGGGAGAATGCCGGTGATCTTGTACGACATCGCACCCGGCTCCTCCTCCGTCGCGCACAACGACACCGACACCACCGCGCACACCTTCTCCGCCGCCGGCTGCAAGGGCGTCGTCACAGACATCCCCACGGGAGGCGTGGGGGTCTACGGGAGCGTGCGTTTCGACTCCTGACCGACCTTTCGCACCCAGGGACCCGGGGGGCGGTGTCCCCCCGGGAGCCCTTGGCGCCGTCGGGGGGTGCTCCGCCCGCTACTCCTCCACGATCTCGACCTCACCCGGCCGGGGAAAGACGGTCTCCTCCCGGCCGTCTTCGAAGCGGACCGTGTAGGGCGGGCTGCCCAGGGGGCCCAGCACCTCGACGATCTCCCCGATCCGCGACCCCACACGGATCCGGTCACCCACACTCGCCGGCATATTCGGCTCCTCTCCGGGAGTTCGACAATGCGTTTCGACCGGATCAACGACCCGCGACCCGGTACGTGACGGACACCGGCGCCCGGGACGGCCCGATCTCCGCCGCAGTGGTGCGTCCATTGCCGGGTGTGGTGGAACCCGATCGGCCCAGCGGAGGTCTTCCCACGCCGGGACGCGAAAACGGGCGTGTGCGTCGGGGCCCTTCGCACACAGAGGCAGGACGCATGGCGATCTCGCGTGACATCGGATTCGGCGCGCTCACCCTCAGGTTCACCACCGACGACCACGTCCCGGACGGTTGGTACTGGTTGGCCCAGAGAACGGGCCCCGGTGACACCCGGGGAACGGTGATTCGCGGCACCGATCCGAAGGACGACATGGTGCGTCCTCCCGTCGATTGGCAACGCCTCGACTACACCGGGGGCCTTATGACCTTTTGGCGACCCGTGCCTCCTCCCGGATACAGGTTCTTCTCCGACGTCCTCGTCCCCACCAGCGTGGACCCTCGCAACGATCTCCTCTTCGGCGCCCGGGCTGTGCGCGCGACAAGGTCCCGCTCAGGGAGGTCGGCCCGTTCTTCGAAGTCGATTGCACGATGGTCACCCCCTCCGTGACCGCCGTCGGCAGCCACGAGGCCGGTGAGGAGACCGTCAACAACGTCATCCCGACCACTCACACCCGCCGGACGGGCGCCTGCACTGGACCGGCGACATGCCCCCGAAGCTCTTCGAGCCGGCCGCGCGCACCGGCTCCCTCCGCTCCGCTTCGCCCTTCCCGTCGGCGGGTTCCGGCGCAAGGCGCCGTCGCACGGACCGGGCTCGACGCGCCGACCGCGCCGATCGCGCCGACCGTGTCGTCGCGGAGCGCCCGGAGGAGGGGCCGGGTGGGCACGTCGGGGCGGGTGGAGCCGCCCCGACACCGGTGACGAGTGCCCACGGTCAGGGCGTGCGCGATTCGGCCTCGGATTTGATCGCCGCGAGATGCGCGGAACCCAGGTGGTCCAGCGCGCGGCCCAACAACCCGTCGAGTTCCCGGCCACCGGGGACTCCGGCAACCGGCCCGCCTACGGGAGCCGGTTCGAAGTCGTGGGTGATGGTCAACTCCGTCGTGGTGTCCGATGTGGAGACCGCCCGCCACTCCCCGGCCATCCGTCCCACGAGCGGCGCCTTCTCCACCTGGTGGTAGCCGATGACCCGGCGCGCCTCGTCGATGTCGCGCCGGGAGACCCAGGACTGGCTCCGGCCGCCGATGTCACCCGTGATCGCGACGATCTGGTGGGTCGGGGAACTCTCGGTGACCCGCGCCGCGCTGGTCAGTGGGAAGAGCCGGACCCATCCCTCCACGTCCAGCAGGATTCGCCAGACGTCCGCGATCGGGGCGTTGATCGTGACGGTGTGCTCGAGGTTCGGCATGACGGTCCTCTCGGTGTGATCGCGTGGCGATCGCGGGCCGGGTTCCCCGTGGCCGACGTGGGAGCGGACGAACGTGCTGTTCGTGCTCCACCGCGACGCGGACGTGGCGACCCGGTGCCCGGGCGCGGGCATTCCATGCGCCGGCCTGCCCGTCCGGGGCCGATCGTCCCCGCGACCTCGACCGACGGGGTGGGGACTTCCCAGCGGCCGACCGGCCGGCGGCATCCTCTTCCCGCCCCGTATTTCCCTGCTCGACGACCTCGTCCACCATCGGGTCCGACCCCGCGGGCGGGTCGCTGGTCCGCAGGTCTCGATCTCGGTCGTGATTCGTCCGTTCCGGGGCCGGGATCCGGGAAGGTGCCCCAGCTCATCCTTTACGTAACTGACTTACGCGAACTCTCGGGACGCATCCCAGTCATCGACAATCGCGGAGTACTTCGGCGAGGGAGCGGCGTTGACGGTGCGGACGGGAACAACGAAGCGCAGGTCGTCGACGGAGGCGAGCACGCCCTTGCCCCGGAACCTGACGATCGGCACACGACGACGCAGCAGGGACACACAGTTCCGACTCTCACGTCGGATGACCGCCGTCGGTCGGTCGGCGCGACGGATCGGGGCGCGTGAGTTGTGGCCCGCAGCGGGTCATCCGTCGTACGCGGTTCCGCGACGGCCTCGGCATCCACCCCGACACCGCCCGGCGGCAGTGCGGCGAATCCGTGATCGGGTAGCCGGATCCCCAGATCACGCGAACCTCGAAGGCGTTTGCGGAGTTGGCGGTACAGCGCGGCGAGCGCGGCCGGGCCGGGCAGAACCGCCTGCGCGGCGCGCGGATCGAGCCCGGTACACCGCCCGGCCGCCGGCGCCGTGGCCAACCAACTTCGATCCCACAGCGTCACACGGAGTCCTGCGGCAGCTTCGGGAGAACCGGGCCGGCGCGAACACTCTCAGTAAAACCACCCGCAGACCGAGTCACGCTCAGCTACGTGTCGGTTGGATCGCTGTTCGTTGACGACACCCCGAGAAGGGTGGGCGTGGTGGTGCGGGGTCAGTCCAGGGCCAGGAAGCTGCCGACGTTCTCGTCCGGCCGGGCCTCGCCCGGTCCCAGGGGGTTGAAGATCTTCATCTGACATTTGCCGTCGGGGAAGAGCAGGAGGGTGCCTTCGGTCTGGTTGGCGATCGTGGTGCCGGGGCCGAGGCCGGGGTAACACTGGCCGCCCTTCGGGTCCTCGACCTGCTTGGACTTGGCGCCCTTCTCCAGGATCACGACACCGGGGGCCGCGGAGGCGGTCGAGGCGGCGACGAAGGACAGGGCGAGGGCGCCGGCGGTGACCACGAGGGCCACGCGCGGGCCGAGGCGCATGCGCATGAGGGGGACTCCCATCCGGGGTGCACACAAGGGACATTTCCGGGAGTGCCGGAACCCGAACCGATCCGGTACCGCGTCACTCCCGCCGACCGAGGTACCCGCGCGGGACCGATCCGCACAACCGCGCCCGGCGGTTCACTCGAAAGAGAAACGACTGCCGGAACGACCTCCTCGACACCCGTCACGCTCGGCTACGTGTCGGCTGGATCACCCTCTGTTTAACGGCACCCCCACTTGCACACCGAAATTGGTTTCAGAGAGCTACTTCGTGGTTGCTATACGAGCGTCGGGCCAAATCGGAACCGAGCAGTGGTTGGTCGCAGTCGACAGCACCCAAAGCATCACGCCCACCCGCGCCCGGATCCTCGTCGCCCACCGCATCGCCGCCGGCGGCCGGCCCCTGAGCCACAACCCCACCGACGACGGCCTCACCCTGGGCATCGCCGGCCCCGATGCCGACACCCGCATCAAAGCCCTCCACAAGGAACTCAAGCGCATCGGCAAACGCCGCTGGACCCTCGTCATCCACCAGCCGGACGACACCGCACCCGCCCCGAACCCCGAACCGGCATAGGCCACGGCCCACACCACATCCACGAAAGGCCAGACAGCCGGATCAAGATCGTTTCTTAGCGTTCAATCCTGCTGAAATCTGCTCCGAACCCCGTTCTGGCCTTGTGCTTGTCGTGTGCCGGGCCCGGAGTCCCGCTGGGAGCACTGCACCCAAAATGGTTGCTCTGGGCCCGTGACCGGCGTGGGTGCGTGTCCCGCGCGGCCCCCGCACCTTGACTGGGGATTTCCGTATGCCGGAGTTCCCCGACCCCAAGGGCCTTTCCATGCGCTCCATTGCTTCCGCACTGACTGCCGTCGCCACGCTCGCCATCGTCCTGGGCGGCGCCTCGGCTGCTGCCGCCGACACGAACGTGATCGTCCCCGAGGGAAACGCCTACACGTTGGTCTTCGGAAATTGGACCCAGTTCGCCGCTGACGACGTCTTCAACGCCGGTCACAACCACAAGGCCGTCTCGAACGACTGACCGAAGTCGTCAGGTCCCGGCACGGCCTGCGGGCTCGCCCTTCGAGGACGGGTACGCAGGCCCCGACGGGGGCCGACGCGCACCGCAATCGGCGTACGTCAGGGACGAGCACGCCCGCCGGACCCTGATCATCGCCGGCTCCCTCGCCCACAGCAGCGAACCCGAGGACGTGGTCCGGTACAGCCTCTGTCTGTTCGAGCCGGACGACCTACCTTCGGATGTGTCAGTGCTTCGGCGACTTTTTGTCAGTGGCGTGTCGGGTGCCGCGTCGTCTGCTTCGGCGAAGGCGCGGTACACCGACGCGAGCGAAGGCGGACGGCCGGCGTTCTTGCCGGTCTTGATGACGAGCTTGGCGGGGATGTCGCGTACGGGGACGCCCTTGTCGCGCAGGGCTAGGGCAGGGCGAGGACGCCGGAGCCGACGCACTCCTCGTCCTCAACGCGCTCGCGCTCGCGCAACGCGACCTCACCGGTCCGCGCCGAGGACGAGGCGACCCGCCGCGCGGCCGCCGTCGAACGCCGCCACCAACGCGACCGGGGGCCCAGGCCCGGCAGACCGCGCCCGGCACCGACGCCCGCGCCGAACTCGTCGCCACGGCCCGCGACTGGGAGCACCTGCACACCCAGGCCCACACCACCGACGTCGCCACCGCCGAACGCGTCGTCGACCGCGAACAGCGGGCCGCCGAGAGGAACCTCACCAAGGCCGCCGCCGACCGCGGCCGCGCCCGCGAACTGCGCGACGAGGCCGCCGTGCGCGCCACACTCCTCGCGGAGCACCTCGAGGTGGAGGACACCCGACGGGAACGAATCGAGCAACGCCGCGTCGTCCAGGACCGCGAGCGGGCCGAACGTCAACGCGAACACCAGCAGCAATGACAGCAGGAGTATCCCCGGCGGCCGCCGACCCACGGCGGACCGGGTCGAGGGTTCTCCATGTAGCCGGGCAGGCGGTTGCGCGAACCACTGACTTGCGGCCGGGGCGGAGCGAACATACTCTCCTGTTGACTGGCGTACCTCTCGCCGAACACCAAGGCTCGGACCCCCGGTTCGGGCCTTTTCTCATGCCCGCAGCGGGGAGCCCCCTGCGGATTCCGTCGCTTGATCGCCCAGCGCGCAGGTGCGCCGCCGATCGCGACGTTCTTCGACAACGCCAAACCCGCCTCTGCAACCGCCGGGAGATCCCGGTCGACCAGATCGGCGGCGAGGCCGCCATGCCCGAAAGGCGCGCCCCGTGCAAACCCCCAACCCCCTCCCTCCCGTGGGCTTCGGAGCCGGCTCGCTACTCGCCATGTTCACCGGCGCGCCCACGTGGATGGCCGTCTGCCTCGTCCTTCTCGCTTTCCTGTGGATCCTTGTCGCTGCCATCCCGGCCTGCACCGCGTGGACTCACACCCGGAGCCGCTGCGTGGACCGCAGGCAGCACTTCGCCGCGCTGGAAAATGCGGCGAGTTCCCTCAGCGCCCAGGAACGCGTCGCCGCGATCGCCGAGGTGATACGAATCCAGGACGCCCCGGATCCGCCGGTCCCCGAGCCACCCCCGTCGACCGCAGGCGGCCAAATGAGTCCCTAAGCGATGCGCGCGTTGGCGCGTCGCCGAGGAAGGCCCGTTGCGCCTGCGGCGGCCGCCGTTCCGCGTTGCCTGCGGCGCCATGCCACCTGCGGCGGCATCGGGACCTCCCCGCCGGCCCCGATCCCCGGCGGGTTGATGGCGATCTTTGAAAGTGGCTGTGGCGGATATTTCGTGACGGTCACTTCTGATCATCCGGCTGAGCAGGCAGCCGTGAGCATCGAGCGTGCTGTTCGTGGGGGACGAACCGCGCTTCTGGGACCTGGTGTGGCCTGACGTCGAGGGGTTGGAGGTGGACGCGGTCGAGACTGTCGATGATGTAGTACGCATCGATGTCCACAGCAGACAACCGCTGATCGCTTGCCCGGCCTGCGGGTCTGAAGCGTCGCGTGTGCACAGCAGCTACGAACGCCGCGTCGCGGACCGGCCGCTGGGCGGGAGGCGCGTCGTACTCCGCCTTCGGGTGTGTCGGGGGGTTCTTCTGCGACAACGACGGGTGCGACCGCCGGACGGTGGCCGAGCAGGTCGCGGGCTTGACTGCCCCGTATCGACGGCGCACGCGGGCAGTTGCCCGGATCGTGCAGGCGATCGGTCTGGCCGTGGGCGGCCGGGCCGGTTCCCGGCTGGCCGAGTACCTGCCGGTGAAGGCGAGCCGGGACGTGATTCTGGGTGAGGTCCGCGCGCTTCCCGACCCTCCCACGACGGGCGTCACGGTCCTGGGGATCGACGAGTTCGCGTTCCGCAAAGGCAGGATCCTTCGGCACGGTCCTCGTCGACGTGGAGACCCGTCGGCCGATCGACCTGCTGCCAGACCGCACCGTGGAGACCGTGGCCGCGTGGCTCTCCGAGCACCCGGGCATCGAGGTGATCTGCCGCGATCGGTGCAGCACCTTCAGCCAGGCCGCCGCCCGTGAAGCACCCGATGCGATTCAGGTCGCGGACCGGTGGCAGTGCGCCATGAGGCGCCTTGTCGTATCCCCGACTCAGTCGGGAGGAACTTGGAGGGAGGTTCTTGGGTCCAATGGCTTACCTAATCC
>NZ_JBEXUX010000117.1:0-18093 GCF_040629175.1 Embleya sp. NPDC005971 | reverse complement strand
CGCAACGCGCTCAACAAAGGCGACGGGCCGTAACCTCGGCGGACCGCCGCCATCAGATGCCGGCGCGGCGCACGCGCGGATGCGGGATCGGCCGGCGAAGCCGGAGAACTGCCAGGTGTATTGCCGCTGCGGAGCCTTGGCCCAAGTGATGAACCGGATCGCCTTGGCGTCGTCTTCCGTGTCGAGCGGGTCGAATACGTAATGGACGAAGTGGTGGCCGGCGGAGCCGGTGCCGTTGGGCGCCTTGCCGTCCACTCTGCCGAGGGTGAATCCGTTGGTGTGCTTCACGACCCCGGTCGGCGGGGACGTCCGCGCGCCGTACGCCGCCCGGCCGAACGGGATGACGGCGTCGGCCCAGGTGATCGCCGGGTCGTCGCCCGGGCCCGGGTTGGCCTCGCTTCGGGCGAACGAGCAGTCGCGTACCCCGCCCCGCCGTTCCCGGCGCAGCGCGGCGGGATCAGACGGCCACGGGTGGGTGCCGTAGTAGGCGTCGCAGCCGGGCTTGCCGAGGCTGAACGGTGTCGTGCGGTTCGGGGCGGTGATCGAGGTGTTCGAGTCCGAATCGACTTGGGCGGTGTATTCGTCGGTGAGGACTTTCGTGTAGGGGGCGGCCGAACCGCCGCTCGCGACGACCGCCCCCGGTGCGGCGCCGGCGGCCCCGGAACGGCCCGGGGGACCGGTCGGTGAGGTGGCGCGCGGAAGTGGTGCACGGAACATCCCCGACAGATCCCTTGACCTGGTCAAGTTGACCGATCGTCGTTAGCCTCCGAGCCCTGCCCGCCGACGCGACACGTGTCGCATCTCGGGTGACGGACCATCAGGAGACGGGAGTGGCCATGACCTTGGACATCGGCACCGTGGCGGATGCCGGGCTGTTCGTGAACGGAGCCTGGGCGCCCGGTGGCAACGGCCGGTTCGAGGACGTCTCGCCCGGAGACGGATCGGTACTCGCCACGATCGCGGACGGCGGCGTCGCGGACATGGTCGGCGCCGTCCGGGCCGCCCGAACGGCCTTCGACCGCGGGCCCTGGCCGCGCATGTCGCCCGCCGAGAGGTCCGCCTGCCTGGCCGAGCTCGCCGCGGGTCTGACCAGGCATCAGGACTTCTTCGATCACCTGTCCCGGGTCGAATGGGGCGTCGCCAACGACCGCCCCGGCCAGGTGATGGCCGCCGCCTCGATCGCCGCCGGCGCCGCGCAGTTGGCGCTCGTACCGGCCGAGGAAGCATTGACCGGTCCCGGCGCGGTGGGCACCCTCGTGCACGAGCCGCACGGGGTGGTCGCGGCCGTGACACCGTGGAACTACCCGCACACGCTGAATCTGACCAAGGTCGCCAACGCGATCGCGGCCGGCAACACCGTCGTACTCAAGCCGTCCCCGCTCAGCCCGCTCGCGGCGCCGGCGCTGGCCTGGATCATCGACCACGAGACGAGCATCCCGGCCGGCGTGGTCAACGTGGTGACCACCACGTCCCTGGACGCGGCCCGCGCGCTCACCGGGCATCCGGACGTCGACATGATCAGCTTCACCGGCAGTACGGTGGTCGGCAAGCAGATCGCGGCCGATGCCGCCGTCACGCTCAAGCGCGTCGTGCTCGAACTCGGCGGCAAGTCCGCCTCGATCCACCTCGACGACCTGCACCCGGACGCCTACGACACACTCGCCGCGCAGACCCTGTTCGACGGCTGCACCCGACACGCCGGGCAGGTCTGCGTGTTGCAGAGCCGCCTGTTCGTGCCGGCCGCCCGGGAGAAGGAGATCGTCGAGCGGCTGGTCGCCCTGGCGGCGGCGGTTCGGGTGGGCGACCCGCGCGCGAGCACCACCGAGATGGGTCCGCTGATCAGCGGAGCCCAGGCCGACCGGGTGCTGTCCGACATCGCGGGCGCGGTGGCCGAGGGCGGCGTGATCGCGCACGGCGGCGGTCGGGTGGAGGTGCCCGGCGGCGGGCACTACATCGCGCCGACCATCCTGACCGGAATCACCAACACGATGCGGATCGCGCGCGAGGAGGTCTTCGGTCCGGTCCTCGCGGTGATCCCCTACCGCGACCCGGACGAGGCCGTCGCGATGGCCAACGACTCGCGATTCGGCCTGGTGGGCGCGGTACACGGCGCCGACCCCGAGCGCGCCGCGGCGGTCGCGCGCCGGATCCGCGCGGGACAGGTGACCGTGAACGGCGCTCGCGCGCTCGGCCCGTTCGGCGGCTTCCGGGAAAGCGGCCTCGGCCGCGAACAGGGCCTGGCGGGCCTGCGCGAGTTCACCGAGACCAAGGGCGTCAGCCGCCCGGCGTAGGCACGCGCGAGCGGGGTGTGTTGCTCGGCGAACACGTCGTCGAGCAGCGCCCGGGTCCGCGCCGCGGGGGTGCACGCGGGGGTGCACACGCACCATGCCCGTGTACCCCCGCGGCCCCGAGCCTCCGCACGATGCGGCACCCGCGCAAGTGCGCTGCGGTCGCCCGCGGTTCCGTACAACGTCCTCGCCACGCGCTCGGCGCAACAGGCCGACGGGCGACAGGCGATGGGCGGCGGGTGTCGGGCGACGGAGCCATTCCCCGCTCACCCGTCGACACCGTCGGACATCGAGACAGTCGGATATCGAAACATCCAGCCTTCGGGACCCGAGAGAGGCATCCATGCGCGCGGCCATTCTGACCACCCAGCCCGGCACCCTGGACATCGTCGACATCGAGATCGATCTCCCCGGTCCCGGCGAGGTGTTGGTGCGGACCGCGGCGTGCGGTCTGTGTCACTCCGACATCCACATCCTCGACGGCGCGATCCCCCACCAGCGCCCGGCCGTGCTCGGCCACGAGGCGTCCGGGACGGTCGTCGCGGTCGGCCCGGGTGTCACCCGGGTCGCGCCCGGCGATCACGTCGTCGCGTGCCTGTCGGTGTTCTGCGGCCGCTGCCCGCAGTGCGCGCGCGGCCGGACCTGGCTGTGCTCGGACAAGGCCGCCACCATGCGCGACGCCGACGGTCCGCCCCGGCTGTCCAGGAACGGACAGCCGGTGAACGCGAGTTCGTGGATCGGCGGGCTGGCCGAGCAGATGCTCCTGCACCAGAACGCGGTGGTCGCGATCGACCCGGCGATGCCGCTCGACGTGGCCGCGGTGATCGGCTGCGCGGTGACCACCGGTGTCGGCGCCGCCTGGCGCAGCGCCGACATCCGGGCCGGCGAAACCGTCGCGGTGCTCGGCTGCGGCGGCATCGGCCTCAACATCGTCCAGGGTGCGCGTCTGCGCGGCGCGGGGCGGGTGATCGCGATCGACCTGCAACCGGCCAAGCGTGAACTCGCCCGCGCGCTCGGCGCGACCGACACGATCGACGCGGCGTCATACGACGCGGTGGCCGAAGTCCTCGCGCTGACGGCGGGGTTCGGCGTCGACCACGCCTTCGAGGCGATCGGCCTGGAGGCCACCATCGGCCAAGCCGTGGCGATGACGTCGCCGGGCGGGACGGCGTACGTGGTCGGGGTCACCCCGATGACCGCGACCGTGAACGTGCCGGGCTACGCCCTCTGGGGCCAGGGCAAGACCGTACGCGGCGTACACATGGGATCCAACACGTTCACCACCGACATGCCGCGCTACGTCGATCTCTACCTCCAGGGTCGGCTGCGCATCGACGAGTTGATCAGCCGTCGGATCCCACTGACCGAGGTCAACGACGCGTACGACGCACTGCGCAGAGGCGAAGTGGCCCGCTCGGTCGTGACCTTCTGATCCCGAGCCCCGCCCGCGCAGCCAAGAGCGCTACGCCCGGGACGTCCCCGTCCCGGGCACGCCGATCGGGCGAGGTCGCCGCCTGCTCATGGCATGGCCCGATGACGGGCGTGGGCGGCGATCGGGTCGGCCGGCTCCTCCGCCGTCCGGGCCGTGGTGTGCAACCACCAACCAAAGCCGCCCGGTTGCTCACACATGGCCCGATACTGCGGGCCGTGGTCGAAGTGGGCCCGCACTCGGGCCGGGCGAGCCACGTTGCGCTGTCGGCAGACCTCCAAGGGCGGGGCCGGGAGGACGAACTGCCCGACCGGTTGGCGTCGTTGCAGGCCCGCGCCCGGTCCGCATCCGATTCCCCGACTGGGGCTTCGCCCGGGCACGGCTCGCCGGGGGACGGCGCGGGATGCCGCAGGGCGTTGTCGGAGGGCGTTCCTACGGTGGTGGCGATCGTCTCCTTCGGACCCTGGACGCCGTCGGCGTCGTGGCGTTCCGGAGCCCGTGGACCTCGACCCAGGAAATGTCGTGAAGCATGTCCGACCTTCCCGCCCACACCGCCGACGACGACTGGCGGTCGTCCCTGACGCAGGCCCTCGGCGTCCTGGTGGGCCGGCCGCTCGCGGACTTCGCGCCCGATGCGCGATACGCGGCCTACTACAGCGGCAACCGGCTCCACGAGACCGAGTCCTACCGGGACCCCGAGTGGCTTGAGCCCGCCGCGTTGACGGGCCGGACGTCGGTATCGAACGAGAACCTGCTGCTGCTCGACGAAATCGGCTACCCGGAACCGCGGTTCGACGCGAGCCGCTCCCTCTTCGAGATCGATACACCGGCCGCGTTCCCGGCCGCGTTCGCGGAGGATCTGTCGTCCGTGTCATTGAGCGGTCCCGACGACCTGCCCATCGTCCGGGGTGCCGATCTGGCGCGGTCGACGGCACGCCATGGCGTCGACCTCACGTCCGCCGATCTGCCGGAGGGGACCTGGTCCCTGGTGATGGCCGCGATCGTGTCGGACGGCACGCTGCCGGACGCCCTCCGCGTGGCCACCGGTATCGGCGAGGGCCCCGACACGCTGGTGCGGTGCGCGGAGGGCGGCACGGAGGTGGAGGCGGCGATCGCGGCCGTGGAGCACGCCGGAATCCGGGCGCACCTGCGCGCCTTCTGCGACCCCGACTCCCACGACCTGGCCCTCTGCCCCCACGACATGCGCGAGGCCGGGAACGAGGACGGCGCGCTGGTGGCCAAGTGGGAGGGCGCGGTCGACCAGTACGTGATCACGGTGCAACGCGTCGGCCCCTGACCCACCCCCGCCGCCAGCCGCTGCTGCCGCTCGCGGGTGTCGTCGACCGATGTGTCGAGGACACCCGCGACCGTCATGTCACCCGGTCGACCGCCGCCCCGAAGCGCCGCCCGTCCCGGTCGCGGGGTCGGTCTCGGTGTGGACCCAGGTGATCATCGTGTCGAGTTCCGGGGCCATCCAACGGTCTTCCTTCAGCATGGGCACCACCTGCCGGATCCTTTGCTGGACGGCCTCGGTGCCCTTGGCCATCGGGAGGCCCTTCATGAAGGCGTCACCGCCCTCCTCGGGCCCGATGTTGCCGACGATGTCGACCCCTTGGGCGGTCATGAGCCACGTGACGCCGAGGATCTTCTCGAATCCGTCCAGGTTCTCGTGCAGGTGCCGGACCGACGCCACGGCCATGGTGTTGTGATCCTCCTGCCCGAACTTGACCGGCCGACTGAGCACTCCGGCCGGGGCCGCGTGGACCTGCATCTCGGGAACGACGGCCGCGGAGACCGTCTGGACCTGCACCATGCCGGAGTTGAGCCCCGCCTTGTCGTTCTTGCCCCACACCCCGACGAGACTGGGGGTCAGCCCGTAGCTCCACTCCTTGCTCATCAACCGTTCGCCCAACGCGTGCAACAACAACGCCACATCCGTCATCTGTGCGTTCAGGGTGTCGACGGCGTGGCCGATGCGCGCCGCGTCCCAGTTGCCGCCCATGACGAACTCACAGGAGTCCTTGCAGAAGATCAGCGGGTTCGACGTGGACGCGTTGGCCTCGTCGGCGACGATCCGCCACGCCTCGTCCACGGTGCGCCGGGCGGTCCCGATGATCTGGGGCGCGGCCCGCACCGAAACGGCGTCCTGGACCCGCGGCGAATATCCGCCGAGGGTCTCCGGGTGATCCTCGAACGCCTTGCGGCCCGGCTCGGTCATCCACTGGCTGCCCGAGGTCAACGTCCGGACCCGGTCGGCCACTTCGGCCTGCTCGGGAAACTTTCGCTCCTCGTGCGTACGCGAGTCCAGAGAACCCTGCTCGGCCCGGATCGCCTCCATGAACAGGGCGAATGCCTGTTCCGTCTGATCCAGCAGCGCGGCCGAACGGGCGACGGCGTGGGCGTATCGGGCGGTGAGCACGCTGTTTCCGCTGATCAGGGGAAGGGCCTCGCCCTGCTCCAGCGCGAAGGCCGCAGGCAGCTTCGCCGATTCGACCGCCCGGGCCGCCGTGGTCGTCTGTCCTCGGAACCAGGTACGGGCGTCCTTGGCCTGTTCGTCTCCCGTGAGGACCAGGCCCGCCTGCGCCATGGGCTGAAGATCCCCGGTCCCCAGCGGACCGATCTGGGGAAGCACGGGAGTCACTCCGGCATTGAGGAAGTCGAGGGTGCGTTGCACGAACCCCGAACGCACGCCCATGTGACCTCGGGCCATCGTGTTCGCCCGCAACAGCAGGGCGAGCCGGGTCACCCGCTCCGGAACGTCCGCTCCCACGCCCGATGCGTGCGAACGCAGCACGTTCACCTGGAACTTGAGCTGTTGCTCCGGGGTGAGAGGCTCTCCCTTCAGAGGTCCCAGTGCCTGGTTCCACCCGTAGACGCGATGACTCTTGTTCTTCAGGTACTCCTCCGCGCCCTTGCGCACGGAGTCGAGGTTCCCCTTGGCCTGCGGGGACAGTTCGACCCGCATGGGTTCCCCGCGCAGCACCGCTCGGATCAACTCCGGCTCCAGGGAGTTCCCGTCCAGGACGACCGCCCGCTCCGCTGCGACGGCCCGGTCGGCGAGCCTCGCCGACGCCGCCTGGCCGACGGCGGCCGGGGGACCCGCGGGCCCGACCAGGGCTCCCACGGCCAGCATCGCGACCGCTCCACGAACGATGCGTCTTCGCACCGATACGTTCATGATCAACACCTCCGCCCTTAATAGGATCAAAGGGGTAATCGAGTGATCCGCCTTTGCTCCGTCGGTGGGCGGGGCGCCGGCATCGCAAACCCTCCGAACCGCTCCCCCCCGCCGCGGCGTTGCCGGATTCCGGAGCGGATCGGGTACGTCCGGTGGCCGGATGCGGGGGATGACGGTGCCCATCCGTCCTGTCACGCTCGACATCCGACGAGCCGCTCCCTGGCGCGGAAACGGAGGAAAAGGTCGGGATGAAAGAGGAGGCGACGAGCCGTCGAGGCACGCGTCGGGCTGCGGCACCTTGGCAGCCGTGAGTCTCCTGGGGTGTTCGGGCGGGGGCTCGTCCGGCCCGGACCGCATCGGGGACCGCGCCGAGTTCACGGGACGAGCGGCCGCGATATGCGGCGAGGTCGTCTCCCGAGGGAACGCGAATCCGGACTCGCCAAGGACCGGCGGGCAATTCTCGAAGCCTTGGTCGCCGTGCGCGGGAAGGGGCTCCCGGCGGCGGACGCCACCGCCGCGTTGGACCGGGCCGTCCGGGAGTTCGAGCACACGACGCGCGATCTCGCGCGCGTCCGGTCGACGGACGCGACCTGGGCGGCTGCCTGGGCCGAGGTCGCCGACGCCGTCCGCGGGGACACACAGGTGTACCGCGATCGACGCGCCGCGGTGCACTCCGCGACCCGGCCACCCTTGCGGCGGCCTTCGACCCCGGGGGGCTCGCGTCCGACATCGGCGCGCCCCTGACCCGCCTGAACCTCGCCGAACGCGATTGCCGCCTCCTCCTCAAGTGACGGGGCGCCACACGAACGGCGTCCGAGGTTCGGATCGCACGTACTTCCCGGCCATGGCCCGGACTTGCCGGACCGGGCCCGGCCGGTACCGGCTGCCGCCGGCCGGGGCCTGAACGCGCGTGGTTCGCCGCCCTCGACATCGCCGTCGGCGCGGGCGGCGGACGCGGTCGGTCAATGGCCGCGGGAGAGTTCGCCGGTGAGGTTGCCGTGTATGGCGGCGGAGTGTTCGTCGAGTCCGGTGATCTCGACGGTTTTGCCGAAGCGGGCGTATTTGGTGGTGATGGCATCCAGGGTGGCGACCGTGGAGGCGTCCCAGATGTGCGCGTCCGTCAGGTCGATGATCACGTGGTCGGGGTCGTTGGGGTAGTCGAACCGGTAGACGAGGTCGTTGCTGGAGGCGAAGAACATCTCGCCGGTGACGTGGTAGACCACGCTGTCGCCGTCGGGGTCGACCACGGCGTTGACATCGGCGAGGTGGGCGACGCGTCGGGCGAAGATGATCATCGCGGTGATCGAGCCGACGACCACACCGACGGCGAGGTTGCCGGTGGCCACGACGATCACGACGGTGACGACCATGACCGTGGTCTCGCCGATCGGCATACGTTTGAGCGTCGCGGGCGCGATGGAGTGCCAGTCGAACGCACCGACCGAGACCATGATCATGACGGCGACCAGGACGGCCATGGGGATGTCGGAGACCACGGATCCGAAGACGACGCACAGGACCATCAGGAACACACCGGCCAGGAACGTGGACAGCCGGGTGCGGGCGCCGTTCTTGACGTTGATCATGGTCTGCCCGATCACCGCGCAGCCGCCCATGCCGCCGAAGAACCCGGTGACGATGTTCGCGACGCCCTGGCCGATCGACTCGCGGGTCTTGTTCGAGCGGGTGTCGGTGATGTCGTCGACGAGCTTGACCGTCATCAACGACTCCATCAACCCGACCAGCGCGAGGGCGAGCGCGTAGGGGGCGATCGTGGTGAGCGTGTCCGTGTTGTAGGGCACGTCCGGGATGCCGGGGGTGGGGAACGAGGAGGGGAGCCTGCCTTCGCCGCCGACGTCGGGCACCGCGATGCCGGCGCCGAGGGTGAGGGCGGTGAGCGCGACGATGGACACCAGCGGTGCGGGGACGACCTTGGTCAGGCGCGGGAGGAACACCATGATCAGCAGCGCGGCGCCCAGCAGGGGGTAGACGGCCCAGGGCACGTCGTGGAGTTGGGGCACCTGCGCGAGGAAGACCAGGATGGCGAGGGCGTTGACGAACCCGACCATCACCGAACGGGGCACGAACCGCATCAGCTTGGCCACGCCCAGCACCCCGAGCAGGATCTGGAAGACGCCACCCAGGACGACGGCGGCGACGAGGTAGCCGAGTCCGCGATCGTGGCTGAGGGGGGCGATGACCAGCGCGACGGCACCGGTGGCGGCGGAGATCATCGCCGGACGCCCGCCGACGATCGAGATGGTGACGGCCATGGTGAAGGACGCGAAGAGGCCGACGGAGGGGTCGACGCCGGCGATGATGGAGAACGAGATCGCCTCGGGAATCAGCGCGAGCGCGACCACCAGCCCGGCGAGGATCTCGACGCGGGCGACCTTCGGGGACGACAACCAGGCGGGCCGCCCGATGCGCAGGCGGGCGGAGGACGGGGCGGGATCGGACAAGGCGGGACCTTCGGTGTGTCGGGCGTGCCGGTCACCGCGTCGCGGGAGCGGGATCGCGTGCGTGCCGCGACACCGTCGGGAGCCGCGGCTCACCGGGGCGGCGCGGGTGGAAGTGGTGGGGTGACCGGCCGAGGGCGAGCGGCAGCCGGAGGGCGCCGCGTCAGCGAGGGGCCGGGATCACGGTGGGCAGGAGGCAGGGCCGGGCGATGTCATCGCGCCCCCTCCTGGGACCGGGGCGGGCGCGGAATGCCTGGCCGTGGTGTCGTTCGGACACAGGACCCATCGGCCCCGTCGACCACCGACCCTACCCTAACGTTACGGTAAAGATCACGTCCGGGGCTTCGCTGCGGACTTCAGGGCGGAAGGACGCACGTGGACCAGGCGCACATGCAGATCGGCGAGGTGGCCGAGCGCACCGAGTTGTCGTTGCGGACGATTCGGCACTACGAGGAGGTCGGCCTCGTGGTGCCCTCCGCGCGTTCGCAGGGCGGTTTCCGCCTGTACACCGAACCGGACGTGGCCCGGTTGATGCTGATCCGCCGGATGAAACCGCTCGGGTTCTCGCTGGAGGAGATGCGCGACCTGCTCGCGGCCACCGATCGGCTCGACGACCCCGCCACCGACGCACCCGAACGGGCCGCTTTGATCGCGGTGGTGCGCGGATTCGAGGAGACGACGCTGCAGCGCTGCGAGGCGCTGCGCGTACAGCTCGACCGCGCCAGGGAGTTCGCTGCCACACTGCGCGAGCACACCGCACCCGCACCGCCCCGCTGACACCGGATCACCCCTCCCTGTACGGATCGACCCGCCCCCGAACCCGGGGCGCTCGCCACAGAGCGGGCGCGGCGGCGACCACACCGGGGTTCCGGCCGACAGGGGAGGTATCCGTCGCGCCGATCGGCGTGAACGGCAGCTCGGCCCGGAGCCCGGCGATACGGGTTCCGGGCCGTCCCGGTGCGGCGAAAACCGCAAGTCGTCGACCCCACCCTGCGCGGCATCGCCCATGCGGGGCCCCCGAGGCCGCAGGTGCCGGCGCCCACGTCATAACGGCCCTGGGGGCTGCCATCGACGCCCTCGCCCACGCCCAGGAGCATGCCCCGCTCCCTGACGATCCGTCAGGAAGTCGCCGTCCGCTGTGAGTTCATCGACGACTTGCGGTACGGACACGGCGATCCAGGTCGCCTTCCCCCCGGCCCGCCGAGTCGAACGCGAACTCGTCGGCCACTCGGCGAACGCGACACCCTGCTCACCGCCAAGGGCGGCCGCATCCCTTGGGCTCCACACCGTCGGCAACCGGCGCCGCGGCGTACGCCCGGGCGCCGCACAACGGGGCGGAGCCGGATCGGAAACACCGACCGGCCCGACGCGCACTCGTTGCCGATACAGCAAAGATTCTTGCCATTTCCGATGGGAGGTCGCAGTCTGAAGCACGGCCGTTCGGCCGTTCCAAACCACCAGGAGGCTTGCGATGAGCAACCCGATAGACATCGACGGTGCACGCGGGAACGACGGCGAAACGCCAAGAGGGGACCGGCTTCGCCACATCCGCGCCGGCGAGGCGCAGGGGCCCGCGGCCGTCATCAGCGGCGCCACGGTCGGTTCGAGGAAGCTCTGGATGGGCCTGGTGGTCAATCCGCCGTCCAGCGCGACGGACAACCACCACCACGGCGATTCCGAGGCGGGCGTCTACGTGGTCAGCGGGAACCCTTTGTACTTCTACCACGACGGCACCAAGGAGGTACGCATCGAAGCCGGCCCCGGCGACTTCCTCCACGTACCGCCGTTCGTCCCCCACCGCGAGGAGAACCCCGACCCGAACGAGCCGGTCGTCGTCGTGATCGCCCGGACCACTCAGGAGCCGATCAAGATCTCCGTCCCGGAGCTGTACCGGCTCGAAGACACACCCGCGCACTGACGGAAGACGGGCCGGCGAGCGCGGGGTTCGCCGGCCCCCGTGCCGAAAGTCCGCGACACCGACAACGGCGGCCACACAGGCGGGTCACAGGTCCGCACCCACTCCCCTGCGCGCGCGGGGAACGGCCGACGGGATGGAGAATCCGCATTCTTGGAACTCGCCCTGCGTATAGGCCCCGCGGACCTGCCGGGGACTCTCGTGGAAGAGTTGCGTATCCCGGGAAACCGCAGAGGGTTGCGCGGATCATGTCCCGTCGAGCGGCCGTGACGGGACCGTCCACGCAACCCTCCTTCCCCTCATCCGACTTGCCGCACAGGGAAACGAGGACATCCACTTCCCCGAGCCGCGGGTCGTGCCACGTCACCGAAGACCTCGGCGTCGGCGACACGGTGACCGGCGTCGTTGAAGTCGGGGTCTCCGTGGGAGATATGGCCGCCACAGCCGTTCAGGACGGCGCTCCCGGCCCGGCCCCGCATCGCAGCCCGGTGTCGCATCCGAGCGCGTCGCCCGGCGCCTTCGACGCCGCTGCTCACGAGGCGGGCGCGGCCGTGGTGATGAGCGCCGCCGCCGTGAAACCACAGCGGGAGAACGAACGGCCGGTGGCCCCGCCAGGGTGTGGTCAGGGTGCGAGTACGACCGTCTTGCCGGGCAGCCGGCCGGCGCCGGCGTCCTCGTGCACGGCGGCCAGTTCGGTCGCCGGGCGGTGCGCGGCGACGTGGAGTCGGAGCTTGCCGGCGTCCACCTTGGCGACCAGCTCGGCGAGTTGGGCTCCGTCGCTGCGGACCCACAAACTCGCGGTGCGCACGCCCCGGGCGGGATCGTCGGGGATCGGGCCGGCCGTGCCGGCGGCGATCCCGCCGTCGGCGACGTAGTTCGTGAGCTGCGCGAGTTCTTCCGGGGAGACGCGTACGTGGTTGATCACGGCGTCGAACGGGCCGCCGACGGCGGCCGGGCCGGCGGCGAGGTCGAGGGGGTCGACGACCCGGTGGGCGCCGTAGCCCCGCAGGCGGTCGGCGTGCCGTGGTGTGTCCACCGCGGTCACGTGTGCCCCGGCGTCGACGGCGAGTTGCACCACGAGGCCGCCCACGGCGCCGCCCGCGCCGTTGACCAGGACGCTCTGCCCGGGCTTCAGCTCGGCGAGTTCGAACGCCGTCTGCCAGGCGGCCAGACCGGTCAGCGGCAGCGCTGCGGCGTCGACCAGCTCGATCGTCCGAGGCGCGGGGGCCAGGGACTCTGCCGGGGCGAGCACGTACTCGGCGGCGCCGCCCCCGGAGTCGAGGGGCAGCATCGCCACGACCGGGTCGCCGACCTTCGGGCCCCTCACGTCCGCGCCGAGTTCGGCGACGGTGCCCGCCAGGTCGATCCCGGGCACGTACGGGAGGGTGATCGGGAGCATGTCGGCCAGGGCGCCGGCGCGGATGTGGTCGTCGACCGGGTTGAACGAGGTGGCCGCCACCCGCACCAGCACCTGCCCGGCGCCGGGGACCGGACGCTCGACGTCCTCGTGGCGCAGGACCTCGCTGCTGCCGAACTCGTGGAAACGTATTGCCTTCATGGCACTTTCCTCCTGGGTGTGTCGATGTCGTCGCCGCGGGTGCGGCGATCGGGGGGACGGTGGAGCGCGTCGAGGCGCTCAGGTGAGCTGCACGGACCGGGTCGAGTTGCCCATCACCATGCGGTCGACGGCGCTCACCGCGCTGCCGGGATCGTCGGCGGCGCCGACGGTGAACAGCAGCGGGACGAAGTGCTCGGCCGTCGGATGGGCAACCGCGGCACCGGGAGCCTTGTTGCGGTAATCGACGAGCGCGTCGACGTCGCCCCAGGCGAGGGCGTCGGCGGCCCACGCGTCGAAGGCCGCGGTGTCGGCCGCGAGTTCCGGCCGCCGGAAGACCGCGAGGCTGTGCGTCATGAAGCCCGAGCCGAGTACCAGGACGCCTTCGTCACGCAACGGCCGCAACCGTGCCCCGAGTTCGAGCAGGGCGCCGGGGTCGAGGCCGGGCATCGACACCTGCACGACCGGGACGTCGGCCGCCGGGTACATGGCCATGAGCGGGATGAACGCGCCGTGGTCGAGGCCGCGGTCGGCGAACTCGTGCACCGGCGTCCGGCCCAGCAGGCCCGTGAGCCGCCGGGCGAGGTCGCCGGCGTCCGGGGTCGCGTAGGGAAGAGTTTTGTAGCGGGGGTGGAATCCGCTGAAGTCGTAGTACAGCGGGGTGCCGGCCGCAGCCCCGGATATCGCGACCGGTGCCCGTTCCCAATGGGCCGAGACCACGACGACCGCCCGGGGCTTGGGCATCGACCGGCCCCAGTCGAAGAGGTCGCCGAGCCACTGCGGATCGTCGAGGGTGAACGGCGCCCCGTGGCTGACGAACAGGCTGGGCAGCGGCCCGTCCGACGGCTCCCACACCCGCTGCTCGCGCGCCTGTGGCAGAACCCGGGCAAGAAGGTCGTCGTACGCCCCGGCCGGCCCACTCGCGGGGACGGGAGACGTCGGGCCGTTCGGGGAGGCCGGGCTGTTCGTGGTGGTCGTGGTCGTGGCAGTCGTCGCGATCAGCTCCTCACTTGACTTGCCTCGGCAAGTTATTTCACTTGCCTGGGCAAGTTGAAAGCTAGCGCATCAAGACTTGCCCAGGCAAGTCAATGCGAGTTGCCCGGGCAAGTAGGATGGGGCTCATGGACACCCAGTCGCCCTGGCTCGACGACGACCAGCAGGACCTGTGGCAGGCGCTGCACACGGTCGTCGTCGCCCTCCCCGCGGCCCTCGACCGCCAACTCCAGCGGGACGCGGGCATCTCCAACTTCGAGTACGGCGTGCCGGCCCGGCTGTCCGCGGCCGACAAGGCCACGATGCGGCTCAGCGACAGCCCGAAGACCACCGCGAAGATCATCACCGGGACGAACGCCTCGATCGGCCCCGGCTCCACCCCGAACATGCCGTAGCAGGTGGCCCGACTACTGCTCGGCTTCACCGCCGGGCAACACCTGCGCCTGCGCCCGGCGTTCGTCAACGGAGCCCCCCGGCTGGTCGTCCGCGATCCGCAGGACGTGCTGTCGGTACCGGCCCTCACCGTCGACGCGCACCGCATCACATCCGTCGACGTCGTCCGCAACCCCGACGAGCTCACCACCGTCCGCTCCCCCGAACAGTGGTGAAACCCCGCCCCGAGGAGCGGCCCCGGCCGACACACCCTCACTCACATCAGTGCGGAAGTACGAAGCCGAATGTCGCGAAGGCCCCTTCATCCTCGCCGGTCCTGCGAACGCCGTTGGCATAGAGAAGGGTTCCGTTGCCGTTCACGGCAATCCTCCCCAAGTCCGCAACGCCGGGATCAGCCGGTACGACGGTGGTGATCATGCCGTCGGAACCGACCTTGCGGATTCGGCGTGCGTCGCCCTCCACGATGTAGAGGTTCCCCGCGTAGTCCGTGGCCAAGGCGGCGGGTCGGTTCAGTGCGGCATGGAATGCCCGGGTGGTCTCCTTGGTGTCCGCGCCCGCACCGGCCACGGTCCAGGCGCGGACGGTGCCGCCGGTGGTGATCCTGCGCACGACTCCGCACTCCGGATAACTGAGCCAGACGTCGCCCCTGCCCGCCGCCGCGATGCCGTTCACCACGGTGTTGTTCCCGGCACAGTTCGAGGGTGCAACGTCGCGCAGGTGCGCGATCCTGGTGACGCCGTCTGGCGTGGTCTTCCACAAATCGTTGACGAAGCCTGCTCCGTCGTCTGCGGTGGCGAGGGTGTAGAGCGTGCCGGAGGCGTCGTCCAAGGCCAGAGCGCACGGCAACGGCCGGTTGTCGATGCCGGGGTAGAGCGCCTTGCCGTCGGCGACGGTGTGGATGTTTCCCTTGTCGTCGACCAGCCGTACGCGTTCGCCGAGCAAATCGGCAATGTAGAAGGAGTGCGTGCGGGGGTCGATGACGATGTCCACGGGCCGGAGGAGTCTGGCCTCACGGGCGGGGATGCCGTCCTCGTTGCTCTCACCGCCGCCTGCGACCACGTCGACCGTGCCGAGGGGCGATTCGGTTCGAGGCTTTGCCGGGGAGCGGTGTACCGCCGACAGACGGCGTCTACGTGGTACTGCGCGTCGAAAGCGGGGTGCCCGGATTCCTTGCCGTCAGTCCCGCCGGACACTTCAAGGGCCGAGACCCGTCGGTGGACGTGGCGACGTTGCGGGAGGCCTGGGTGAACGGCGCCGAGGTGGTCTACGTCGGCAAGGCGTCGGTGGGCGCCAACGGGCGGCGGGGCTTGCGCAAACGGTTGGACGAGTTCCGCCGGTTCGGCGCGGGCAAGCCCGTCGGCCACCGGGGTGGCCGGTACGTGTGGCAACTCGCGGATGCGGACGCCCTCTTGGTGGCCTGGCAGGAGACTCCCGACCGGGATCCCGCCACGGTCGAGACAGCCCTCATCGCGGAATTCATGGCCATCCACGACGCCCGCCCGTTCGGGAACCGCAACCGAGGTCGCCGTACGACCCCTGCCACACAGGAACGAGACGGAAGCCCGATCGACCCGGTTCGCCGAGACAACGACTCGATGTCTTGAGACCTGACAGCGGCCCTGCGCCGGAACGGGCCGGGCGGATACCTCGGTTGCGAGGAAGAGGGCCGGGCCGGTGTCGGCGGTGGTTCGAACTTCGGATTCGGTGATCGCCGCGGCGTCGACGAGTGAACGCAACCCCCGGGCGGCCGGGGCCGGCGTGGTCGGCCCCGGCAATTGGCGGATGTGGCACGGAGCGTGTGCGCCGATGGTGGCCGTCGGGCGACCGAAGTCGGTTCGGTCGCCCGTACGTCGGCGCGTTCGCTGCTACTCGCCGCCCAGCCACAGGTCGGGGCCGAACACCTCGTAGTGGATGTCGGCGGGGCGCACGCCGAGTTCGATCAGCCGGGCACGCACTCCGCGCATGAAGGGCAACGGGCCGCACAGGTAGGCGCGGGCGCCGGTCGGGATCGTGATGTCGGTCAGTTCCATGCGGCCCCGACGGGTCGCGGGCACGTCCTCGGCCCCCGCCGACTCGTACCAGAAGTGCACTGCTCCCGGGGCCAGTTCGTCGGCGAGTCGGGTGTGTCGGGCCCGCAGCGCGTGTTCGGCCGGGGACCGGTCGGCGTGCAGGACGGTGACGGGACCGGCGTGGTCGACGCGCACGAGGTGGTCCAGCATCGCCACGATCGGAGTGCAGCCGATGCCGGCGGAAATCAGCAACAGGGGCGCGGCGTCATCGACCGGCGGTACGTCGCCGTAGGGGGCGGACAGGGTCAGTCGCGACCCCACGTGCCCGTGCGCGTGCAAGTGGTTGGAGACCTCGCCTTCGGGCACACCGTGTACCCGCTTGACCGTGATCGACAACGTCTCGGCGGGCGCTGCGGACAGGCTGTACTGCCGTATCTGCCGTGCTCCGTCCGGGAGTTCGACCTGAACCGAGACGTACTGCCCCGGCCGAAACCCCGGCACCTCGTCACCGGCGCACGGGCTCAGCCGGAACGTCGCGACATCGGCGGTCTCCTGGACGCGTTCCACGATCTCCCAGGTACGCCAGGTACTCCCGTCCACGGCGCCCGCTTCGGCGTACAACCGTTCCTCGATCGCGATCAGGGCGTTCGCCATCAGCCAGTAGACCTCGTCCCAGGCACGGGCGACATCGGGCGTCACCGCCTCGCCGAGCACGTCGACGATCGCCTCGAACAGGTGGGTGTGCACGATCGTGTACTGGTCGCGGGTGATGCCGAGCGACGCGTGCTTGTGCGCGATCCGGGCCAGCATGGCGTCCGGACGAACGTCCGGGTGCTCGACGAGCGCGGTCGCGAACGCGGCGATCGAACCGGCCAGCGCCTGCCGTTGCGAACCGTCCGCCTGGTTGCCGCGATTGAACAGGTCGCGCAGCAACTCGGGGTGGGCCGCGAACATCTTCTTGTAGAACAGGTCGGCGATGTCGCCGATCGCGGCGCCTACCGCCGGGAGCGTGGCGCGAACCGTCCGTGTGGTCTGGGCGGACAACATTGCGACTCCTAATTGGTATCTCAGATGCGCATTAAAGGGCGGCGATGACGAGAGACACGGAAAGCCGAGAAAAGATCAGCCGGTCCCGGTGGGCGCGCGGCCGATCATGCCGATGAGCGTCGGGCCGGACGGCGAGGCGACCAGGTCGGCGAGGGTGATCGGGTCGAGTGACGCGTAGAACGCCTCCTGCGCGCGGCGAAGCACGCCACGCAGCCGGCAGTTCGCGACCAGCGGGCACGGCACGTCGCCCTCACAGGCCACGACATCGCCGGCCCCCTCGAGTTCGCGGACCAGCGCCCCCATGGACGCCGCCGGCGCACCCGCCCCCAGGCTCAGGCCTCCGCCACGCCCGCGGCGGGCCTCGACCAGCCCGAGGTGCTGGAGACGCGCAACGGCCTTGGCCGTGTGGGTGTACGGAACGCCGATGACCTCCGCCACCCGACGGGTGGTCAGCAAGTCGTCCCGAGCCGCCGCGAGACACATCAACACCCGCAGCGCCACATCCGTGAACATGGCCAATCGCATGAGAGGCACGCTATTTAATACGCATCCCAAATGCAAATTAACCACGACTCCTGGCCCACCCCGACCCGACGCCACACCGGAGCGGGCCGGGCCGGTTCGGGAAGCACGAAGAGCAGAGCCTCGCCCAGGGCTTCGCCACGCTTCGATTCGAGGGAGTCGTCGTAGCCGTGGGGGACTTCGTCCCGATCCGACCCGATCCGACTCCATTCCTTCCCGTCGAACGTCGGGCCGTCGGCCGGAAAGCGGCCGGCACCCTGACCTGCTGAAACAGGCACGCCGAGTGCTTCGTACTTCTTAGCCAG
>NZ_JBEXUX010000116.1:0-18351 GCF_040629175.1 Embleya sp. NPDC005971 | reverse complement strand
CGACCACCGTCCCGCCGAGCACGTGCAGCACGACGCCGTGGGACCGCGCGGCGATCTACACGGCGAACAACAGCGTGTCGCCCCGCCGAGGGCCGTGGCCTCGGCGGGGTGTTCGCGTGTCGGGCCGGCGGTCAATCGTTGCGGTGCGCGAACGCGTAACTGCACTGGGCGTTGAAGTCGCCTTCGATCTGGTTTCGCATGAGCCGGCGCTGGGCGAGGGTGGTCTGCGCGTTGATGTTGCAGAAGTTGTTGTCCTGCCCGCGGACGTAGGCACTACCGAAACCGAACCAGACACCGGCCTCGCTGCCGAAGTGAATGTTGACGATCAGCTCGACCCCGCCCATCGGAATCCGGATCGCCTTGGTGGTCAAGGAGGCCCGGTCCTCCCAGTGGATGTCGAAGGAGTTCGGCGCCGCCGCGTACGCGGCCAGCCGAGCCGCCGCGGTGATCACCGGTGCGGGCGCGGGCGCGGGCGGCGGCGGGGGCGGCGGAGGCGGGGGCGGCGGCGGGGGCGGTGCCGGTGCCTGCACGGGCGCGGACGACGAACTCGACGAACCCGATGAACTCGACGAGCTGGACGAGCTGGACGAGCTCGACGACGAAGAACCACCGCCACCGCTGCCTGATCCCCCGCCACCCTTGTCCGGTGTGCTCATGAACATCCCCTCCCCTGGGCGTGTTCACCATGATGTATCCCGAAGTGTCCATCCCGATTCGCCCCCGCGCCAGACTTCTCGGCGGTTGGCTGCCGCGACCCGGCAGCGGCCGAAACGGCCGTACCGCCGCCCGGTGGGGACCCGGACGGCGGTACGGGACGAGCCTCGACGTGCGTCGAGTTGCGGCTGTCGTGCTACTTGAGCCCGTTGTCGAGCGCGGTGATCAGCGCTCCGTTCGCGGTATCCCCGGACATCTCCCAAATCATCGCGCCGAGTAGATTCTTGGATTTCAGGTAGGCGGTCTTCTTGGCGATCGACCAGGCGTCGTCGAACGTCCACCACTGGCCGCCGGCTCCGGTGTAGCCGTAGGTCGAGACGGATTGTTCGTCGTGGTAGACGGTCAGATTGGGCACACTGGCAAGCAGGTTCGAGTAGCCCCTGGTGCCGGCCTCCTCGGCGAACTGGCCGGGCGCCGCGCCACCCGCCGACTGCCATTCACCGTGCGCGCCGCCGTCGGCGACGGCCTGCCAACCTCGGCCGTAGAACGGGAAACCGATGGTGAGCTTGCGCGGATTGACCCCGGCGTCGGTGTAGATCTTCACCGCGTCGTCGATGCTGAAGTGGGTCGGGTAGGGGTCCTGCGCGTCGGTGTACAGATTGGCCTGATCACCGGTGCGGTTGGGCTCCCACGAGTTGTCGCTGCCCGCGCCGTGGAAGTCGTAGCCCTGGACGTTGGCCACGTCCAGGTAGTCGAAGATCTTCGAGGTGTCCCAGCCCTGGTTCACCTTGACCGGGTCGGCCGGGGTGAACGCGGTAAGCAGCTTGCGCGGCCCGGCCGTTGCGTCGAGCTGCTTGCGGAACTCGGCGAGCAGCAGGGTCAGGTTCTGCTTGTCGTTGACGTTGTAGTGGTTGCCGGCGTGGCCGTCGGGCGAGCCGGGCCACTCCCAGTCCACGTCGATCCCGTCGAAGATGCCGGCGCCGGTGCCCGGCCCGCCCGCGCCGTTGTAGACCGGCAGGTCGCCCTTGATCCAGATGTCGATGCAGGACTTGACCAGCTTCTGCCGGGACGCCTCGGTGGCCGCCGCGTCCGAGAAGAACTTGGAGTACGTCCAGCCGCCGAGCGAGACCACCACCTTCAAGTGCGGGTACTTCGCCTTGAGTTGCTTGAGCTGGTTGAAGTTGCCGCGCAACTTGGCCCAGCCGTCGTCGGCCACCCCGTTCACCGACTGCGCGGCCGACATCGGCCGGGCGTAGTCGGCGTCCGCGTCGCCCGCGCCGGTGCCCTGGTCGGGGTCCTGCGGGTTGGCGGTGGTGCCCTTGGTGACGCCGGCCATGCAGGTCAGGTTGACCGGATCGATGTTCTCGAACGCGTAGTTGATCACGTCGAGCTTGGCCGCCGAGCCGGAGGTGTCCAGGTTCTTGACGAAGTACTGCCGGCCGTAGATGCCCCACTGCACGAAGTAGCCGACCCGCAGGTTCTTGCCGGCGCCGGCGATGTCGTCGGTGGTGACGTCGAGCGCGTTGGAGGCGGGCGAGGAATTGTCCGCCGCGTCCCGGGCCTTGACCGTGAAGGTGTACTTGGTGACGGGGGACAGGGCCTCGATCGTGGCCGTCGTGGTGCCGGCCGGGACGGTCTTGGCCAGGGTTCCGTCGCGATAGACGTCGTACGCGGCCACGCCGACGTTGTCGGTCGACGCGTTCCAGGCCAGCGCGACGGTGGAGGAGGTCTTGCCGGTGCTGCGCAGGGTGCCGGGGGCGGTCGGCGGAGTCGGATCGCTCGCCGGGTCCACGGTGGTCACCGTGGCGGGTGGGCCGAGCGGTCCGAGGTTGCCCCTGGTGTCCTTGGCCCGGACAGCATAGGTGTACGCGGTGGCCGGGGTGAGGCCGGTGAGGGTGGCCGAGGCGGTCGGCACGGTCGCGACCGTGGCGCCGCCCGAGACCACTTCGTAGCCGGCCACCGGGTAGTCGCCGCCGGTCGCGGCGGTCCAGCCGAGTGCGATCGAGTGGGCGGTGACGGTGGTGGCGTGCGGGGCGCCGGGCGCGCTGGGCGGGACGTCGGGCGAGCCGTCGCACTTGTCGCCGTTGACCGTGCAGTGCGTGGGCGGCCCGGCCGGGCCGTTGCCGACGAACCAGTAGCTGAACGGGTCGGTGCTGCCGCCCGCCGCGACGGTCCCGTTGTAGTAGGCGTTCTTGACCGAGACATGGCTGCCGGTCACCGTGGCGTCGCCGTAGTAGTTGCCGGTCACGGTGACGCCGGCCGGCAGGTCGAACTCCAATTGCCAGCCGGTCACGGCGGCGGTGCCGCCGTTGTGCACGACGTAAGTGCCCTTCCACCACGAGCCGTTGTCCTGGATGGAGAACGTCGCGGTGAGCTTCCCGGCGGCCTGGGCGGCGCCGGCGTGCAGGCCGGTGAGCACGGCCAGGGGCAGGACGAGGACGGCGAGCAGGGCAACGGCCCGGCTCCGGAATCTGTTGCGGAAGCGGAATCCGCGCTTGTGAGGGGACATGGCTCTCTCCCTGTGTGCGTGGAACAGGGCGGTACGGAACCGTGCACGCGCGCGCCTCACCGGGGTGATCGCGGTCGGCGAATGGGGAGCTCGACCGCGACCAGGAAGCAGTCGCATAGCGAATTGGTCTGGACCAAAACACCTATTGGAAGGTAATTGGTCTGGACCACGACGTCAATAGTTGATGTTCGCCGGACGAATCGCCGCCCATCCGCCCGGATCCACCGGGTCGATGCGGGTGTCGGCCACCTGTACTCCGAGCGTATGGACGCGGCGTAGACGCCGAGCGCGTATTCACCCGGCATGAGCGTTCCTCTCACCTTGCTGGGCCCGCTGGAGCGAGAGCCCAGTCACGGCTACGACCTCGAGCGGGACTACGACACGTTTTTCGGCCGCGGCAAGCCGCTGTCCTTCGGCCGGGTCTACGCCACGATGAAGCGACTGTCCCGGGACGGCAAAGTGGTGGTGAACGACTCGGAGGCCGGCTCCGGCCCGGACCGCGCCCGGGAGCCGGGTGGTTGCACTACCGTGCTGTCCGGCGGGGTGGACGGATGATCGAGAACGGAAGCGGATCGTTGAGCGAGGAAGAACCGAATCGGCGGCCCGACTCCGACGCGGCGGACGGGGGGCACGCGGAGGACGTGGTCGAGGCGCGGACCCTGGCCCGACACGAGCTGCGCACCGAGCCGCACCCCGACCGGGCCGACCCGCCCCCCGACACCGGCGCCGCGCCCGACGACGACGCAGTGCTCGCGTGGTGCACCTGCCTGCTGTGGCGCTCCCGCCTGCCCTGGTCCGCGCCCGAACACCGCCGTGCGTTCGACGAACACCTGGCCCAAGTCCGCCGCGCCGCGGCGATCCTGCCCGCGGCCCTGCTCGACGGTCGCTACGCGTTCCTGCCGTGCGCCGACGAGGACGCCGCCCTCGCGGTCGCCGCGACCTGGGTCGACCTGGGCAGCGCCCGCAGCCGGTTGTTCCTGGACGGCAGCGTCGTGGTGATCGCCTTCGCCGACGTACAGTTCCCCACCGAGGTCGCCCTGTGGGCGCTGCGCCACGACCACACCGACGCTTCCGCCGTATACCTCCTGCACGCCCTGGAGTACGCGGCCGGGCCGCGCCCACCGCGGTGAGGGCCCGGCCGGCGCGTCGACGATCGGTCGTGGATCAGATCGAGCCGGCCATCCGGCGGACCGCCTCGGCGACGATGTCCGGGTGGGTGCCCAGATTGAACCGGGCGTGCCCCGCGCCGCCGGTGCCGAAGTCGGTGCCGCAGGTCAGCGCGACCCGACCGTGTTCGAGGAAGTGCGCCGCCGGGCGGTCGCCCAGGCCCAGTTCGCGGCAGTCCAACCAGGCCAGGTAGGTGCTCTCGGCCGGGGTGTACCGCACGCCCGGCAACTGCTCGGCGAGCAACCCGGCCAGCAACCGCCGGTTCTCGGCCAGCCCGGCCAGCAGTGCGTCGAGCCAGGCCACGCCGTCGCGCAGGGCCGCGGTGTGCGCGATCACCCCGACGTGGCTGGGGCCGTCCGCCACCTCGATCGGCAGCCGGGCCAGGTCGTCGGCGGCGGCCGGACCGGCCACGGCGAGCGCGGCCTTGAGGCCGGCCAGGTTCCAGCCCTTGGACGCGGACATCAGCGACAGGCCGCTCTCGGCGCCGGGTACGCGCAGGTACGGCACGAACACGTCGGGCGGGGCGAGCGGCGCGTGGATCTCGTCCACCACCACCCGTACCCCGTACTCGGCGGCCAGCGCGGCCACGGTGGCCAGTTCCGCCTCGGTGTGCACGGTGCCGGTCGGGTTGTGCGGGCTGCACAGCAGGTAGGCGGCCCGCTCCCCGGTCGCGGTCGCGGTGCGGAAGGCCGCTTCCAGGGCCTCGAAATCGATCCGTCGATCCACGCCGAGCGGCGCCTCGACGATCCGCCGGTCCAGGTTCGTCACGAACATGAAGAACGGCGGGTAGACCGGCGAGTTGACGATCACTCGGCCGCCGGGGTCGGTGACCAGCTTGAGCATCTCGACGACGCCGAGCATCACGTCCGGCACGATCGCGGTGCGCTCCACGGCCAGGGTCTGCCAGCCCCAGCGCTCGGCCGCGAAGTCGGCCAGGGCTCGGGCGTAGCCGGTGCCCGACGCGTATCCGGTGTCGCCCAGGCGCACCGCGTCGATGATCGCCCGAGCCACCGGCTCGGCCAGATGTACGTCCATCTCGGCCACCCACACCGGGAGCACGTCCGCCGGGTAGGCCCGCCACTTCTCGCTGGTGCGTTGCCGCAGCACGTCGAGCGTGAGCGCGCGCAACGGGTTGTCGATGTCGGATATGTGCTTCGGCAGGCTCTCCATGCGTCTCACCCTAGGCGACCCGTCCGGCGAGGCCGGAGAACGCCGCATCGGCTGCCGCGGGCGTGCACCGACCGGATTTCGGCCGGGGAATCGGGCTGTGGCGTCACCGCGTCACCGGCCGATCACACGCCGATCGCAAGCCGGCTCCGCTCCGGCCGATCCGGGCACGAATCGCGTTCGCGTGCGGTCGGATCGGGGGATATGCCCGCCGATGTCGGTACGGGCCGGCAGGATGCTCGGTGTCCGGCTGCGTGCCGGGCATCGGGGTGCGGGGGTACCGGATGGCCGAACGTTCATTCGTCGAGTTCGTGCGTACGGCGACGGGGTCGCCGCCGTACGCCTACCAGGAGACGCTGGCCCGCGACGAGTTGCCGCAGGCGCTGTGCGCGCCGACCGGCTGCGGGAAGACGGTCGCGGCCGTACTGCCCTGGCTGTGGCGGCGGTTGGCGCATCCCAAACGCGCGGTGCGCCGGGCCACGCCCGGCCGGTTGGTCTACGTGCTGCCGCAACGTTCGTCGACCGAGTACACCCGTCGGGTCGTCGTCGAGTGGATCGAGCGCCTCGGCCACAGTGCGGACGTCGACGTGCACGTGTTGTCCGTCGGGGCCGAACCCGAGGCCGACGACTGGCAGGTGCGGCCCGCCCGGCCGGCCGTCCTGGTGGGCACCCAGGACGCGGTGTTGTCCCGGCTGCTGATGCGCGGTCGGGGCGAAGGGCGGTCGTCCTGGCCGCTGTCCTTCGGATTGCTGCACGCCGGCTCCCAGTTCGTCTTCGACGAGTCGCACCTGATGGGCACGGGCCTGGAGACCTCCGCGCAACTCCAGGGCCTACGCGACGAGTTGGGCACCGTCGGTGGCTCGTCCACGATGTGGATGTCGGCGCTCGGCGACGCGACCCGACTGGGCACCCCGGACCATCCGACGGTCGCCCGGATGGTGAACGCACTCGACCTGCCGGTCGGGACCGAGTTGGCCCGGCGGCTGGAGGCGACCCGCACTGTCGAGTTCGCGCCGATGCCCACCGACGCCGAGTCCTATCCGGACGCGGTGGCCGCGGAGTTGCTCCGCCGGCACCGCCCCGGGACACGGACGCTGGCGATCCTGAACACGGACGAACGCGCCTGCGCGGTCCGGGCGTCGCTGGCCCGGATGGTGGCCGGCCGGGCGGCCGCGCCCGAACTGATCGGCCTGCACGCGCTGCTGCGCCCGGCCGAACGTGCCGTCCTGGTCGAACGATCGGCCCGGGAGCCGGCCGCGGCCGGCCGCATCGTGGTGGCCACCCAGGTCGTGGAGGCCGGCGTCGAGATCACCTCGCGGGTGCTGCTGACCGAAGTGGCCTCGTGGCCGGCCCTGGTCCAGCGGGCCGGGCGCTGCAATCGGGACGGCCGCGAGCCGGACGCGCGACTGTTGTGGACGTGGCCGCCCACGGACGGGGCCGGCGGGGCGCACCACGCGCCGTACTCGGAGCCGGAACTGCGCCGCACTGCAAGGGTGTTGATCGGCCTGGAGGGGTGCGCGGTGACCGGCACCCGGTTGGCGCGGACACCGATAGGCGCGGACACGCCGGTTCGGCACGTGTTGCGGCGCGGGGATCTGCTGCGCCTGTTCGATACGCTGCCGGGCGTCGATGCCGAGGTGGGCGAGGGCGCCGACGAGGTGGCCCGATGGGTTCGCGACGATGCCGATCCGCACGTCGCCGTGACCTGGCGGCACTGGCCGAACGGCCGTCCCCGGGACCGCGAACCGTACCCGCGTCGGGTGGAGATCTGTCCGGCGCCGGCGAGCGAGGTGGCTCGCGCGGCGGCCCGCCGGCCGGACCGGTGGTGGACCCTGGATCGCACCGGCGGCTGCCGACCGTTGACGCCGGACGACCTGCGGCCGGGGGCGGTGGTGCTGGCCGACGCCGCCGCGGGTTGCTACGACGTGGCGTCGGGCTGGGGGTTGCACCACCCCGGTCCGGTGCCGGTCGTGCCACTCGACGACGAGCCGGGCGCGGCCGAGGAATCGGCGGTGCCGTGCGCGGAGCGCTGGATCGACTTGCCTCGACACCTGGCCGATGTCGAGCGTGACGTGCGGCTGGTGGCCCGGGAGTTGGCCGAGACCGGCTTCGTGATCCCCGGACACCTGGTCGAATCGGCGGCCGTCGCCGGGCGGTACCACGACGTGGGCAAGGCGCACGCCGCGTTCCAGGCGATGTTGTGCGACGACTGCCCGCCCGGGGCCGAACCGCCGGGCCCGGGCCCGTGGGCGAAATCCGGCCACGACCAGGGGCGGCACTCGCGCCCCCACTTCCGACACGAACTGGTCTCCGCACTCGCCCTCTTGCACCCGGACGTACACCTGCTGAACGACGCGGCGGACGCCGAACTGATCACCTACCTGGTGGCCGCCCACCACGGCAAGGTCCGGGTATCGGTGCGGCCGATGCCGGACGAGGCCGAACGCACCGTGCCGCGCGTGCTCGGCGTCGAGGTCGGCGACCGGCTCGGCCCGGTCGAACTGCCCGGCGACCGGTGGGTGCCGGCCATCGTGCTGGACCCCACCGTGCTCTTCGCCGACGGCGTCGGGGACGGCCGCCGGAGCCCGGCCGGCGTCGCGGACGCCGCCCGCGCGGGTGTCGTGCCCGGTCCCGGTGCCGAGGTCCGGTCGACGGCCTGGACCGAGCGGGTTCTGCGGCTGCGCGACGCTCCGGGCATGGGCCCCTTCCGACTCGCCTTCCTGGAAGCCCTGGTCCGCATCGCGGACCGCCGCGCCGGCCGCTCCTACCTCCTGCCGGCCACATCCCCCTGACCGCCGAGCCGAGCCGAACCGCCCGCCCGCCGCCCCTGCCATGCGCTTCGAACGCCCGTTGCCCGTCCGATCCGGGGTGCCATCGCGCCGCTGCGCCACCCGACCATCCCCTGGCTGCTCGCGTGCTGCCGCCGCTGGTGCGCCGCACCCGCCGGCCACCCGGCCGGTGAGGGCGCCCGCCGACCGGAAGATGCGTGGCCATAGCATGCATTCGACCGTGAACCGGAAGGAGCGTCACTCGTGCGCAGGATCCTGATCGTCGGCGCCGGCCACTCCGGGCTTCAGCTCGCGTTGGGGCTCCAGGACCGAGGCTACGACGTCACCGTGATGACCGAGCGCACGCCGGAGGAGATTCGGGCCGGCCGGGTCAGCTCGACCCAGATGATGTTCCCCTCGCAACTGGCCCTGGAGGCCGCCCAGGGCCTGGACCTGTGGGACGACCAGGTGCCCAAGCTGGCCTCCACCGGGTTCACCATCCCCGGCCCGGACGGCGTGCCGTTCGTCGACTGGCTCGGCGACATGGGCGGCTCGGAGTCGGTCGACCAGCGGGTGAAGATGTCCACCTGGCTGGAACTGTTCGCGCGCCGCGGCGGGCATCTGGTGCTGCATCCGGTCTCGGTCGGCGACATCGACTGGTACAGCCGGAATTACGACCTCGTCGTCGTCGCGGCCGGCAAGGGCGAACTGGTCACCATGTTCGACCGCGACCACGAGCGCTCGGTGCACACCGTGCCGCAGCGACACCTGGCGGTGTCCTACGTGCACGGCGTCACGCCCCGCCCGGAGGTCGGCCTGCAGGCGGTGCACCTGAACGTGATCCCCGGCCTGGGCGAGCTGTACTACCTGCCCGGCCTCACGCTGTCCGGACCGTGCGAGATCATCCTGGTCGAGGCGATCCCCGGCGGCCCGTTCGACCGCTTCACCGGCGTCCGCGATCCGCAGGAACACTGGGCGTCCACACTGGAGTTGATCCGCACCTACGCGCCCTGGGACTACGAGCGCACCCGGGCCGCCGAGTTGACCGACGCACTGGGTGTGCTCAGCGGCGCCTTCACCCCGGTGGTACGCCGACCGGTGGCCGAACTGCCCTCGGGTGGCCTCGCGTTGGGCATCGCCGACGTGGTGGTGGCGAACGACCCGATCTCCGGCCAGGGCGCCAACAGTGCGGCCCGGGCGGCGGCGGTCCACCTGGACGCGATCGTCGAGCACGGCGACAAGCCGTTCGACCGGGACTGGATGCAGGACACCTTCGAGCGGTTCTGGGCGTACGCCCGGCACTCGGTGAAGTTCACCACCGCGCTGCTCGCGCCGCCGCCCGAGCACGTGGTGCGATTGCTGGCGGCCGGCAACGAGTACCAAGAGGTCGCCGATCGCGTGGCCCGAGCCATCGACACCCCGGCCGACTTCGAGAACTTCCTGTACGAGCCGGACCGGACGGACGCCTATCTGCGCGAGGTCGCCGCGCGGGCCTGATCCGGCGGATCCTGCTCGGCACCGGCCTCGGCCGGCCGGCCGACCCGCGCGAAGCGCATGCCCCGATCCCGGAGCGTGCCGTGTCGCAGCATCAGCATGTCGCGCGGATAGTTCTCGTGCAGCCGCCACGGGGTGGCCGACCCCTGCTTGGGCAACGACGCGGAACCGCGTTGCACGTACCCCGATTCGAGGTCGAGCAGCGGCTCCAGCGGCATGTCGGCCGAGGGAGCCTGCGGTATGCACACCTGCCGGTCGTGTGCGTCCATGTGGTTCAGCAGTCGGCAGACGTACTCGCCGACCAAGTCGCACTTGAGCGTCCAGGAGGCGTTGGTGTAGCCGATCGCGAACGCGAAGTTGGGCACGCCGGAGAGCATCATGCCCTTGTAGGCCACGGTTTCGGACGGTTCGACCGGGGTCCCGTCCACGCGCAGCGTGATGCCGCCGAGGATGCGCAGGTTCAGTCCCGTCGCGGACACCACGATGTCGGCGGGCAGTTCGGTGCCGGACGCCAGGCACACGCCCGTCTCGGTGAAGCCGGCGATCGTGTCGGTGACGATCGAGGCGCGTTCGCCGTGCAGGGCGGTGAACAGGTCGCCGTCCGGGACGAAACACATGCGCTGGTCCCATGGGTCGTAGCGGGGCGCGAAGTGGGTGTCCACGTCGTACCCTTCGGGCAGTCGGCGGATCGCGCCCCGGCGCAGCACCGACTTCATCAGCGTGGGCGCGCGGCGCGAGAGGTGGAAGGCGAGCATGGCCATGCCGATGCTCTTGGCCCGGATCAGCGCGTACGCGGTCCGATCCGGCAACACCCGGCGCAATCGCGCACCCGTCGCGTCGCGCCTGGACAACGCCATGACGTAGCCGGGCGAGCGCTGGAGCATGGTCACGTGCGCCGCGGTGCGGGCCAGCGTCGGGACCAGGGTGACGGCGGTCGCGCCGCTCCCGATCACCACCACCCGCCGGTCCGCGTGGTCCAGGTCCTCGGGCCACGCCTGCGGGTGCACCACCGGCCCGGCGAAGTTCTCGATGCCGGGGAACTCGGGTGTGTAGCCCTGGTCGTAGCGGAAGTAGCCGGTGCACCCGAACAGGAACGAGCAGGTCAGCTCCACGGTCTCGGTCTCGGTCGCGCCGTCGCGGTCGCCGGCGCCGTCCGCACCGTGCGTCCGCACCGCCCGAACCGTCCACCGGCCCGTTTCGCCGGACCACGCGGCGTCCACCACCCGGTGACCGAAGCGCACCAGTCGGTCCACGCCGTGCTCACGCGCGGTGTCCCGGATGTACTCCCGGATCACCGCGCCCTCGGCGATCGAATCACCGGCGGCCCACGGGCGGAAGGAGTAGCCCAGGGTGTGCATGTCCGAGTCCGAGCGGATGCCGGGATAGCGGAACAGATCCCAGGTCCCGCCGATCGCCTCGCGGCCCTCCAGGATCAGCACCGACCTGCCCGGCGAGCGCCGCCGCAGGTGGCAGGCGGCGCCGATGCCCGCGATGCCGGCACCGACGATCAGGACGTCGACGTGTTCCATGACCCTGCGCCAACCCCCATCCCACAGTCACCCACCACACACAGCCCCGAGACCCGCAACCCAACCCCCGACAACCCGGCCACGGTACCGAACACCCAAACCACCCCCACCCCACCCCACCCCACCACTCCGCCTCGCCCACCCCGCGCTTGCCGCCGCCCCACCCCCGCGCCTGGCTCCGCCCCACCCACCCCCGCGCCGTGCGGCTCCGCCCCACCCCGCTCCGCCACCCCCACCCACCGCGTCCGCCCCGCCCCACTGCTCTGCCTTGCCCACCTCGCGCCGGGCCGTGCGGCCACCCCATCCCACCCCGCGCCGTGCGGCTTCACCCCACCCCGCCCCGCGCCGCCACCCCACCCCACTGCGCCCGCTCCGCCCCGCCCCACCGCTTCGCCTTGCCCACCCCACCCCGCGCCGGGCCGCGCCGCCCCACCCCACCCGCTCCGCCCCGCGCCGCCACCCCACCCCGCGTCGTCAACCCGGGCCGCGCCGCCACCCGCGCTGCTCCACCCCGCCCCACCCGCGCTGCGCCGCCGCCCCACCCCACCCGCTCCCTCCGCGCGCCGTGCCCGCGCCCCGGCAGCCCCGCCCGCGCAGCGCAGCGCCCCGTCCCGCCGACCGTCGGCGGCATTTGCCGGAGTTTGCCAGTGGTCCAGACCTATTGACCGGAAGGTCTGGACCACTTTACGGTCATGGCAATCGCACCACGTGAGTCTCCGGGCCCGTCCCCGCCCGGGAGGTAGGCGTGCCACGCAGGGCGTTCCCTTCCGTGCTCGGCCGCGCTCGAAGTGCCGAAAGGGAATCGAGCATGATGGGTCGCACGTCACGCCTTCTGGGGGCCGCGGTCGCGGTCGCCTTCACGGTTGCCGGGTCGGTCGCGGCCGCACCGAACAACGCCGAAACACACGGCACTTCGCAGCCGGCCAAGCACGCGAGCGGGTCGGTGGGCAGCACCTGCGCGGTCAAGTCGAAGCCCGCGGGCAAGGTGCTCCAGGGCTACTGGGAGAACTGGGACGGTGCGGTGAACGGTGTGCATCCGCCGTTCGGCTGGACCCCGATCACCGACCCGCGGATCGCCGCACACGGCTACAACGTGCTGAACGCGGCCTTCCCGGTCATCCTCGGCGACGGCACCGCGCTGTGGCAGGACGGGATGGACCAGAACGTCAAGGTCGCGACGCCGACCGAGATGTGTCAGGCCAAGGAGGCCGGTGCCACCATCCTGATGTCCATCGGCGGAGCGGCGGCCGGCATCGACCTCAACTCCCGCACCGTCGCGGACCGGTTCATCGCGACCATCGTGCCGATCCTGCAAACCTACAACTTCGACGGCATCGACATCGACATCGAGACCGGCCTGGTCGGCGGCGGCAACATCAACACGCTGTCCGCCTCGCAGGCCAACCTGGTCTACATCATCGACGGCATCCTGGCCCGGATGCCGAGCAACTTCGGCCTGACCATGGCACCCGAGACCGCCTACGTCACCGGCGGCAGCGTGGTCTACGGCTCGATCTGGGGCGCGTACCTGCCGATCGTGAAGAAGTACGCGGACAACGGTCGGCTGTGGTGGCTGAACATGCAGTACTACAACGGCAACATGTACGGCTGCTCGGGCGACTCGTACTCCGCCGGCACGGTCGCCGGCTTCACCGCGCAGACCGACTGCCTCAACCGCGGACTGGTCATCCAGGGCACTACGATCAAGGTGCCCTTCGACAAGCAGGTCCCCGGGCTGCCCGCGCAACCGGGCGCCGGTGGCGGCTACATGACGCCCCCTCAGGTCGCCCAGGCGTGGAACCGCTACAGCGGCGGTCTCAAGGGCCTGATGACCTGGTCGATCAACTGGGACGGCTCCAAGAGCTGGTCCTTCGGCAACAACGTCAAGGCCCTCCAGGGCCGCTGATGCCACGTCGGGGCCCTGCGGGGTCGCCGACGGCAGGGACCGCAGACCGCCGCTGCGGCCCGGGGTCGACGCGCATGCCGCGTCGGCCCCGGGGCCATGTCCGGGGTTCGCCGAGCGGTGCCGGTGGTGGCGTCAGGTCCCGTCGATCTGCAATTCGACGAACACGTCCGGATCGAACGGCACCCAGCGGGCCGGGCGGTCGCTGCCCACGATGCGCAGTCGGCACCAGTCCTGGCCCCGGTCGCCGTGCCAGCGGGCGTTGATCCGCCCGAGCGCCCAACTGCCGTCGCGATTACGGATCTCCACCGGCTCGTAGACGCGGCGGATCTCCTCCTCCGGAGGAGCTTGCACCCACTGGGTCTCCGGGCCGTCGGCCGTGGACCGCTCTCGATGATCATTCAGCACAGTTCCACCCCTGATCCGCAGGCGACGGAGCGGTTTCGACCGAGTCGAATCCGCCGAAACCAGGCTTCTACACATCTGTAGAAACCTTACCCCAAGCCCATCGGCGACTCTCGCCCGCCACCACCGCTCGGGCCCGGGAGCCGGCGCGCGCCCGGGCGGCAGCGGTGACACAGTGGCGGTAAAGGATCTTCGTGCGGCCGGTCGCGGGCGTGACCGGCGGGACGAGCGGCGTCGATTGCCCCGTCGCCCGCCATGAAGGTCGTCTCCGCGGCGGTCCTCGGATCGAGCCGTTCGCGAGCGAGGTGACGCATGACCACCAAGCGCACACCCGTCGTGTTCATCCACGGCCTGTGGTTGCACTCGACCAGTTGGCGGGCCTGGGCCGAGCGCTTTCGCGAGGCCGGCTTCGAACCGGTGCTGCCGGAGTGGCCCGGCGTTCCGGACACCGTCCTGGCGGCGCGCCGACAGCCGGAGCCACAGAGCGGCGTCGGCCTCGCGGAGATCGCCGAGGCGCATGTCCGGGCCATCCGCGAGCTGCCCTCCCCGCCCGTCCTGATCGGCCACTCGGTCGGCGGTTTCATCACCCAGCACCTGTTGGGCGAGGGGCTCGCCGCAGCGGCCGTGGCGATCGCGCCGGCTCCGATCAAGGGGGTCAAGGCGGTCGGTCCGGCCCAGGCGAAGTCGACCTTCGCGTTCCTGCGCAATCCGGCCAACATCAAGCGGGTGGTGTCGCTGAATCAGGCCCGCTTCCGCTACGCCTTCGCCAACACCGTCCCGCTCAAGGAGTCCGAGGACCTGTTCGCGGCCTGGACGATCCCCAGCCCGGCCCGGCCGCTCTTCCAGTTGACGCTGGGCAACGTCACCCCGAACTCGGCCGCCAAGGTGGCCACCGAGAACCAGTCGCGCGGACCGCTGCTGCTGCTGTCCGGCAAGGCCGACCACACGGTGCCCGACGTGCTGACCCGCGCCACCTTCAAGCGGTACGCCAAGTCCCGGGCCACCACCGAGTATCGCTGCTTCGAGGACCGGGGACACTCGCTGATCCTCGATCACGGCTGGCCCGAGATCGCGGACGCCTCGCTGAGCTGGCTCGCCGACGCCGGCTTCCCCCGCACGTGACCCGTCGAAGACGGTGCTCGGCCCCGGCGCGGCGGCGCCGAGCGGGCTCGGCCGGGTCAACGGGCCGCGGGCGGCGCCCAGTCGTGGGCCGGCGCGAGGAGAGGATGGTCGGGGGAGCGGTACCACGGTTGTTGTTCCACCGTGTCGCCGTCGCCGAGTTGTACGGTGAGGCCGAAGTCGTGGATGGTGGGCCGCCCCCGGGAATACCACCAGTGCCAGGTCGCCTCGACCTCGTCCCACAACCGGCGCGGGCCGGACTGGCGGATCGTCGGCGGGTCTTGGGCGGCGAAGTGCGCGGCGGCGATCGAGTGCCCGTGCCCGGTGTCGGCGCCGTAGAGCCACAACGTGCCGCCGAGCGCGCCGTGCAACACCGGCCGGGCCAGGCAATCGGGCACACACAGACCCAGCACCAGCGCCACCGGGTCGAACGGGCCGCCCACCACGTCGTCGTAGCCGAGCGTGCTGGTGGTCGGCTGCGCGTAGGCGGCCCAGTCCTCGGGCAGCGCCGCGCCGCCGTACCTGCCCCAGTGCGGGCGATGCGCGCGCAGCTTCATGAACGCGGTGGCCAGCGTGAACGGCCCGCTCGCGGCGCGCCGATCCGGGTCGACCACCAGGCGCAGCGCGCAGTCGCCGCTGCCGTAGTCGGTGCCCCAGGGCAGCACGATCACCGCACCGGGCGCGGCCTGTTCGACCCACGCGGGCGGCACGCGCCGGACCCCCGCGGTGACTTGGATGCGTTCGTACGGGCCGCCCGCCGGGTGGCCGAGCGTGCCGTCGCCGGTGATCACCTCGACGAGATCGCCGAATCCGGCGGCGGCCAGGTTCTCCCGGGCCCGGTGGGCCAGTTGCGGGTCGACCTCGATCGAGGTCACCCGGCAGCCGCGCGCCGCCAACAGGCCGGCGCTGTAGCCGGTCCCGGTGCCGACCTCCAACACCCGCATGCCCGGTGCCGCGTCCAGGTCGTAGAGCATCTCGGCGAGCGTGGACGGCGTGGACGCCGACGAGGTGGCCAACGTCCCGGCGGTGCTGCCGGTGTGCCGGCCGTCGTCCCACTGGGTCACCAGTGCCCGATCCGAGTAGACCGCCCGGCGCCACGCCTCCGGATCGCGATCGCGGTCCACCGGCGCGTCGCTGTCGTCGGGCCAGATCCGGGCGGGGACGAAGTCCTCGCGGGCCACCATGCCGAACACCGATTCCCAGCCCGCCGGAAGAACGTCCTTGCCCTTCAGGAGGGCCGTGAGTGTGTCGGGCCCCACCGTCATGACACGAACCGTCGATCGGATAAGACGGACTGACCGTGCATCGCGAACCAACCTTTCAGGAGGATGACTACGCACCGCACCCTAGAAACCTCGAAGCGTAAGCGTCAAGGCGCTCAAGGAACTTGCCGTGCCAACGAAGCAACCCCCGCAGGAGTGCCCGGGTCCGGCCGATCCGGCCCCTCGAATGTGCCGGCGGCCCCCGCCCGCTCAGCGGTCCATCAACGCGCGTTCCTTGGCCGCGTGTACCGCGGCGGTGAGTCCGTCGATGTCGTACGGGCCGTGGTGTCGACGGCCGTTGACGAAGAAGGTGGGGGTGCCGGAGACCCCGCTCAGGTCGGCCGACTCCTCGTCCTCGGTCACCCGGTCGGCGCCGCGGTGGGCACGCAAGGCGATCCGGAACTCCGCCACGTCCAGTCCCAGGGCTTGGGCGTGCTCGACCAGATCGCCGGGCTTGAGCGCGTCCTGGTTCTCCAGCAGGTGGTCGAGCATCTCCCAGAACGCGCCCTGCTCGGCGGCGGCCTCGGCGGCGATCGCGGCGAGCCGGGCCCGGGGATGCACGTCCGGCAGCGGCAGATGGCGCCACACGTAGCGCACGTCGCCGAAGTCGGCGAGCAGTTCGCGCACCACCGGCTCGGCCAGACCGCAGTAGGGGCATTCGAAGTCGCCGTACTCCACCAGCGTCACCGGGGCGTCGATCGGACCGCGAATGTGGTCGCGCTCGGGATCCACCGGCACGGCCAGGTCGACCAGGCTCTGCGCGGTGCCGAGCAGTGCCCGCGAGCGGGCCGGGCGCGGCATCGCGGCGATCACCACCGAGACCAGCCAGGTCAGCACGAACGCGCAGACCACCGCGCTGAGTACGCCCACCTTGGCCTCGTCGAGCCGATCCCCCTCGAAGGCCAGCGTGGCGATCAGCAACGACACGGTGAAGCCCACGCCGGCGATCGTGCCACCGCCGACCACGGCACCCCAGCCGACCGGCGGCCGCAGCCGGCCGCGACTGAGCCGGGTGGTCAGCGCGGCGACGCCGATGACGCCCACCGGCTTGCCCACCACGTAGCCGAACAGGATGCCCAGCGTCACCGGCGAGGTGTAGGCCCGGGAGATCAGCCCGGCGTCGAGCGTGATGCCGGCGTTGGCCAGCGCGAACAGCGGCACGATCACATAGCTGGTCCACGGGTGGTACATCCGCTGCAGGCGCTCGTTCGGCGACAGGGCCGCGGCCATGCCCAGCCGGGCGCTGCGTTCCAACTCCGGCGTGGGCTGCTCGCGGAAGGAGCGGAACAGGCCGGTGGCCCGCTCCAATTCGGCCCGCGACGCCGGGTAGGCGAAGGTCAACAGGCCCATCACCAGGCCCACCACCACCGGGTCCACACCCGACTTGAGCACCGCGACCCAGGTGATCACCCCGAGCACGCCGTACGCGCTGCCGCGCCGCACCTTCGCGGTGCGCACCAGCACGATCACCACGAGCAGCGCGAGCGCCACCAGCAGCGCCGGTACGTCGATGTGGTCGCTGTAGGCGATCGCGATCACCACCAGCGCGAGGAAGTCGTCGACCACGGCGACGGTCAGGATGAAGGTGTGCAGCCGGCGGGGGAAGCGGTTGCCGAGCAGGGCGAGCATGCCCAGCGCGAAGGCCGTGTCGGTGGACATCGCGGCGCCCCAGCCGTGCACCGAGGATTCGCCCGCGTTGATCGCCAGATAGATCAGCACCGGCACCGCCATGCCGCTGAGACCGGCCAGCAACGGCAGGGTCAACCGGCGCCGTTCGCGCAGTTCGCCCATGTCGAACTCGCGTCGGGCCTCCAGGCCGACCACGAAGAAGAACAGCGTCATCAGCCCGCTGTTGACCCACTCGCGCAGGTCCAGGGACACGCCGGAGTCGCCGAGCCGCACCGACAGGTGGGTGTGCCAGAGCGATTCGTAGGAGTCGGCGCCGATGTTCGCCCAGGCCAGCGCGACCAGGGTGGCGGCGAGCAACACGGTCGCGCTGCCGCTCTCGGTCCGGATGAACGCCCAGCGCGCGGTGCGGGCCCCGCCCTCGTCCAGCGACTGCCCCGACAGATCCCCGTCGCCGGACGCCTGCGCCATGCGAATGCCCCCTGTTGTGCCAAGCCCCCCGACGGAAGCGAATCAGACGATACCGCCCACCGCGCGGCGATGATCATCCCGCCACACCAACCGCCGCCCGCCTGCCACTCGCCGCCGGGGTTTGCCGGGGCCGGGTCGGTTTGCGGCTCAGCCGGCGGTGGTTTCCTGCGGGGTCGGTGCCTGGGTCTTGGTGCCGCCCTTGGGGAGCAGGAGGAACAGGGCCATGACGGGGACGAGGTAGAGGAGCCAGACGGTGGCCTGCAGGACGGTGGGGTCG
>NZ_JBEXUX010000115.1:0-20045 GCF_040629175.1 Embleya sp. NPDC005971 | reverse complement strand
GGCGCTGGGTCGCGAGCCGGCCCGACACGCGCCCGGCGTCGAGCCCGACAGGTGGGCCCGGGTCGCGAGTGCAACGACACACGAGCCCAACCCGACACATGGGCCGGGCTCGCGACCGCAGCGAAACGGAAGGCCCCGGTCGGGGGCCACCCCGCACGCGGATCGCGAGCGCAGCGAGTTGGCGGGCCGGGGCCGCAGGCCGAACCCGCCACGTGAGCCGGGGTCGCGAGCGCAGCGAGCCGCTGGACCGGGATCGCGAGCCCAACCCGACACGCCGGGATCGCGAGCACAGCGGCCGAGAGGCCCGAGACGCACACATGGGCCGGGACCGCGAGCGCAGCGAGCCGCTGGACCGGGGCCGCGAGCCCAAACCGACACGTGGGCCGGGGTCGCGAGCGCAGCGAGCCGAGAGACCCGAGACGCGAGCCCACACATGGGCCGGAACCGCGAACACAGCGAGCCGCTGGACCGGGGCCGCAAGCCCAAACCGACACGTGGGCCGGGGTCGCGAGCGCAGCGAGCCGAGAGACCCGAGACGCGAGCCCAACCCCACGCCCGAGCCAGCGTCGCAAACGCAGCGAGCCGGACTCCACGCCTGAGCCGGGGGTCGCGAGCGCAGCGAGCCGGAAGGCCCCGGTCGCGAGCCCAGCCCGACACATGGCCCGAGGCCGGGGTCGTGAACGCAGCGAGCCGAGAAGCCCGAGACGCGAGCCCAACCCCACGCCCGAGCCAGCGTCGCAAACGCAGCGAGCCGGACTCCACGCCTGAGCCGGGGGTCGCGAGTGCAGCGAGCGGGAAGGCCCCGGTCGCAAGCCGAACCCTGCACCCGGTCCGTTGTTCGGCTCGGTTCGGCGACCCCGGCCTCGGGCCCGCCGTACGACCCAGGCCCACCCACCCACTCGCCGCCCCGCCCCGGCTTGCGACTCGCCCCCGCCCCGAGCCGCAAGCTCACCCCCTCCGGGGCCGACACCCAAGGCGCCTGACAAGAACCGACGCCACGCCTACGACCACCGCCCACCCGCTCGCCGCACCCGCGACCCAGGCCCGGCCCCACCCGCCCCCCATCGCGAAGCCGTCCACGCGCAGAACGCGGCGTCCGCCGGCGCCCAAAACGCACCGTCAGTGCGTCTCCGTGACCTTCGCCAGTGCCCGCGGGGCGTCCGGGTCGAGGCCGCGGGCCATGGTGACCTCGTACGCCAAGAGTTGGAGCGGGATGATCTCCAGGATCGGCTGGACCTCCTCGGCCACGCCCTCCGGGAGGACGAAGCCGGCCGATGCGCGGCCGACCTGGTCGGCGGTGCCGATCACCATCAGGTCCGCGCCGCGGCCGCGCAGCCGCTCCAGGACGGGCTGGAGCGCGTCGCCGCCCTTGCCGTCGGGGACGACCGCGATCACCGGGCTGACGTTGTCGACCATGGCCAGGGGACCGTGCAGCAGGTCCGCGCCGGAGAACGACTGGGCCGGGATGTAGCTGGTCTCCATGATCTTGAGCGCGGCCTCGCGCGCCGTCGGGTAGCCGTAGCCGCGCGAGGTGATCACCAGGCGCTGTGCGAAGCGGTATCGCTGGGCCAGCTCGGCGACCTCGTGTCCGCGGTCCAGGATGTCCTGGGCCAGCGCGGGCAGCAGGTCGGCCGGCGACGTGTCGCCGCCGCGCAGGCCCTCGACGAACAGGTACAGCGCGAGCAGCTCCGCGGTGTACGTCTTCGTCGCCGGCAGCGCCTTCTCCGGGCCCGCGAGCACGTCGATGTGGAACTCGGAGACGGCCGCCAGGGCCGAATTCGGGTTGTTGGTCACCGCGAGGGTGATCGCGCCCGCCTTGCGGGCCGCCTCGGTGGAGGCCACCAGGTCGGGCGAGCCGCCCGACTGGGAGACGGTCACGACCAGGCAGTCGGTCAGGTCCGGCTCCGCACCGTAGGCGGTGGTCGTCGACATCGAGGTGAGCCCGGCCGGCTTGCCCAGCAGCACCTCGATCAGGTACTTCGCGTACAACGCGGCGTTGTCGCTGGTGCCGCGCGCCGTCAGCAGCACGAAGCGCGGGTTCCGGGCGGCGATCTCGGCCGCGATGGCCCGGATCGTCGGAGCGCCCTCGGCCAGGATCCGGCGCAGGACGGCAGGCTGCTCCGCCATCTCGGCGGACATGATGGTGCCCCGGTCGGGTCCCAGGACGTCACGGTCGTCGGTGGCGGACATGGTGCGGCCTTCCGTTGAATTTCTTGCCGATTGCAGCATTGCCAGGTTGAGAAATTGCGGGGTCGAGACGAAGCGACGGCGACGAGGCGACGGCGACGCGAGGCGACGAGGCGACAGCGGTGCAGGGCGACCGGGCGAGGCGACGGCATCGCGAGCCGTCACGGGTCGAGGCGGATTCTCGCCGCCCCACCCCTACCCCGCCCACTCCAGTGTCCGACCCTCCGATGTCGGCCCGGTTCACAACGCCCGGACGCACCGTGTCGAACGCATTCACAACGTCCGGACGCATCGCCCCACCAGGCCCACCAGGCCCACCAGATCCACCGTCCCTACCCGACCCACCGGGTCGCCCCGGCAGCCGTCATCCCGCCATCCGGCCGGTCACCCCAACCGTCGCCCCGTCAAGAGTTCGGCGGCCGCGATGCCGCAGACCGTGGCGGCGCCGTGCGTGGCGAGGTGGGCGGCGCCCGGAGTGGCAGCTCCGGGGATGCCCATCTCGACCACGACGGCGTCCGGCCGCGCGGCGAGCAGGCTCGCCGCTATTTCGCCGGCCCACGCGTGGTGGTCCAGATTGCGGACCACCAGGACCAGGGGGCGGTCGGTCGCCGCGCGTAGCACGTCGTCGACGAGCTGCGGTTCGGCGGTCCGGGCCCGGGTGACGGTGGTGCCGGGCAGTGCCTCGGTCAGGACCGGGGCGATGCCCCACGGGGTCTGTTCGCCGACCGCGATGTTGGCGGTGGGCGAGAGTTCGACCACGTGCGCGGGGGTGGTGATCGGTACGACCGTGCCGGTCACCCGGACCGCGCGGCGGGCCGCGTCCAGGCCGAGCGCGTAGTCGACCGGTTCGGCCGCGCCGACCTTGGCCCAGGTGGCCAGTTCGTGGACCCGGGCCGCGGCGTCGACCAGCCGCTCCTCGGCGAGCCGGCCCTCGCGGACCGCGGTCACCAGCGCGTCGCGCAGGTGCAGCACGGTCTCCTCGTCGCACAACCCGCCGCCCACGCACACCGCGTCGACGCCGGCCGCGATCGCGCGCACGGTGCCGTCGGCGATGCCGTAGGTGTCGGCTATCGCGCCCATCTCGATCGCGTCGGTGACGATCAGGCCGGTGTAGCCCATTTCCTTGCGCAGCAGCCCGGTCATGATCGTCCGGGACAACGTCGCGGGGAACTCGGTGTCGTAGGCCGGCAGCACGATGTGCGCGCTCATGATCGCCTTGCTGCCCGCCGCGATGCTCGCGTGGAACGGGACCAGCTCGCGCGCGGCCAGCGTCTCGCGCGAGGCGTCCACGCGCGGCAGCCCGTGGTGCGAGTCCATCGCGGTGTCGCCGTGGCCGGGGAAGTGCTTGACGCACGCGGCCACCCCGGCCGACTGCAGGCCGCTCACGTACGCGGCGGTGTGCCGGGCGACCAGTTCGGGATCGGCCCCGAAGGACCGCACCCCGATGATCGGGTTGTCCGGGTTGGAGTTCACGTCGGCCGACGGCGCCCAGTTGAGGTTGACCCCGCACGCGGCCAGCTCACGGCCGAGCCCGCGCGCGACCGCCTCGGTGGTCGCGGTGTCGTCCACCACGCCCAGCGCCAGGTTGCCCGGCCAGCGGCTGCCGGTGTTCACGTGGATGCGGGTGACGTCGCCACCCTCCTCGTCGATCGCGACGACGAGGTCGGGGTTCTCCCGACGCAGTTCCTCGGTCAGTGCGGTGACCTGCTCGGGGGTCGCGATGTTGCGACCGAACAGGCCCACCGAACCCAGCCCGCCGGCGATGTGGTGGCGCAGCCAGCCGGGCGCGGTCAGGCCGTCGAATCCGGGCTGCAGGACGGCGAGCGCCAGGCGCTCGAGACGTTCGGACATGGTCGATCAGCCCTTTACCGCGCCGGAGGTGAGCCCGCCGGTGACCTTGCCCTGCAACACCAGGAAGATCGCAAGAACCGGAAGCATGAACAGGGTCGAGGCGGCCATGATGGCGCCCCAGTCGATGGTGATTCCGTTGCTGAACGAGTTGAGCCAGGTCGGCAGCGTGCGCTGCTCCGGCCGGTTCAGCAGCAGCGCGTTGGCGAACGCGAACTCGTTCCACGCGGTGATGAAGCCGAACAGCGACGTGGACAGCAGGCCCGGGGCCAACAGCGGGAAGACGATCTTGCGGAACGCGGTGAACCGCGAACAGCCGTCCACCCGGGCGGCCTCTTCCAGCTCGACCGGGATGCCGCCGAGGAAGCCGCGCAGGGTCACGATCGAGAACGGCAACGTCATCACGAAGTAGATCGCGGTGAGCATCGGCAGCGAGTCGAGCAGGTCGTTGTCCCGCGCGATCAGGTACATCGGGATCATCAGCGCTTCCCACGGCGCCATCTGGGCGATGAACACCATCAGGATGAAGGGCGCCCGGCCCTTCCACTGCATCCGGGCCACCGCGAACGCGGCGAAGCACGCGACGACCAGGGCCAGCACCACGCCGACGCCCGCGACCATCAGGCTGTTGCGCCAGTAGTCCCAGAAGTGCGGCTGGTCGACGGCGGTCTTGAAGTTGTCCATCGAGATCGAGCTCGGGATGAACTTCGGCGTCGCCGACTGGATGTCCTTGGCCGGCTTGAACGCGGTGAGGACCATCCAGTAGACCGGGAAGATCGACACGGCGAAGACCAGCAGCGCCGCGAGATTGAGCGGAATCCGCTTCAGGGTGCGCGCCTTCACTTGTCGGCCTCCCGTTCCTGCTTGAACATCTGGCGGAAGTAGAAGACGAGCATGATCGCGAGGAGCACCACGGTGATCGTGGAGATCGCTCCGGCCATGTCGAACAACTTGGCCGACATACCTTGTTGGTAGGCGTACACGGGCAGTGTGCGCACCTCGTTGATCGGGCCGTTCTCACCCGCGATCGCCCAGATCTGGGCGAAGGACTTGAAGATCCAGATCACTTCCAGCGAGGCCACCAGCCCGAAGATCGGGCGCAGCATCGGGAAGGTGATCGAGCGGAAGATCCGTACCGGACCCGCGCCGTCCAGCCGTGCCGACTCGTAGATGTCGCTGGAGACGGTGGTCAGACCGGCGTACAGGGTCAGCGTCGCGAACGGAATCGACTGCCACACGATGAGCAGGGTGACCACCGTCAGGGTGGAGCCCGCGTGCCCGAACCACGTGTAGCCCTCGTAGTCGAAGCCGAGCTTGACCAACGCCCAGTTGACCACGCCGTTGTCCGAGCGGAAGAGCCACTTGAAGATCGTGGTGGCGGCGATGACCGGGGTCGCCCAGGCGGCGACCAGGCCGATCAGCACCACGATCCGCATGGTCTTGCCGAGCTTCATCAGCATCAGCGCGCAGAGCGTGGAGACGATCATGATCGCCACCACGTTGACCGCGGTGAAATAGAACGTGCGGCGGGTGACTTCCCAGAACTCGCTGTCCTTGAGGACTTCCTGGTAATTCTCCCAGCCGACGTATTCAGCCGACCGCGAGATGAGCTGCTTGAAGCGGTAATGCTGGAACGACAACATGACGTTCCGGACCACCGGATAGAACAGCAGGAAGACGATCCCGAGGATCGCGGGCGCGACAAGAAGGTATGGGGTGACCGACTTGACGATCCCCGACGGCTTGCGTGGGGGCTTCGTTGCGCGTCTGACGCCGGCGGGCGCCTGGTTGCGCGGGGGCTGCGTAGGTGTCGCGACCACCGCATCTGCCTTGGAGGCTGACACAGCTGCCTTCCCGTTGTTCGGTGTCGGGGGTCTGCGGCCCGTCCGGCCCGGTGGCGGGACGTGGCGAGAGCGCGGAGCCGGCGACGGGGGTCCGCCGGCGGGCCGCGCCGGGTGGGCCGGGCCGGTCCCGCCGCGAGAAGGTGCCCCGCGGCGGAAACCGGCCGTTCGGTCCGGCTGCGCCGCACCCGAACCGCTCGGCGGTCCGGGTGCCTGCGTCAGGTCAGTTCTTGGTGTTCAGCGTCTTCTCGATCGACGTGTTGGCTTCCTTGCCGGCTGCCGCGGCGTCGTTACCGGTCATCACCTTGGTGAGGTAGGCCTTGATCGGGTTGTTCTCCTCGACCGAGGCCCAGTTCGGCGAGTTGGGGGTGGCGAAGCCGTTCTTCGCGCCCTCCATCATCGCCGCGCCACCCGGGTCGGCCGTGACCGCGCCGCCCAGGGTGTTCTTGTTCGGGAGCTGCTTGGTCGCCTGCGCGAGCTTGGTCTGCCACTCGTCGCTGTTGATCAGCTTGATGACGTCGTAGGCCAGGTCCTGGTTCTTCGACGCCTCGGGGACCATCAGGTCGGAACCGCCGGTCAGCGCGGCACCGGCCTTGCTCGCGTCCTTGCCCGGGATCGGGAAGAAGCCGAACTTGTCCTTCAGGGCCGGGTTCGACTTGATGATCGTCTCGGCCTCGCCGGGAACGGCGATGAACTGGGCGATCTTGCCGCCGTCGGCCGCGACGACCTCGGGCTGGGTCTTCTCGTCGCCGTCCTTGGCGGCCTTGCCGTACGACTGCAGCTCCTTGTAGAAGGCAGACGCGGCGACGGCCGGGGCGCCGTCCAGGTTGGCCTTCCAGGCGCTGCCGGACTTGGTCGCGATGTCCGCGCCCTCGTCCTTGAGCAGACCGGCGTAGAAGTACCAGTTCTGACCCGGCAGGTAGATGCCCTGCTGGTCCCCGCTGTTGAGCTTCTTGGTGGTCTCGATCCACTCGGCGCGGGTCTTCGGCGGCTGCACGCTCGCCTTGGCGAAGAGGTCCTTGTTGTAGATCACGACGCGGTTGGCGGCGTAGAACGGGATGCCGTAGGTCTTGCCGTCGACCTTGCCCGGGTCGGACAGACCGGTCAGCCAGTCCTTGCCGCCGAGCTCGGTGACCTTGGAGCTGAGGTCCTTGAGGCCGCCGGAGGCGCCGTACTGGGCGATCTGGGTGTTGCCGGCCTCGATCACGTCGGGGGCGTCGTTGCTGGCGAGCGCGCCGGTGATCTTCTGGCCGATGCCGTTCCACTGCTGGATCTGCACGTCGAGCTTGGCGCCCGGGTGGTCCGTCTCGAACTTCGCCTTGAGCGCCGCGATGTAGTCGTCGGGCGCGGAGCCCTTCATCAGCCAGACCCGGACGGTCTTGCCGTTGCCCGCGGCCGGCGCGTTCGGCGCGGACGCCGCAGGCTTGGTGTCCTTTTTGTCATCGCTGCTGTCGGATCCACAGGCGGCAACACCGGTCAGCGCCGCCGCGACACCGGCCGCGACGAGAAGACGACGCTTCACTACATCCTCCTCAGGATGTCGGGCACCGCAGTTCGGTTTGGAGTTGCCGATGTCCCCCGTCGGATCCGTGAGGTGCGCGGACCGACCGAGCCCCCCACTGGGGAGGGGGCTCGAATGGGAAAACACTGACGCACCAGGGACGAGGGTTGCGCGGTGACCATCAATGGTTTAGACCATTTCGGAGGTTGGCATAGACCAATTGGGGTGTCAAGGTTCCGTAGACGGCGAACTCACGCCGTTATCGGACCGACATCCGCACTCCTGGTCCTGGGGGGATCGGTGGTCGTGCCACGATGGGGACCGAACGTGTCAGGAGGGCACCGGTGACGGCGGAACACGCGATCACAACCGCGGCGGACAGTGCGACGGCAGGAGGCGACCCCGGCCTCGAACCGAGCGCGCGCGTGCCGAAGTACTACCGCCTCAAGCGCCATCTTCAGGAGCTGACCAACACCCAGCCACCGGGCACGCCCGTGCCACCCGAACGCACCCTCGCGGCGCAGTTCGACATCTCCCGCACCACGGTGCGCCAGGCCCTCCAGGAACTGGTCATCGAGGGCCGGCTGGAGCGCGCCCAGGGCCGGGGCACCTTCGTCGCCAAGCCCAAGGTCGCGCAGAGCCTGCAGCTCACCTCCTACACCGAGGACATGCAGGCCCAGGGCCTGGAGCCGACCTCTCGGTTGATCGAGATCGGCTACATCACCTGCGACGACCACCTCGCCGAGCGGCTCGCGATCCGGCCCGGCAACCGCGTGTTGCGGATAGAGCGCCTGCGGCTGGCCAACTCCGAGCCGATGGCGATCGAGACCACGCATCTGTCCACCAAACGTTTCCCGGGCCTGCGCAAGCACCTGGCCAAGCACAACTCGCTGTATCGGGCCCTGTCGGCCGGCTTCGACGTGCACCTGGCCGAGGCCGAGGAAACGATCGAGACGGCGATGGCCACCCCGCGCGAGGCCGGTCTGTTGGGCACCGACGTGGGGCTGCCGCTGCTGTTGTTGTCCCGGCACAGCTTCGACACCGAAGGTGAGCCGGTCGAGTGGGTGCGATCCGTGTACCGGGGGGATCGGTACAAATTCGTCGCCCGACTGCGCCGCCCGCAGGAGTAGGGCCGAGCGTTTCGCCCGTCCGCATGCCATCGGCCGGACGGTCCGGGTCCACCCGGGCCGCCCGGCCGATCGCCGGAGGAATGCCGTTCGCTCCCACAGCCCCGTGCAGAGGGCCGCTGTGTGGCGAGTCACGCCGCTCCGCCGAGCCGCATGCCCACCACCTCGATGGTGCCCCACCGGCGCGGGGGTTGCCCGGGGCCACAGGTCCGCCGGCCGCGGGCCCAAGGTCCTTGCCTGGGCCCGACGGGGATCGGGGACACGCCCTAGGCTGACCGGCCATGAGCGTTCTCGTGGTGACCGGTACCGACACCGGGGTGGGCAAGACGATCGTCACGGCGGCCGTCGCCGCGATCGCGGCCGTGCGCGGCGGCACGGTGGCCGTGGTCAAGGCATCGCAGACGGGTGTGGGGCCGAACGAGGCGGGCGACCTGGCCGACGTGCGGCGCCTGGCCGGGGTGACCGACCTGCACGAGTACTCGCGCTACCCCGACCCGCTCTCCCCCGCCGCCGCCTCCCGGGTCTCCGGCCTGCCGCCGGTGGACCTGTACGGCGTCGCCGACCGGGTCCGCGCGCTCGCCAAGGAGACCGACCTGGTCGTCGTCGAGGGCGCGGGCGGCCTGCTCGTGCGCTTCGACGACGAGGGCACCACGATCGCCGACCTGGCCCACGAGCTGAAGGCCGGCGCCCTCGTGGTGACCCGGCCCGACCTGGGCACGCTCAACCACACCGCGCTCACCCTGGAGTCGATGGCCCACCGGGGGGTGGACCTGGTCGGCGTGGTGATCGGCTCCTGGCCCACCGAGCCCGACCTGGCGATGCGCTGCAACGTCCGGGATCTGGAGACCCTGGCCGCCCGTCCGCTGGCCGGTGTGCTGCCCGCCGGCGCGGGTTCGCTGCACCCCGCCGACTTCCTGCTCACGGCCCGCGCGAGTTTGTCGCCGGCTCTGGGCGGTACCTTCGATCCGGCCGCGTTCCGCGCCATACAGGATCCGACCGCAAGGTGAGCGACATGACGGAAACCCTCGACAGTGACCGTACGCAGACCGTGAACGACGACATCCTGGCCGTGGCCCGGCGCCAAGTCCTCGACGAGGGACGGGGGCTGAGCGCCGAGCAGGTGCTGGCCGTGCTGGAGCTCGCGGACGACCGCCTCGAAGAACTGCTCCAGCTCGCGCACGAGGTCCGGGTCCGACACTGCGGGCCCGAGGTCGAGGTCGAGGGCATCGTGTCGGTCAAGACCGGTGGTTGCCCCGAGGACTGCCACTTCTGCTCCCAGTCGGGTCTGTTCCCCTCCCCCGTGCGCGCCGCGTGGCTGGACATCCCCTCGCTGGTGGAGGCCGCCAAGGAGACCGCCGCGACCGGCGCCACCGAGTTCTGCATCGTGGCCGCCGTGCGCGGCCCGGACGAGCGCCTGATGAAGCAGATGCGCCAGGGCGTCGCGGCGATCCGCGAGGCGGTCGACATCAACATCGCCGCGTCGCTGGGCATGCTCACCCAGGAGCAGGTCGACGAGCTCGCCGAGATGGGCATCCACCGCTACAACCACAACCTGGAGACGGCGAAGTCGTACTTCACCAACGTGGTCACCACGCACACGTGGGAGGAGCGCTGGGACACCCTGCGGATGGTGCGCGCGGCGGGCATGGAGGTGTGCTGCGGCGGCATCGTCGGCATGGGCGAGTCGGCCGAGCAGCGCGCCGAGTTCGCCGGTCAACTGGCCGAGCTGGAGCCGGACGAGGTGCCGCTGAACTTCCTCAACCCGCGCCCGGGCACCCCGTTCGCCGACCAGGAGGTGCTGGAGCCGCGCGAGGCGCTCAAGATCATCGGCGCCTTCCGGCTCGCCCTCCCCCGGACCATCCTGCGCTACGCGGGCGGCCGGGAGATCGCGCTCGGCGACCTGGGCACCCGCGAGGGCCTGCTCGGCGGCATCAACGCGGTGATCGTCGGCAACTACCTCACCACCCTGGGTCGCGCCGCGGACGCCGACCTGGAGCTGCTCAAGGAACTGAGCATGCCGGTCAAGGCGCTCAACCAGACGTTGTAGCCACACCCCGACCGCCGACGGCCCCACCCGGACCGGGAGCCGTCGGCGGTCGCCTCTTACTGCCCGGTAGCGCACGCGGATAGATTTCCCGGCGGCACGGGGCCCGCCGGGTCCGCGGCGACGGAGGTCGGGCATGCGCGCACCACGAGGGGCCGAGGAACGAGACCACGCCGACCGAACGGTCGAGGGGCACGGTGGCACGCTCGCCGTCGCCGCCGCCCGGGCGCACGGGATCGACACGATGTTCACCCTGTCGGGAGGCCACGTCTTCCCGCTCTACGACGCCGCGGTCGGTGCCGAGGCGCCGCTGCGGGTGGTGGACGTACGGCACGAGCAGACCGCCGTGTTCGCCGCCGAGGCGACCGCCAAGCTCACCCGCCGGCCCGGCCTGGCCGTACTGACCGCCGGGCCCGGCGTCACCAATGGGATCAGCGCGGTGGCCACCGCCTGGTTCAACGGCTCGCCGATGCTGGTGCTGGGCGGCCGCGCGCCGGCGTTTCGTTGGGGCTCGGGGGCACTCCAGGAGCTGGACCATCCGCCGCTGCTGGCCCCGATCACCAAACGCGCGGCGACCGTGCACGACACCGACCGGATCACCGCCGAGGTGGACGCCGCGCTGACCCTGGCGAACAGCCCGCACCGGGGGCCGGTCTTCCTGGACGTGCCGATGGACGTGCTCTACGACCGCGCGGAGGTATCGCTGCCGTGCCCGGCCCCGCCCGCGCCGGTGCTCCCCGACCCGGATCCGGTCGCCGCGGTCGCCGACCTGCTCGCCCGCGCGGCCCGACCGGTGCTGGTGCTCGGCCAGGACGTGTGGATCGGGGGCGCGGAACAGGCCGCGCGGCGGGCCGCCGAGACCATGGGGATACCGGTGGTGGCCAACGGAATGGGCCGGGGCGTGTTACCCGCCGGCCACCCGCTGCTCGCCGGCCGGGCCCGGACGACCGCGCTCGGCGGCGCCGATCTGGTGCTGGTGGCGGGCGCGCCGCTGGACTTCCGACTGGGCTACGGCAGCTTCGGCGGTCAGGGCGGCGGGCCCTCCGCGCGCGTGGTGCACCTGACCGACGCCCCCGCGGGCTCGGCGCCGCACGCGCACTGCGCGATGACCCTCGCGGCGGACCTGACCGAGCTGTTCGACGCGCTGACCACCGCGTGGGAGCGGGTCGGCCGGGTCGGCATGTATCGGATCTGGGCCACGCACGTGCGCGACGCGGCCCGCACCGCCGCGCAGTCCGACGCACCGCTCCTGGGCAGCGCCGGCCGGCCGATCCATCCGGCGCGCGTGCACGGCGAGTTGCTCCGCCTGCTCGACGAGGACGCCGTGGTGATCGGCGACGGCGGTGACTTCGTGTCCTTCGCGGGCAAGTACATCGAACCCGCCCGCCCGGGCGGCTGGCTCGACGCGGGCCCGTACGGCTGCCTGGGCACCGGCCTGGGCTACGCGCTGGGCGCCCGGCTGGCCCGCCCCTCGGCGCAGGTCGTGCTGCTGCTGGGCGACGGGGCGGCGGGCTTCTCGCTGATGGACGTGGACACCCTGGTCCGGCATCGCCTGCCGGTGGTGCTGATCGTCGGCAACAACGGCTGCTGGGCGCTGGAGAAACACCCGATGCGCATGTTGTACGGGCACGACGTGGCCGCCGACCTGGCCCCGGGCACCCGCTACGACGACGTGGTGCGCGCGCTGGGCGGCGCGGGCGAGACGATCACCCGCCCCGAACGGATCGCCCCCGCGCTGCGTCGCGCGTTCGACTCCGGCGTGCCCTACCTGCTGAACGTGCTCACCGATCCGGAGGCGGTCTACCCGCGCACGACCATGGGCGTGTGATCGGCAGCGTAAACTGGACGGCTATGAATCCTCCTGCCTCCGCCGCGGCCCGACCGCACGACCACCACCCCGCTCCCGCCGGCGTCCACATCCGCCAGGCGCGCCCGCAGGAGTACGAAGCGGTGGGGGACGTGACCGTCGCGGGCTACGCCGGCCTGGTCGCCGCCGACCAGGACTACGTGAACGATCTGCGCAAGGCCGCGCATCGGGCGGAGAACTCCGAACTGCTCGTGGCGGTGGACGAGGGCAGCGGCGAGATCCTGGGCACCGTGGCCTTCGTGCTGCCCGGCAGCGCCTACGCGGAGGTCTCCCGAGAGGGCGAGGGCGAGTTCCGGATGCTCGCGGTCGGCCCGGCCGCCCGCGGTCGCGGCATCGGCGAGGCGCTCGTGGAGGCGTGCCTGGAGCGGGCCCGCAAGCACCACTTCACCGCCGTCGCGATCTCCACCGTGTGGGACATGCGCGCCGCACACCGGCTCTACGCGCGGATGGGCTTCCACCGCGCGCCCGAGCGCGACTGGTGGCCGGTGCCCGAGGTGGAACTGATCTGCTACCTCAAGGACCTGCGCGCCGCCCCGTAGAACCGAGCGGGACACCGCCGTTCGTCGGGCCGGCGGACCGTTCGTCGAAACCGGGTCCGGCCGGGTCCGCTCCGGCCGCCCGGGCCCAGGCCGTAATCTACGGCCGTGAGCACCGATGCAGCCTTCTGCGACCACTGCGGCGAACAGCGTGCCGGCGCCGCGCACGACGACTGTGTGCGGCGCCGCGAACTCGAACCCCCGCGCTACTGCGGTCGGTGCCGACGGCGGATGACCGTACAGGTGACCCCGCGCGGTTGGACCGCCAAGTGCGTCGAGCACGGAGTGCTCACGTCGATCTGACCCCCGCGGTCGGGCCGGCGCGAGTACCCGGACGCGATGCCGCGCCGGGTGCTACTCGATCACCGCGATCGGGTCGCCCTCCTGGATCACGTCGCCCTCGGCGACGCTGATGCGGGCGATGGTGCCCGGAAACTCGTTGAGCACCGGGATCTCCATCTTCATCGACTCCAGGATGACCAGAGTGCTGCCGGCCTCGACCGTGTCCCCCTCGTGGGCGACGACCTTGGCCACGTTGGCCACCATCTCCGCCAGGACCTGCTCGGCCATCGTCGTTCCTCCTTCGGGCCCGGGTCGGGCCGTGGTGAAGCGCGGATCGGGCGCGATGACGCCCGCTCGAAATCCAATCACGGGAATCCGGCCCCGGCGGCTGTCCGAGCCGACAAGGCCCTCCCGCGATCCTGGTCCGAGCCTGCGGGCCCGTCCCGGATCCGAGGGCTCAGCCGGTCCGTTCCAGCACCTGCGCCAGCGCCTCGACCACCCGGGGGTCGTAGGCCCCGGACACGTCCGCACGCAGCCGGGCCAACACCTCGGGCCGCGAACGCGGGTCGTCGCTCGTCGTGATCAGGTCGTCGTAGGCGTTGACCACCTTGATGATCCGGCCGGCCAGCGGTGGTGGCGGTCCGCCCCCGGCGTCCCGGTAGGGGTCGGCCTGCGCGGCCACGATGCCGGCCACCCGATCGAGCACCCCGCTCTCCCGGATCACCTCCGCGCCCAGCCGGGCGATCCGACGTTGCTCGGCCTCGGGCAGATTCAGCGTGGTGCCGCCGGGCACCGGTTCCGCCAACGCGAGTTGCCCGATGTCGTGCATCCCGGCCGCAGACCGCAACTCGCGCAGTTCCGGCTCGCCCAGCCCCAGGTCCACCCCGACCGCGTGCGCGAGATCGCCCACCCGGGCGGCATGCCCCGGCGACCCGCACCCGGCCGCCTCCGGCAGCCGCGACAGCGCGTCGACGGTCTGCCGATGCACCAGCCGGATCGCGGCGTAGCGCCGAAAGGACAGCAGCACCAGCAACGACGGCAGACAGAACACCGGCACCGCCCACAGGCCCAGCGCGCCGGCGGACAGGGCGATCAACATGCCGCTCGCGCCCACCGCGGTGCCGATCCCGGTCAGCCCGCAGGCCCGTCCGGTGTCCTCGCCGTCCGGCCCGATCCGCTCGGTGGGGCCGAGCCCCGCGCACAGCGCCCGTAATTCGGCCAGCAGCGCGGGACGGAACGCACGACCCACCCGAGCCATCGCGGCCACCACCGCGTCGCACAACGAGGTCAACAACACCACCAGGACCAGGTAGCCGCCGTAGGCCCACCCGTGCCCCATCACCGCGTCGAGCCCACCGTCCGCGTACATCGGCCGGAACAACGTCGCCGCGAAGCCCGCCGCGAGCACCCGACGGGCGACGTACGCGGGCGCCGGTGCCCGACCGCGCGCGACGTGCGGCAGGGTGCCCGCGAGCAGCGCGACGGCGACCACCGCGACCACCTGGAGCACACCGTGCCGGGACACCGTGCCGTGCACGTCCGGGAGCAACGCGTAGGCGAGCGCGCCGGCCGCGCCCAGCGGCGCGGTCTCCCGGTTGCCGGGCAACGTCACCCGGGCCGTCTCGCCGACGGCGATCACCGTGCCGAAGACCAGGGCGTAGGACGGCTGCACCACGCCCTCGGCCGCGGTGACGGCCACCGCGACCGCCGCGGCGAGCGCGCCCAGCACGAGCACGACGGTGCCGGTGTACGCGCGCAACCGCGTGGCCGGCGCCGCCGGTTCGGCCCGGGCCCCGGTCGTCGTCACGACCCGCCGCCGACCCGCCCGCGGGCCACCGAGTGGGTGTCGGCCCGCGACTGCCCGCGCGGCGCGGGCACCCGCACCTCGCCCTCGCCGTCCCGCACCTCGGCCTCCGGCCAGCCGTGCCGGGCCAGCGCCTGTGCGAGCGCCTCGACCATGCGCGGGTCGAACTGGGTGCCGCTGCATCGGCGCAGCTCCGCCATCGCCGCGTCCGCCCCGCGCGCGGGCCGGTACGAGCGGGTCGAGGTCATCGAGTCGAACGCGTCCGCGACCGCGATCACCCGGGCGAACTCGGGGATCTCGGCACCGGCGAGACCGGCCGGATAACCGCGCCCGTCCATGCGTTCGTGGTGGTGCAGGATGCCCGCGTGCGCCTCGCCGAGAAAGGTCAGGCCGGCCACCATCTCGGCGCCGCTGACCGGGTGTCGCTGCATCTCGCGCAGTTCCTCCGGGTCCAGCCTGCCCGGCTTGGTCAGCACCCGGGTGGACACGCTCAACTTGCCGACGTCGTGCAGGATGCCCGCGTAGCGCAGCCGGACCACCCGATCCTCGCGCATGCCCAGCCGGCGGGCGATCAACACCGAGGCCCGGGCCACCCGTTCGCTGTGCCCTCGGGTGTAGCCGTCCTTGATCTCCACCGCCCGGACCAGGGTGCGTACGGTCGCCTCGTGCGCGGCCTGCTCCTGCGCCTGCTGGGCGTAGGCCCAGAACGCCACGTAGAGCGGGAGCAGCACCAACACCGCCGCGAACACGCCCAGTCGCTGCTGCCACAACACGGCCATCATCAGCCCGATCGGCACCGAGCCCAGTCGCCAACCGGCCGAGCGCACGAACACCTCGCGCAACACCGGGAGTCCGCCGGCGCCCTGGGTCTCGGCCCGGAACGCGGTGTCCAGCACGCCGCTCACCACATACAGCGCCAGTCCCGCCGCGGCCGTCGGCAACAGCCCGGCGGGCAACTCCGACGCGGTCAGGTAACGCGTCCCGTCCAGGAGTTCGTAGACCCGGGAGGCGACCGCGATGGCCGGCACCAGATGCGCGGCGTCGACCACACGGGTGACCGGGTCGGCGGTGTCCGCCCGCGCGATCAGCACGCCGGGCAGCGCGACCGTCGCGGCGGCGCCCGCGGGCAACAGCAGCACCGCCGCGCACACCAACGGAAAAAGCGCCCCGTCGGGGGCGCCGCACAGGCCGGTGAGTCGGGCTCGGGCCACCGCCCCGAAGGCGATGAACAACACCGCCAACGCGCCCAGTCGATCGATGTCCACACCGGACCACGACAGCAGGATCAGCGCGGGCACGGACCCGCCCACCACGATCCCGGCGTGGATCCGGGCGCTCGGCGGCAGCGTGCGCATGCGACTCCTCGGCTGGTCGCTCGGACCACCGAGAATAGGCCGCCCGGGTAACGGCCGAAGGGCGCATGACCGGTTTGTCCCGGCCATGCGCCCCGGTTTTAGCTCGTTCGGGTCAGTGGCTCATCCGAATCGACGGCTCGTTCGAATCCGTTCGAAACGGCCGGCGTATCGACTCGCCGGCCCGCTCGGATCAGGCGCGACCCGGGCGCTCTATCTCGACCGCGGTCTCCTCGACCGAGACCCGCTGGGCGTCCACCTCGACGCGCACCAGCTTGATCCGCTCCAGCACCTTGTTGCGCAGCTCCGAGGGGACCTCGTCGCGCCCGCAGCAGCGGTGCACCAGCTCCTTCACCTGCTGTTCGAGGCCGTACTTGTCCAGGCACGGCGAGCACTCGTCGAGGTGCGTGCGAATGCTGGTGCAGTCCGCGTCCGCCAACTCGTTGTCGATGTACTCGTACAGGTGCCCGAGGATCTCGGAGCAGTCCACCTCGTGGTGGTCACCGCAGCTCATGAGTCCGAGCCTTTCCGGTCGGTGCCTGCGGGGACGAGGCCGCGCTCACGGGCGTAGTCGGCCAGCAGATCGCGGAGCTGACGTCGCCCGCGGTGCAGGCGCGACATCACGGTCCCGATGGGAGTACCCATGATGTCCGCGATCTCCTTGTACGCGAAGCCCTCGACATCGGCGAGGTACACCGCGATCCGAAACTCCTCGGGGATGGCCTGCAGGGCCGTCTTCACGTCGGAGTCGGGCAGGTGGTCGAGTGCCTGCGCCTCGGCCGAGCGCAGTCCGGTGGACATGTGCGACTCGGCGCGGTGGAGCTGCCAGTCCTCGATCTCCTCCGCATGCGATTCCAGCGGCTGCCGCTGCTTCTTGCGGTAGGAGTTGATGAAGGTGTTGGTCAGGATGCGGTACAGCCAGGCCTTGAGGTTGGTGCCCTCTTTGAACTGGTGGAACGACGCGTACGCCTTGGCGAACGTCTCCTGGACCAGGTCCTCGGCATCCGCCGGGTTGCGGGTCATCCGCAGCGCCGCCGAATACAACTGATCGAGGAACGGCAGGGCGTCCCGCTCGAACCGCGCGTCTTGCTGCTCCAAGGTCTCCGGTACGAGACCCACCTCCTTCAAGCCAGGTGTCGACGATATCGCCCGAGGCTGATCGGTGCCCGCACCCCACTCGGGCCAGGCGAGAAACGGTGCCTCGTTTCGGACAACCGAACCGGCGGCCTTGAGCATGGGAGCGACCTCCACTCGTCGACGCTTGACAGTTGGGGGAACACGTCGCCGACACGGATCATTCCCGTGTGCTCGCGGCCACCAGCCAATCGCCGACACCGGCTGTGATCAGGGCCAACGCCGCTTCCTGGGTGATCGCGGCGCGCTTGGGAACGGCGAATCCGTGGTCCGCGAACGGCACCCGGAGCAGGGTCGGACCGTCCGCCGGAAACTCGTCCGGCCCACCGAACGAGTCACGTTCGCCCTGGACGACCAGGGTCGGCACGCCGGCGCCGAGCAGTTCAGCCAAGCGCGAACGCTCCGGCCGTCCGGGTGGATGCAGCGGGAAGGCCAGCGCGACCACACCCGCCACATTCGTTTCACCCGCGGTGCGGCACGCGACCCGGGCGCCCGCGCTGCGGCCGGATCCGAACACCGGCAGGCCCTCGACCGCGTTGCGCCGGGCAATCTCGGCGAGCACCGGAAGCCAGCCCGCGTCCAAGGTCCCCGGCGCCGGGGCGAGTCGCCGACCGGCCACCCGCCACGGCTGCTCGACCAGGGCGACGTGGATGCCGCGTGCGGGCAGCGCCGCGGCGAGCGCGGCCAGGTCGCGCGCCTCGATCCCGCCGCCCGCGCCGTGGCTCGCCACGAACCACGCCCGGGCCGGCACCGCGGTGGCGCGCCGTACGGTCACCCGCGCGGCACCGACCGGCGTGGTGACCTCGAACACCTCGGTCGGCCCGGCGTCGCCCGCCGACCGGCCCCCGGCGCCCACCGCCGCCGGGTCGGTCGGGCCGGTGGAGTCGGTCGCGGCGGTCGAGCCGAGCGGATCGACCCGATCAGAAGAGCGTCGCGTCAACGGTGACCTCGTCCTCGGGAATCGCTTCGAGCAGATGCGGCGCGTTGTTGCGGACGTTGTTGACGTCCGTCGAGACCGGGTGTGCCGTCATGAACCCGGTGGGCGGTGGCACCAGCAGCCCGCGGATCTCCTCCGGCTCGGTCCACGCCGGGTCCAGCCAGCCGTCCCACTTGTCCCGGGTCAGCACCAGCGGCATCCGGTGGTGGATCCGGGCCAGCTCGGGATCCGCGTCCAGGGTGAGGATCGTGCAGGTCCACAACCAGCCGAGCGGGTCGTCGTCGGCCCGGCTGCGATCGCGCCACCACTCGTACAGCCCGGCGAAGGCCACCTCGGCGCCGTCCGCCGCGTGGATCCAGTACGGCTGCTTGCGCGAGGCGCCCCTGGGGCCGTCCGGCGCGGTCTCGGGGGTGTGCCATTCGAAATAGCCGTCGGCCGGCAACAGGCACCGCCGGGCGGCGAACGCCTTGCGATAGGCCGGCTTCTCGTGCACGGTCTCGGACCGCGCGTTGATCATCTTGGCGCCCATGCCGGGATCCTTGGCCCAGGACGGCACCAGGCCCCACTTGATCGGGCGCAGTTGCCGGGCGGGCGCGCCGCCGGACTCGACCGGGCGTTCCAGGACCGCGTAGACCTGCTTGGTCGGCGCGATGTTCCAGTCGGGAGGGAGCTCGTCCGCGGGGTCGAACCGATCGACCTCGAAGATCTCGACGAGGTCATCGGGGCTCTTGCTGGACGCATACCGGCCACACATGGCGTCCAGGGTGCCACGTACGGAAAACGAATCGGGGCCGGGTCGGCGAACGGACTAGGCTTGCCACGTGATGTCTGCGTTGTGGTCTGCCCCCGTTGCCTCCGCTCCCGTGACCGCCACCGTCGAGGTGCCCGGGTCCAAGTCGGTGACCAACCGCGCCCTCGTGTTGGCCGCGTTGGCCGACGGTCCCGGCTATATCCGCCGGCCGCTGCGCAGCCGCGACTCGTCGCTGATGGTGGCCGGCCTGCGTGCGCTCGGCGTGGTGATCGAGGACCGCGGCGAGGACTGGTACGTGCTGCCCGGCGGACTCTCCGGCCCGGCGACCGTGGACTGCGGCAACGCGGGCACGGTGATGCGCTTCCTGCCGCCGGTGGCCGCGCTCGCCGACGGGCCGGTGCGCTTCGACGGCGACCCGCGCTCGTACGAGCGCCCGCTGGACGGCGTGATCAACGCACTGCGCGACCTGGGCACCCGGATCGACGACGAGGGCGAGGCCCGGCTGCCGATGACCGTGCTCGGCGGCGGCGGGGTCGAGGGCGGCGTGGTGCACATCGACGCCTCCGCGTCGTCGCAGTTCGTCAGCGCACTGTTGTTGTCCGGGCCGCGCTTCAACCTCGGTGTCGAGATTCGGCACACCGGCGGCTCGGTGCCCTCGATGACGCACATCGCGATGACCGTGGACATGCTGCGGGCGGCCGGCGCCCGGGTGGACGACGCCGAGCCCAACGTGTGGCGGGTCGCCCCGGGCGCGTTGCTCGGCCGCGACATGGTCGTCGAGCCGGACCTGTCCAACGCCGGTCCGTTCCTGGCCGCCGCGCTGGTCACCGGCGG
>NZ_JBEXUX010000114.1:15186-22470 GCF_040629175.1 Embleya sp. NPDC005971 | reverse complement strand
CGTCCAACACGCTCTGGATCTCGGCCGGTTCGACGCGGTGGCCCCGCACTGCGACAGTGCGGGGCTTCGTCGTGGGCGGGCTCCCGCCGGCGGTTCAGTCTTCGTCGCTGTCCGCCTTGCCGGTCTTGCGGGCCTCCCGGGCTGCCAGGATGCGATCGAGGACATCGTTCCCGAGGCCCTCGGGGTCCTCCAAGAACGCGTCAACGAGAGCCCTCATGATCTCCACCGCCTTCGCGTTCTCGTTGTAAATCCCCCACACCCGTAGATCCCGGTACTTGTCGGGGTCCAAGTCGAGGGTGGTCTTCGCCGGATCGTCCTTCTTGCCCGCGGTCTTGCGTGCCGTCCGCGCGGGTGCGGAGGATGCGGCCCGCTTCCGGGCTGCGGGCTTCGCGGGGGCGACCGGGGGTGTCGGATCCTCGAAGGTGCCGGCCCCGGGCTCCGCTGTGACAGCGCCTCCGAGCGTGCGGGTACTGCGCTTCGGCGGGGTGGATTTCGCGGACTCAGACACTGGTCAACTCCTTGTCGATCTCATCCATCAATGTGTTGTATTCCGCGAGATCCGAGGGGACGTGGCCGGCGGATTCCGAGTAGTACAGCCACGTAGTGATCTCCGTGGTTGCCACGGGGAAATCGTTTTCTTCGAGTTCGGCCCGCGTCTTCCGAAGGATCTTCGAGTTCTTGACCACCTTTGTGAGGAGGATCATCACGTGTACGGGCCTCGGGTTCTTCGCGGCTCCCACCTCGGCCGCGGAGAACGTCGCCGGAATGCGCCACCCGTCCGCGTCGGAGGGGGAGATAGGCATGATTACCAAATCGGCTTTGCTTACTGCCTCCGCAAAACCTACCGCGGCGGCCCCGCCCATGTCGGCAATGACGATATCGAATTCTTCGAGGGCTTCTGTTATCCGCTGTGCGATATCGTCGTACGGATACCGCTCAACCGTGATGGGGACTTTGTATCCGCGTGCTTTCGCTTTTGTTGCCCACGTGAAAGCGGTTTGGCTCACCGCGTCGCCATCGAGGATCAATACCCGGTATCCGCGAATGGCCCACCACAGCGCAATGAACCATGCGGTGGTGGTTTTTCCGCTTCCACCTTTCAGCATCCCCACGACGATGACGCGGACCCGTTTGGCCAGTGCTTCCGGCTTGGTCTCGACTGTCATGGGTTCACGGTACGCGACAACCCCGTGATCCCGTAGCAACGGGGATGTATCGCCCCGTGTTCGCACGAACGACCGAGCCCCGCCCCCTGTGGCTACGGGGCGGGGCTCGGTCCTACGGGGCTCCTAGGCTGGTCAGAGCGCTTCTAGCGATCGGATCGGGCGCCCGATGCTCTGGGCGAATTCGATCTCTTTACGCGTCGACTCACCGACGTACCCACCAGGGTTGATCACGAGTACTTCGTCCGCGTCGCGGATCTTGTCCAAGTGGAGCCGATCGAGTGCGGTCTTCACGCGCTCGCGGTCCGCCTCCGTCGCCCACAGCGGGTGGGGCTCCTTCAGGTTGCACGCGGGCGCGAGCACGATCCGACCGGCAACGGACTCCGCCCGATTCGCCTCCTGCATTTCGGCCTCGAACCGCATCGACCCACACAAGACCACTTTGATCGGTCGCATTTCTTCCGACATCACTTCGACTCCTTCTCAGGCTGCTACAGCCATTTCGGTTTGCTCGGGGAGCCGGCCCCAATGGGTGCCGAGAATCTCCGCCTCGGCCTCGATCGGGACACCCCTGAACGTGGTGGTCATGACACTTTCGACGATCTTGCAGACACGCGCGGCCTCGGCCGCGGGGACTTGCAAAATCACTTCGTCGTGGACATAGAGCCACAGTTTCGCGTGCATTCCGTACCGGGTCACCAGGGTGTATACCGCGGCCACCAGAAGATCACGCGCTGTCGATTGGATCGAGTAATTCGAATTCGCGTACGGCCGTTGCGGGTCCGCCGGAATCCGCCGGCCCGTGGCGGTGGTGACGATCTTCTGTCGCCCCAACCGCTTGCCGTATTCGATGACATTCGGATACGTCCGACGCCACTTGTCGATGACCCCTCGGGCGGTATTCAAGGTCACCCCGGTCTGTTCGGAGAGAGCTTTCGCCCCTCCTCCGTAAATGGTGCCGAACGTCGCCCTCTTACTGACATTGCGCTGTGCTTTCGTGAACTTCTCCCCGTACATGAATGTCGCGGTTGCGTCGTGGATATCAACACCCGATTCGATGACCGAGACGAGTCGGGGATCCCGCGCCAGTGCGGCGGCCACGCGCACTTCGACCTGAGAGAAGTCACAGGCGACCAAGACGCACCCGTCATCGGCTTTCAGGCAGTGCCGGAGACGTGGGTCTATCTTCTTCAAGGTCTGCAATGCGGGGCCGGTAATGGACATGCGCGCTGTCTTCGCGCGGAGCGTATTGATTGCCGGGTGAAGCCGGCCATTCGCATCGGCGCACGCGAGGAATTGCCGGAGATTCGAGATTACGTTCTTCGTCTCCGCCATACGGAGTCGGGACCGAACCAGCGATGCGACGATCTCCGGGTATTCGTGCTCCCCGGAGTCGATTCCCTTGACCAGTGCCCCGAGGCTATCGGCGGTGACCTTCAAACGGCCGGTCGCCGTGTAATCGTCGGGGCCACCCTTCACCCCTTGGGCCGAGAGCCAATCGGCAAACTTCGGGGAGTTCCCCGAGAACCGCAAGGCTTCCTTGATCGGTTGGTCCGCCCGTTCGAACTCCGCTTCGAACTCCGCCAACAGGGCTTGTGTATACGGGATATCGAGAGCAAGCCCGCGGATCGTGATCCCGGTCGATTGGGCCGCTAGCCACTGCTCCATGCGCACCAAATGCGAATACGGACCGCAGACCTCCAGAAGGATCGGGAGGAGCCGACGCACGTACACCGCATCGAGACCGGCGTACACCACGTAGTACTCATCCGTGCTCGGGATGTTGTTCCATCCCCACACGTTCCGGGCCTTCGGAGACCGGCAACCCCGGGGTGCAAGCGACTTCACCCGCTGCTGTAGGTCGTCCTCCGCGCGCCTGAGTCCGTCATCGAGGTGGCGCGCGGTGAGTTGCTTGAGACCGTGGCCGGCCCGTTCGTCCGGGTCGATCAGCTTCGACACCAGGTGTGAATCAATGACCCGTTGACCGAGCCCGATTCCGAATGCCGACCACAGCGCGAGAACATCGTAATTCGTGTGCGTGACAAACCGGAGGCTCTTGTCCTTCAGGGTCTCGACAATCGCTTTCCGGTGTGCGGGAATCAGGGGATCGAGAACCCACGCGGTATCCGTGCTCCCGAATTGAACCAGCCGGAGGCCCGCGTCTTTTCCGAAATGCCCGGGGCCACCTTTGACAATGGCGCGCCCCTCCACATCCAAACCGAGGACGCGTTCCGCCGCGACGAAGCGGCGGAACGCGTCCTTGTCGAGATCGTGGCCGGGTGCGTGGATCGTGTACGTCTGGCCGGCATAAGTCCGGCGGTAGACCACCCCGCCCCCGCACCGACGCATCATGCCGCGGCCCTCCCCGGGGCCGAGGCCGGCCGGCGGGCTTCGAGCTGAAGCCGGACTGCGCGCCCGATGTACTCCGTGTAGGCCGGCGGGAGGGCTTCGGCTATCTCGCGGCGAACGCTGGTGTGGGTGATCCCCATTGCGCGTTGCCACTCCGGCACGCTCCCCTTGCCCCCACCTTCCCCGTACACCGCCACGTACGGACCGGGGTAGTAGGTGCCGTGGCGCCACCCGCGCACGCGCCCGCGGTGGCGACCGTGCCGAGGCTGCGCCACCGTCACCCCGTGAAGCTCGAAAAGCCGATGCCTGATCACTTCGAGGCCCTCGAACATGTCCCCGCACAACATCAGATCGCGGCGGACCGAGGCGCCTTGTACGTTCTCGATCACGAACGGCACCCCCGCCTTCAGGAGTGCTTCGCGGATCGGCCCGATCAACTTCGGGTACTCGCGCCCCTGGTTGGTGCCCTTCGTGAGCGCGGTCTCCGATTGGCACGGCGGGCTTGCGTGGACGAAGTCGTACAGGTGGGCGAACTGTGCGGCGTACTCGATCGCGTCTGCCTGAACGAAGGTGGCGGACCGCGGATAGTTGGGCTGCGGGTCCTTGTCGACCCCGACCACGGTGAAGCCGGCCCGCTGGTATCCCACGGTCGCGGCCCCGGAGCAACTGAACAAGTCCAACATGATCACGACGCACACTCCCGGGGGTGACAGCGCGGGCACGTCCACACCAGGGGGACCGTGCCGAGGGTCATGGGCTGGTGGCACTGTTCGCAATCGAGGGCTTCGGGCATCGACACCAGCCCGAGCAACCATCCGTACTTGTCTCCGGCGAGATCCTCGGTGAGGGCCTCCGCCGGCGCCCCTATGTAGGGGAGGGAGTCGGCTTCACGGCGGGTGAAGGGCTGTGCCTCGAACAACCCGCCTTGCTCGAACTCCACCGCGCTAGCCGAACGCGGGTGGCTCGGTCTCGGGGCCGCTCCGGATCGCGCGGGGCTCGCTCGGGGTCTCGATGATCTCCGCGTCGATGATCTCCGGTTCCGCCCGAGCCGCGGCCGGCGCCTCGATGGCGACCGCGCGGGCCGGCGGGAGTGCTGCGCGTGCGGCCCACGCCTCCATGAGTCGGGCGGTGGTCTCCGCGCTCGCGCGGGCCGCGATCAACCGGGCATCGGTGGTGATCTCCACCGTGTCCGGCCGGCCGGCCTCGGTGAGTCCGCCGTGGGTGTGTCCGTATGCGGTGTAGGCGGCCACGGTGCCGGCGGCCCACAGGAACGCGACGGGTTGCCACGGGTCCACGTACGCCGCGACCGCGCCGATGGTGCACGTCGCTCCGGCGGTGGTGGCCGCCGCGGTGATCCCGGGGGTGCTGTTGCGGCCGGTCGCGGAGACGTAGGCGCCCGTGAGCGCGAGCATGCCGGCACTGCCCAACAGGGAGGCGGCCCCGATGTCGTGGGCCGCTCCGGTGTAGTGCCAGTACCGCGCGAGTCCGGCGAGTGCGGTGGTGGTGAGGCCGGGTATGAGGGTCCGCCGGCGCCGGAGGCACCAACGGGCGAAGCGACCCGCGGTGTTCGGGGTCGCGGCCATGGTGCCCGGGAGGGTGTGGGGGTGGTGTGTGCTGGTGTCGATCGAGATCATGGGGTGCCCCTTGTGGGTGTGGGGTTCGGGGCTGCGGGAGTTTTGACGGACACCGCAGCCCCGAACGCTTAGGGGGTGGTACCGGGTCAGCAGATAGCCGATGCGAGGGTGATGGCCGCCTTGTGCCATGCCTGATCGAGGTCATAGCCGGCCCTCGGGTCGGCCCGGAGCCACCGCCCCTTGCCCCGGGCGTGGGCGACCGCGGCCAAACTCCACGGCTTCGGGTCACCCCATCGGCCGGCGGACCGGTCCGCGTAGTAGTGCGTGAGGGCACTGAACCCGAGGGCCGCGACCGCACGGGCCGGCCGCACCCCGAGCCCGAATGCGCGGTCCGCGACCACCAGGGCGACCGCTTGGGTTGCGGTGTACGTGGCGACGTGGCGGGCGCACGCCACGCGGCCCGTACGCCCCTCCGAGCCCTTCGTGACAGCGTCGGAGTCTGCCTGAATCCAGTGGTCCGCGAATTCGTGAGAGGCAGTCAGAACGGCGTATACGGACGCGAATCGGGCTGCGCGGGAGATCGTCAACGGGTTCTCCTTCGGTGGTCGGGAGTGCGGAGATCCCCGCACTCCCGGGCTTCGGCGGTGGGTTCAGGCTGCGCGGAGGTGGCGGGGCTCGATCCCCTCATCCACCTCGGCCAGCAACGCGCGGATCTCCGGGAGGATCTGTGCGACCGCGTAGCGCAACTCCCACGCGGTGGTCTCGCGACGGTGCACGTTCTCGTTGACCGCGTCGCGGTGGGCGGAGATCGCGGTCTCGATCGTGGCGATACCGCGGCGGATGTCCTCGGTCCGACTGGTGGTGACGGGGGTCGGTGTGGTCATCTTGGGTGCTCCTGTTTCTCGTCTCGCGATGGGGAGGAGCGGTTCGGGTGCTGTCCCGTGGTTGCTGCCACGGAATCGACAGCACCCGAACCCATTGGGTGTGGCGGGGAGTTCTAGAACGGCGGTTCGTCGCTCTGGCCGGCGCCCGCGGACTCCGCGGCCCTCGGCTTCGAGGTGGACTTGCCGGCGGTCGCCTTGCTCGGGGTGCTCTTGCGGGGCGGCCCCGCCTTGTCCGTGCTGCGGTTCGCGGGGCGGTCGCTTCCGGCGCCGGTCGGCGGGGTCTTGGTGGCGGTGGCCCACGGGTCATCCGGCGGGGTGTTGAGTGCGGCTCGGGTCGCCTTCGCCACGGTCGCGGTCGCCCACATCAAGGACGGACCCACCTCATCCGCGGTGATCGCGAGCCGGTAGCGCTCCTCACCCTCGGGGCTCTTCCAACGGTCCGCCTTCACGGTGCCGGTCACGATCACGCGCATGCCCTTTTCGAGGCTCTCCGCGACGTGCTCCGCTTGCGTGCGCCACACGGTGACCGGCCAGAACGCGGTCTCCCCGTCGACCCACGTGTTGGTGGTCTTGTCGAAGTAGCGGGGGGTCACCGCGACGTCGATCCGGGCCACAGCGTCCCCGGTCGGGGTGAACCGGATTTCCGGGTCCTTCGTCAGATTCCCGATGATCGTGATGGGGGTGTTGTTCACGTGTCCTCCTCCGGACATGGATTGGATGGTGCGGAGGGGCGGTGATGCGGGTGCGGTGGTGCTGTCTGTGCTGCGCCCCGAGGGCCGGCCCCGCCCCCGCTGTGCGGGGTGTTGGGGTCGGGGCGGACCCTCGCGAAACAGATCAGGCTGCGTCTTCGCCGGAGAGGAGTCCCCGGTCGATCTCCTCGTTCAGGAGGTTGGCGAGTTCCTGAAGGTCTGCGGTCTTGCCCGTGATGCCGGCCACCTTCAGGCTTCGGCGGGAGACCTTTCGGGCTCCGGCTCGCAGAATGCCGCGCGCGGCCTCCCGGGCTTCACGGAGCCTTGCGGCCTTGTCCGCGGGGCCAGTTGTCGGTGCGGGCCTCGGGGTCCGGGGACGCGGGCTCACGTCTCCCCGTGTTCCCGTAGTCCCGTGATTCTTGCTGTCGGGCTTTCCCGATCGCGGGGTGTTCGGGATCTCGGCCTTCTCTGTCCCCGTGGTCCCCGACTCGATGGTCCCCGTGGTCCCCGACTCGATGGTCCCCGTGGTCCCCGACTCGATGGTCCCCGTGGTCCCCGACTCGATGGTCCCCGTGGTCCCCGACTCGATGGTCCCCGTGGTCCCCGACTCGATGGTCCCCGTGAC
>NZ_JBEXUX010000114.1:0-15090 GCF_040629175.1 Embleya sp. NPDC005971 | reverse complement strand
GATCCCCGACTCGATGGTCCCCGTGATCCCCGACTCGATGGTCCCCGTGATCCCCGACTCGATGGTCCCCGTGATCCCCGACTCGATGGTCCCCGTGGTCCCCGACTCGATGGTCCCCGTGGTCCCCGACTCGATGGTGATCGGGTTTGCGAGGGTCCACGCGTCGATGTCCTCGGATCCGGGGATCACGTAAAGGTCATCCTCGGTGGTCCCCGGGGGAAGTTCGACCCACGTGTCCTCGAACCTCTGTGAGAGGCTCAGGGTTTCCGTGGTCTCCGGGGTCGGGGTCCACGGCGACGGGAGCGAAAGGTCCACCAGGGCGACCGCGTTGTTCGAGTGCTGTAGCTCCCGGAGAAGCGCGTTCCGCTGTGCCGGATCCTGGGCAACTCCCGCGCGGCGAAGCTCTGCCTGAAGCTGTGCGAGCGTGCGGGCCTTTCGTCGCGTTGCGCTGTCCTTGTACGCCGCGTACCGGGCCGCGAGCACGGTGGCCTTCACCGTCGCGCGCTCGCGTGCGATCTGCTCTGCCGTACGGTCGCGGACCGCGAGTCCGAACCGCGCAAGGGTGCGTTCCCGGGCTTCCCTCGCGATGACAGCAACGAGTCCGGTGTCCGTGGCATCCGCGTCGTTGTGGCGGAGTTCGATGCCCATTGCCATGTGCCAGAGCACTGCCCCGAGGACGGGGCCGAGCATCACGCGGACGATGGCCGCCGCGAGGGAGGTGGATTCGGCCACTGCCGGAACCGCGAGGATGCCGGCCGCGACCCATACCAGGACTCCCGGGGCGCCCGCGCGGCCTCGGGTGGTGAGGTTGGCGCGCGCCATGAGTGCGAGTGCGAACAGCGCCACTTCGCCCACCAGGAAGATGAGTCCGCGCTCCCACCCGTTGGTGATGCCGAGGCGGTGTTCCGCGAAGCGCCATGCGGTGTCGCCGGACAGTCCCGTGCTCAGGATCGCGCCGATGCTCGCCATCACAACGGCTACGGAGAGTCGCCCATCCTTGCGCTTCGCCGCGATGCTGCCACCGATCGCGCGCATGCATCGCATGATCGAGTAGGTGACAAGGAGGGCCGCGGGTGCCATGACAACCGCTGTGTGCCACGGGTTCGCGTGAATCCATGTGGTGATGGGATCGATGATCATTGTTACCGTCCGTGGTGTGCGGTAGGGGTGTGCGCGCACAGTGCGCGCGGGGGATGAATCGGGATTTTTCGGACTGTGCGCGGTAGCGCACACGCCATCTTTCTAGGGGGAGCCCCGGATCCGCACAGTGCGGTGTGCGGGTGCGGGGCTCCCGCCCCCTGTACTACGCAGCGTCACTCATCGGGGTGGTGTCGTACGGGCTGCGGAGGAGGTAGTACACGCCGTACTCCTCCGGCGGGTCCGAGATCACTCCCGCGTCTTCGAGCTTTTCGAGCTGTCGATACAGCCACCGACGCTTGTCCGTGACGCTCACGGAGAGCCACACGTCCTTCAGGTCCGTGGGGGTGAACTCCCCGCGGCCATCCGCGGCCCACCGATCGAGGACCCGCGCGAGTTCCTCCGCGGCATCGGCCGAGGAGATCCCCGCCCCCATCTCCGGTTCGAAGGTGACGACGGACTCCGTGGGCGGGTCGATCTCCTCCACCAGGACCGCCCCGCGGTACTGACCAGGCTCCAAGTCCATGCCTCGGACGCGATCGAGGCTCTCCCGACCCTCCGCGAGTTCGAGTTCGAGGGCCTCCGCTTCGTCGTCCTCATCGTCCGAAAACACGTCGTCCTCCGGCGTCGGGGCGGTGGCCGCCGCAACGTGCGCGGGGGCGGAGGGGTTCGGCGTCGGGGCCGGCTCGGTGACCTCGGCTCCCGCCTCCCCGTCTTCGTCCTCCTCGGACAGAAGCGGGGTGGTGTAGATGCTCCGGGACGTCCACAACGCGCCGAAGGAGCCGGCGGTGACACTGTCCAGCGGGGTGCGTACGCTCGCGCCGGCCGAGACGAAGTCCGCCAATGCGCGGTCCTCACCGAGCATCGCGCGAGCGACCATCGACCACCGCTCCTCCGCGGTGCCAGCCCCGACGAAGTACGCACGCCCCGGCTTGCGGTTCCCCCACTCCGGATTGACTCCGGCCTCGATCAGCTCCGAGGGGAGGAGGAGACCGGCGTCCGAGGCGTCCGTGACGCCGAATTGGGCGACCGCGGGGTGATTGGCGCGCGCGGTGGTGTCCACCTGATCGTGGGTCCACCGCTGTGCCGAGGTGACCACCCATCCGCCGGCGGCCCGCAACGTCCGCAGCATGTGGACGTATTGCGCGCTGTCCGCCGCGTAGTCCGCAGCCTCCTCGCACCAAATGATCAGGAAGTTGAGCCCGCATCCGGGCTTCCACCGCTTGAGTCCCTTGGCAGCAAGGAAGTCGGTCCGAGACTTGATCACGTTCGGCATTGTGGCGAAAAACTTCTTCGCACCCTTCACCGACTCGATCATCATCCCGTTGTCGGTGATGCCGTGGCGGATGACGCCGAAGTCTTGCTGGGGTTTCGACGCGTTGACAGCGATCACCGAGACCTCGGTCCGGGTCAGTGCGTCCGCCATCGCGAGAACACCCCATTGGGTCTTGCCCGCGCCGTTGGTCCCCTGTGCCGCCATGTGTTCCACGTTGCCGGGGAGCCCGGTCGGGTTGAGCGGTACGTCCTCCCCGTCCTCATAGCGCGCGACCACCAGCGGGCACGCCGCAATGCTCGCGCCGAACGCGGAGGGACCGGGCCACGGGATCGACTCGCGCAACAGGTCTTCCACCACCGCGCGGATCTCGATCCGAGAGGAGTCCTCGGGGTCCTCGATCGCGGTGATCCGCCCCTTGCCCAACTTCAGGACGGACGCCAACGACCCGAGCCGCTTGGTCAGTTCGTCCCCCGTCGCACCGTCAACCGCCTCGATCTGCGCGGTGACCGTGCCACGGCCGTTGGACTTGGCTTCCTTCAGTTCGAACCGACCGAGGCCGATGGCGTCTTCGAGCCGCGACCACTTCGACCCCTTCGCCCCCTCCTCCTTCGCGCCGATGAGTCGCCTCACCGTGTGCGAGATCGAGAGCACGGTCCCCCCGAGGATCCACCCACTCAGGGTGGCGCCTTCGAGGCCGGTCACCAGTCCGGCGGTGGCGCCGGCGGTGACCCCGCCGGTGCTCGCGGTGTAGAGAACCTGCTTCGCCTTGCCCCCGCTCTTGGTGGCCTTGTGCACGTACGTCGTGAGCACCGCGCCGGCGCCCGCGAAGACGATCGAGATGAAAGGGGTCACCGTGGGGTCGCCACCCCACAGCAGGTGGGCACCTTCGGTGCCGGCCGCCGCGGTGACCCCGAGCACGTACGGGGTGGCGTACGGGAGGAGCCTGCCCCCGATGTCCCCGCGGGTCTCGGCCCCGCTGTCGATGGCCCCGCGGAACATGTTCCCCGCGGCGGACTTCCGGCGAGTGCGACGCGTCATGCCCCCTTACCTCCGATCGTGAAGCCCTTCTTGCCCGTGGGCTTGCGCGACTTCGCGGCCTTCGCTTCGAGTTCCGGCTTCACGTAGTGGCGCTGGAAACTCGCGTGCATCTTCGCGCCGGAGATCCCGATCAGCTTCGCGGCCTCGGCCGCGACCTTCAGGTGGGAGGCCACCATCTTCGCGCGCAACCGGGTACCGGCCCCGAACTGGTACCACTGGCCCTTGTACTGGCCCAACGTGGCCTGAAGCACTTCGGCGTCCATGCTCACGATCATGTAGATCTCGGCACCAAGAGCCCGCAACGTGTTGCGGTACTTCACGATGTCCGTGTCACTGGTGAAGTCGGCCTTCTCCAGTTCCGCCGCGAGCTTGACCAGTCGACTCATACGAACTCATCTCCTTCGGGGAGCGGGTTGGGGATCCATGCGAACCAAGGGCGGACCGCGATATCGGTCATGTCCTCGGTGACGTGGCGCTCCGCGTCCGCGATCAGCAACGACGCGAGCCGGAGACGAAGCGTGATCGTCGTGGTGTAGATGTCGGTGATCGACCACCGCGCCCGCAACGCGAGCACGATGGCCGCCCCGAGGAGGACCACCCACGACGCGAGCCACCACACGGCGAAGCGCACGCCGCGGAGGACTCGGGCCAACCCCGGTCGGGTGGGGGTCACTTGCCTTCGACCTTCGAGTTCAGGGAGGTCACCACGTCGGTTCCGGTCTGAATGGCCCACCGTGCCCCGTCGCCGATGAACGTCTCCGTTCCGGCAACACCGAGCATGATCCCCACGCAGATACCGACCACCGCGACTCCGCGGATGCGCCACAGGAACAGCGCGATCAGCGCGAGCACTCCGGTGACGGACAGCGTCAACATGATCAGACTCCCTTCAGGAGAAAGAGGAGGAACAGCGCACCCGCGAGGGTGATTCCGGCGTGCGCGGGGGAACGGGTGGCCCACAGCAACACATGGGCGAAGCCCCGGATCGGGGCGACCGCCACCCGCCACATGAAGACCGCGCGCTCCCGGGCCGCCTCCGCCTCGAAGCGGGCCTCCGCGTGCGCGTAGTCCCATGCCGTGGGCCTGACGTCGGTGCGTGGGAACAGCATGTTGCGTCGCCCCGGGAGGTTGCTCACAGCTCGCACCCCGACTATCGGCCGAGGCCCAAGTCCTTGCCGCCACCGCGGCCGAGGCCCAAGCCAAGGGTGTTGGGGTTCGGGACCTGGCAACCCCGGGCGTGGGCGGTCGCCCACATCCGGGCCTTGTCCGAGATCCCACTGGCCGTGTCAGGGCTGCTGGCACTCCACGTGTTGCCGGCGTCGCAACCGAGGCAGTAGCCGGTGATGGTCAACGAACCGAAGTCGCGTCGCGGGTCGAGAACGACGCTGCACCCGCCGGCGGTGGTGGCGTGGGTGTGTCGGGTGGTGATGATCGACATGGTGTCTCCGTAAGTCGTGGTCATGGACGTGGTCCTTGTGAAAGCGCGCAACAGGGTGTCCGCGTGCGACACCCCCGTCATGCGGCCTCGATCCCGAATCCCGGGAACACCAGCGGGCCCGCAGTGAGCGCGGTCCGGATGTCCGCCATCGTGGGCGGATTCGTGCACGGGACGTGGTCGAGGATGTAAACGAAGTGGCCGCGGCTACCGCACCCACGGCACACCATGTCGTTCCACATCGGGTCTCGGTCGTCGTCCGGCCGGAACCAGTGGCCGCGGGTCGTCACCACGACCGCCACCACCAGGTGCACGTACCGGGCAACCCGACCGGAGATGTCGAGTCCGTAGGTGTACCGCGTGACGTCCCCGCACTGTGCGATCGACAGAACCGGGCGCGCGGTGATCTGCCGACGGACACGACTCGGGAGGACACTCCGGATGTACGGGGTGAGCGCGAAGTCCCCGGTCTCCGCGGCGGACTCCTCCGCGAGCAACTCCCGGTAGATCTCCGCCCCCGCGTCCAAACGCGCGGCCCGCTCCTCCTCGGTCTCGTTCTCCTCCCCCTCCCACAGTGCGAGCGGGGTGCCGATCTCCTGTGCCTTGATCACGTTCACCGTGCCCCCTCGGCAAGTGACAACCTCGTATGCGAAGATACAAGCACCACTGAACCTCGTATGTAAAGAGGCAATCTCAAGCGAGTTTGTATCCGAACATGCGAAGCCGTGGCAGACTGGAGTCTCAGGGCACGTACGACCGAGGAGGCTGCGACAGAGATGCAAAGTTCGCCGTATACACCCGCCTATGTGGCGGTAGCGGAGGAACTCCGCGCGAAGATCGAAAGTGGTGAGCTTGCGCGGGGCGACAAGCTCCCTAGCGAGCGCGAGATCTGCCAGCAGTGGGGGATCTCCGGGATCACCGCGCGGGCCGCGGTGAATGTCCTTCGAGGTGAGGGACTCGTCCAGAGCATCCGGGGGAGTGGGACCTTAGTCCGGAAGGAAACCCCGCTTGTGCGGATCGCACCTGAGCGATACTTCCGCCCCCACGCGAAGCCCACGTACGTTCGGGAAGCCGAACGTGCTGGCAAAGCTCTTTCGATGGATCACGAAACCACCGAGGTACCCGCAGCGTTGAACATCGCGGAGCGCCTCGGGATCCCCGAGGGCTCACCGGTTTCGCAGACCAGTTACGCCATCCGGATGGGTGGCCGCATGGTCTCGATGTCACACGCGTGGGAGCCCTTGTCGATCACCCGTGGGACAGAGATCGAGCACCCGCACAACGGGCCCCATGCCGACCGGGGGATCGTCCCCCGCTTCGACGCCATCGGGTACCGCGTCGATGAGGTGGAGGAGATCCCGATCCCCCGGAATCCGACACCCGCAGAGATGCGACAGCTTGAGATTCCTGCCGGTCAGCCCGTAGTCGAGATCCGGCAGACGTTCCGCGCGTCCGGCGTACCTGTCGAAACCGCAGACATCATCTTTGCGGCGGATCGGTACGAACTGCACTACAAGATGAGGATCGAATAGGTGTCAGAGACCACCGAAGCAATCACATCACTCATGGACGTGGTGAAGGCCGTGCCTCCCGTGAACGGGCCGCCGTTGGATGAGATCCAACTCGCATGGCGCCTCGGGTCACTTCAGGCTGTGGTCCTCGATGTACTGACTCAGGCTCTCCGGGCCTCCCAGCTTGGGGAAACTGACATCCCCATCTCGGGGGTTCTCTCGGCCATCGACAAGTACGCCGCACGGGTCATCGCACCGTAGTTGGCGTGGGTCCGGGTGGTGATCGGCCTATGATCACCACCCGGACCGATACAGACTGCCTCGGAGCGCCTACAACGCAAAGAGGTTTGGATACGGAAAGATCCCGAACACAGAAAAAGCCACCCGTCGCGAGGGTGGCTGATTCTCTGTAGCACCCGCCGGCTACCAACCGGCGGTAAGCACTCCATACAGGGGAGTCTTCTATGAGAGTACGGGCACACACCGACATGCGCCAACACCCGAGAGGGTCACGTGTACACGTGTCCTCCGGCTGTGCTGTCGGCACACGTGACTAGGGCCAACGACTCCGACGAACCCACCTCTACCGAACGCACCCCTGGTGTTCGCCAATGGCCTCGGGCGGTTGACGACTCCGAAGGTCGCTACCTCTCGTACCACCTAAACGCGAGCGAGTACCGGCAGTACCCGGGCGGTCTCTCCGGCGTCAAGGACGGGGAGGTCTATCCGATCCTCCGCGGCATCCTCAAAGTCAACGAGGTGACGGAGCTTCGGGAGGTGGGTCCGGATCTCGCGCCGACCGGGCGCGTTCTCGACACTACGTTTGATGTGGAGTACACCCCGCCGTTCGGGGAGCCCCGGGAGATGCCGATCGCGGTCTCCGACATGGACGCTCGCGACCCCGAATGGCCCTCCGGACTCGGGGTCGCGGCCCGCGTCCGGAAGAAGCAGTACGAATCGGTGACCAACGCGATGCGCGCGATGGGTCGGCGGATCGAGGACGAACGCGGGTGGCCACAGGCGTATTCGTGTACCGGTCTGTTGTTGCGGCCGAACACCGATCCTGTCTACCTCCGACAGGGGCAAGCGGCCATCACCGCCGATGGGATCGCTCCCGGGGTGATGTGTCAGTTGCCAGCGGAGGTTCGGGAGGATCCCGGGATCCGCGCTCTGGCTGTCGATGACCCGTCACCTGAGACGTTCGAGTGGGACATGGAGCGATCGTGGCTGCGGTTCTTGGACGTGTGCCCGGAGGATCCCGCGGTGCCGATGATGATGCTCGCGCAACTCGCGTGGGCTCCGTGGTCCTCCCTCCCCGAGATGGGTCGGGTGGGTGCGGTGGTCGCGGCCACAAGCGGCATGATGAAGACCAGCCTGAGCGGGTTGGTTCTCATGGCTCAGTCCCGAACCTTCGTGGCAGGCAAGGGAATCGAGCCTCCGGTCACCATCGACATGCGTGGGAACACGTCGACAGCGTTCGGTACCGATCTCAAGCTGTACAGCCTCTCGGGGCTGGTGGCGCTGGTTGACGACTGGTTCGCGGGCAAAATGACCGCGAAGGAAATTCACGATGCGTGGGTCCGCCTCGGTCTGATCGGCTCCCGGTCCGCGACCGGAGTAGGCCCTACTCGCGGTGGTTACCGCAACGGCAAAGGTGCTCTGGCCAAATCCAGTTACCCGCGATCGTGCGTGCTGGCCACGGCCGAGGATCTCCCGGAGGAGGAGCAACACGCCTCGGAAATCGCGCGATACGTCGCGTTGCGGATGGATCACGCGCCGGACGTCCGGGTGCTCACCGAGGTTCAGTCCAGTGGTCGATCCATGTCTCGGGCTCACGCCACGATGATTCAGTGGGGGTTGCGGGATCTCACCGCCCCCATCCGCGCGAAGGCGTGGGGTGACGACGTCGTGAACGGGTGGCGGTTCACGGGGCATACCCGCGTCGGCATCGCGTATGAACGGATGCTCGCGGGCGCGTTCCTGGTGGCCGAGGCCCTCGAACAGCACACGTCGATCGGTGGTCAAGGGATGCGGATGCTCGCGGCCGAGGTCTTCGAGACCGCGGCCCGCGATCAGGCACGGCGTGCGGGGATGCGCGACGGACAGCAGATCGCGCGCGACCCGGTACGCCTGTGGATCAAGCACTTCCGGGAGATGATCATCGGGGATCCGCTGTGGGTCGCAGCACCCGAATTGGCGTCGGAGAACCAGGACTCCGAACAGCCGGAGTACCGCGTCCCCAAGATCCCCGGCTTCGGGCCGGCCTCGGTGGGGTGGCGCCAAATGGGGCAGTCCGGCGGGTGGGGTCCGGCCGGCCGCGGGGAACCGATCGGGGCCGCCTACGTGGCCCAGGACCGGGGGCGGACACCGTGGCGAAAGGTGATCCTGCGAACTCCGGCGGCCCGCTTCGACGCGCTTCACGATGAGATCGTCCGGCGGGTTCGCTCCGTCGACGGGTGGAGCATGCCCGCGTCCGACGTGATGCGCCGGCGGTTGGTTCAGGAGGGGTGGCTTCATGCGGTGACTGGTCAGTCAATGCCGCTGTGGTCGGGGAAACGGAGCTGTCTCTCCCTCGATCTCGGGCGGGTTCTCGAAGGTGACCCCGAACCCGATGGCCCCGCTCCGGACGAAGACCTCGGGGACGGTACCCCGGATGCGTCCGACCCCGCTTCGGACCCGTCCTCGAAAGGCTCCGGCGGCCCCGAGGCGGCCCCGGGGGAGAGCCCTGGACTGTTCCCTCGGCCCGCGCTCGCGGAGCCTCTCGCGGCCACCTCGGAGCCCGGGAATCCTGCTTCGGGGGTTGCCGGGGAGTCGGATATCCCGGAGCCCGGGGATACGGGTTCACGGGGTTCTGCGTCGGCTCCGGATCCTCACGCCCCTGTGCCGTGGCCGGCGGAGGAGCCGGAGCCAGCCGAGGCCGAACCCGCGCCTTCTGCCCGCGAGTCCGTGACCCGATCGACTCCCCGGGGGCGGAGTCAGGGTACGGGTGAAAAGAGCCCGGAGGCTCGGGCGAAGGCGGAGGCCGCGGCCACCGCGCGCGGGTACGGTGTGGTCGCAGTGCTCGATGTGGATGGGCTGCGGGTGTCAAATCGCCCGGAGGTGATCCGGCTCGCGGGCCTACCTCGATCTCTTGGTGAGGCGTACGAAATCGCGTGCGAGTACGCCGTGAGTCAGTTGTGGTTCACCGCGCGAGTGACGGAGGCTCTCGGGCTTCCGGGGATGGGTGACCGGCCCGATGGGCTCGCGGTGGATGCGGGGGTACAGCACCCATGGGCGGTGTTGCCCGAGGGGTTGCGATCGGATCCCGGGGGTGTGGCTCCGTGGTCCTCGGTGTGGCGTGTGGAGGATCGACAGGGGACGTCACGCTCCGTCGTGCTGCCCCTGTATGAGACTCGCGCGCCGTGGGCGGACATGCCTCACGGGGCCGGTCTCCTCGAAGCCATCCTGAAGGTGAACAACACGCTCGGGCACGACTATTACTGGTCTCCGAACGTGACCACGGGGCAGATCATCCACCGCAAGACGAACTCCGCGAAGCCTTCGGTGAAGATCATCCGGGGGGAGGTGACCCCCGCCATCCGTCACCACCAGGTGGTGCCGGCGCGGTGGTCACGGCCTCCGCTCGATTCCGAGGTGGGCGGGTCGTATGTGTGGCGGTACGACCTAGCCGCGGCGGAGCTGTCCGCCATGGATACCGTCTATGGCGTGGGTGATCCGGTGCATCGGGTCGGCTCGAAGGTCAAGTTCGCGAAGACCACCGCCGGTTATTGGCGGTTGGTCGAAGCCCCGCGCGGCCTCGATCCGCGGTTGCCGGAGCTTGAGTTCGAGCCTCATTCCGAGGACGGAGGCATTTGGTTGACCACTCCCGACGTCGGGTTGCTGGTCTCGCTCGGTATCGGATTCGAGATCGCGGAGGCGTGGGTGTGGCCCACATCGAAGCGTGCCCTGAGCAGTACCTATCGGGCTTTGCAGAAGGCTCGGGAGGCGCTGTTGCCGGACCGAGGTACTCCCGCCGGAGCCATCGCGTACGGGGTGCATGCCTCCCTGTACAAGTCCATGGTCGGCAACTTCGCGGCCACCCGCGGCCCCAAGAGCGTCGAAGACGATCTGTGGCGCCCGGATTGGCGCGATCACCTGAAGGCCGAGACCTACACCAGGGCGTACCGGCGACTCGCGGCCATCGGCGCACAGTCCGACCGTTGGCCAATCGCGACCCATGCCGATGCCGCGTATTACGTGACCGCGGATGCGGACGGACGCGAGGGTGCGCCGGCGGGGATGTCCCTGGGGAAGCGGGGTGGTGAGTGGGAGCCGGAGAGGCGGGTCCTGTTGGCCGCGGTGGGTGACGTGGCCGGAGAGAGGCGGTTCCATGCCGCGTTCGAGCGCGAATACCGCAAGGGGGCGTGAACATGCCATACGGCTATTCGAACGAGTATGAGGAGTGGTACGTCCCGCCGGCTGTTCTCGAAGATCTCGAAGACAAGATGGGGCAAGCGGTCTTCGGGGATCTTGTGGGCGGGGAGGTCTCCGCCGCGGTGGAGGCCCTCGGCAAGAGGGAGTTGGCGTTCCTGTTGTCGGGTGCATCGTCCACGAAGGATCGGGCGTACAAGAACGCGCGCGACAACCTGAGCCGCTATCTCCGGGGGACGCGCAAGCCTCGGGCGGACTGGAAAGCCAAGATGACCGGCATCACCAGGGCGTGGCGGATCAAGCAAATCCGCGACCGGGGCCGGCTCTCGGTCCGGGCTGTGGTCACGCTGGTGACCTCGAAAAAGCCGTGGACGGGTCCGGTTAGTGATGTTCTGTCGGGACGGTACTTGCGTCAGTTCGTGGATGCTGTCGAAGCCGGGGATGCGGTGGGGGCGCTGCAAACCCTCACCGAGTCCTACGGTCTCCACCCGGACTACGTTCTCGAAGTGGAGTCGGTCGCGAGCATCGAAGTGACGTGACCTTGACGGACGAACGGCCGGCCCGAACCCCCTCGGGGTTCGGGCCGGCCGTTCGCGGTACCTCTACTACTTGATTCGCTCCACTTTCGTTTTCGTGGTGTCGACGTCGTCTTGACCACCAGTCTTGAGGTGGTGGTTCAGTGCCGTTATGGCAAGGCTGCGTCGGTCGGCGGTGCTGCGCGCCGAAATGTCGTACCAATATCCGCGTTTCCCGTCGTTGCTCATCAGAACGACCCGCCAAACCGCTGCTGTGCTCATGTCTGCCTCCTGATGTTGGGTCGGGTTGGGCTTGGTTCCATCGAGGTCAGTCCCGGGGGACGATCCACGCGTGGACAAAGAACTTGGCTGCGTGCTCCGCCTCTTCCTTGGTACCGATCCCGCGGAGGGTGTACCACTCCCCATCGCAGTTCTCGGGGGCGTGTTCGTCACACGCGCGTACCTCGTACGCCACCGCGCGGGGAGTCCGTTCGGGGGTCTTGTCCTTCTGGTTCACGGGGGTCTCCTTCGTATGTCCGAATCATTATCGCTAGCGTGCTATCACTGACGCTAGCACGCTAGCGGCATTGTCTTCAAGGGTCTCCCTCGGACCTTTCCTTGATCTCGAATGCGACACGATCCGGCCGTGGGGGCAGATTTCGCCACCCGATCGGAGAACTGTCGGTGCATGAATGCCGCACACGTACAGGCGCGTTCATCGAAAGCGCCTCGAAGCGTTCTCCTGTCGCTCCTCGCGCTCCTTGTCGCATGCTCCGCGGGAGCCAACCCACCTCGGAGCCCGGGGACATCCGGGCCACCTCCGCCCGGACCGGCCTCCGTCCAGGCCACTCCCCCGCCGGCGGCCCCGACCCCGCCACCGATCACCGAGGCCGACGCAAAAGCGTTCGTCGTGGCCTACTACAAAGCCCGCGTCGACAGGAAGGGTCCGGACGATCTGACGGACACCCTCGCGTACGAGGGTGGGGCCGCCGCACTGGTTCGATACGGAGTCGTGGATCGGATCCGGGAATACGGGCCTAGCCGAAGTGCCGAAGTCGAGAACGTCTATCGGTCCGCGGTCGCCACCGACGTTCAGGTCTACCTCTCGCCACCCGGTAGCGCCGATCCCTGGTTCATGGCTCACGTCCGCGAGATCCCCACCGCCACCAGCACGGGGGGGATCTACCGAACCGCCTATCTGTGGGTCCACCAAGAGCCCTCCGGGCGGTGGCGCGTCGTGTGGTGGATGCCCTCGGACGAAGCGAAGACCGGCCGTGATCCCATTCCGCCGAAGGTGGGTCCGGGCAAGTCGTGGACCCCGCCCACCGATCCGGCGTCCCTGATCGCGGACCCCGCAACGATCTGCCAGAAGATCGCGCCCGTGTTCGATCCAAAGATCAAGGATTGGGTGGGAGATGTGCCGTGGGGTGCTCAGGCCCAGGAAACCAGGGATCGGGTGGAGTACATGTGGGGTCCGAAGTGGCTCGGGCAGTACCTCGAAGGCGGGTCCTTCTCTGCGACGTCGTACCTATGGCCCGGTCCTCCCGAGCCCGCGTGGGAGGCTGCGAACGGGGACGTCATCGTGCCGTGCACGATCGTGCTCGATTACTCGATGCGACCCGCCCCGGGTAAAGTCGTCAAGCTCTACGGGGATACCGCGTTCGAGCAATCCTCGGGTGCCACACAGTGGACTCGGTGGGATCAACGGCTGGTTGATCGGTCCCTGGTGACGATCCCCCGCAAGGGGAGCACGTCGACAAAGGTGGAGTACATCAAGTTCCGGGCGTATCCCCTGTGGGCCGAGGGCGTGAAGCCCTAGCCGGATCAACGCCCGTGGGGCCGAACCGTGACTACGGTTCGGCCCCACGGGCGTTCGGCTCACCTCGGGGTGGCGGGTCGTTACGGCGGTCATCCACTCAGTCAATGATCACAATCTCGGCGTCGGCGGGGTATTCGACCACGTCTCCGGAGGAGTAGGTGACGCGAACACGACCATGCGGCATGTCCATGACCTCATCCACCAGATAGGGCAATTCATCACTTCCGATCACAACGCGGTCGTTACGCGCCAGTGAATCCGCGGTGATATTGATCATGGCAATCTCCCGTCCTCGGTAAATGCCTAGCGTGCTATCATTGACGCTAGCATGCGACCGCAACACCCCTTGACTCAAAGGGAGTTCGAGAACATGTGGGGCCCCGATCGAAGACCGGGGCCCCACATCCGGACCGCTCAGGGCTCGATCGACCCCGGACCCTTCCGCATGATCGCGTGCATGGCACTGGCGATCGCATGCGGACGGAACCAGGGGACGTCGACCATCCACGCCCCCACTTCGGTAGCCTCCTCCCTCGGTGCCGGCGGCCCGTAGATCCACCGCGCCTCGGATGCCTGCCACTCGAACGTGATCACAAGGCCCATCCGTTGGTCATCTTCGGCACGCCACGGATTCGCCTCCCTGGGGACGAATACTCGAATCCCGTGCTCCGTCGCGTGAGCCGAGGAGCCGTGGAATCCGAGATCCGCCACGATGTCCGCGACATACTCCGCCGGCGCCACCGCCCATTGCCGAGGATCGTTACCCCATGCGGTGATCACCTCCGGGGCCGCCTCCGCCGGCTCCCCGGCATGCGCGGACCAACAGACCGGGCACGGCCCTTCGAGGACACGACCCGTGGCCACGCGACCCGTCGCGAGCGCATCGCACTGCCCTGTGGTCATCGCACCGGCTCGCAACAGGTGGTACGTCGGCGGGTCTTCCGGAGCCTGCCTTACGCCCCTTGACCAGCGAATATCCCGCTCCGGAGTCTGTCGGCACTCCTCGCGATACCACCGAACCGCGGTGGGGTCCGCGTCCGGGGAGTAGACGCTCAACCCCTCCTCCTTGACCACGTAGCCGATCCGGCGCCACTCCTTGTGTTCGGCAATCGCACAGTTCAGCTTCCGTGCATCCCCGGAGTCGTACACGGCACGGCCCGCTTGACGCTCCCAGCCTCGGGCATACTCGGTGGCCTCCTCGATCTCCTCCGGCGTCATCCCCGTCGCCTTGCGCCGGATCGCAGCACGCCACGCGATCGACGTTGCCTGACTTTTCATCCGCTACCACTCCATTTCGCCCTAGTCGGTCGATAGCGGGTGACCGTAGCGCAACTCCCCGTGATCCCGCAACCCCGTATTCACGGACTCATGGAATCATGGATACGACCCGCGAATCATGTTGCACATCGTGTGCAAGTCGGATTCGGGTTACGTCACATAGAGTTAGCGGGTCTCGGCCCGCTCCGAGGCCGCGACGGGTCTTCGGCCTTTATCCCCGCGTTCTCCCCGCCGGCGGGGCCATTATCCCCGCATTATCCCCGCAGCCCACCCCGGTATTTATGCAGGTCAGAGCGTTATCCCCATTTTCCCCATTATCCCCGCGGGTTTTCGGTACGGGAGTCCCCGGGGAGTGGATTTCGTAGCTCTCCGTAACATCAGAGGACGCTGGAAAGCGCTAGTCAGGACTGTAGATAGCTAGCGTTGATAGAGACTAGCACGCTAGCGTCTTGAGTGTCGCCTGCTAGCGTGCTAGCAGATTTTTGCTCGGGTTCACCGTTTCCGCTGGTCAAATAGGCTAGGCTCCTCCGGCGCTCCGCGCCGGAGAGAGGCGCTAGCAGCTAGCCGCGTAGCGGTATAGTGCGGGCGCGCCCGCACCGCGCAACAGCGCGATCCGACCGAGCCCGGACCACCGGTACGACACATCCGTCCACAGGCCCAACTCCTAGATC
>NZ_JBEXUX010000113.1:0-22669 GCF_040629175.1 Embleya sp. NPDC005971 | reverse complement strand
CTCGCGTATTGGAGGCGGGAGTTGGCGGGTCTGCCGGATCGGCTCGCGTTGCCGTTCGACCACCCCCGCCCGGCCGTGGCGTCACTGCGCGGCGACACGATTTCGGTGCACCTCGACGCGGCGCTGCATCGCGGTCTGCGTGAGTTGGCTGCGGCACACGGTGCGAGTCTGTTCATGGTGCTGCATGCGGGACTGGCCGCGCTGTTCACGCGTCTGGGTGCGGGTACCGACATTCCCCTCGGCAGTCCCATCGCCGGGCGTACCGACCAGGCCCTCGACGACCTGGTCGGGTTCTTCGTCAACACCTTGGTCCTGCGGACCGATACCTCCGGGGATCCGTCCTTCGCGGAACTCCTCGGCCGGGTCCGGGAGAACGCGCTGACCGCCTACGCACACCAGGACATCCCCTTCGAGCATCTGGTGGAAGAGCTCAACCCGGTCAGGACGTTGGCACACCATCCCCTCTTCCAGACCCTGCTGGCGCTACAGAACGCGCCGATGGGCGACCTCGCCCTGCCGGGGTTGCGCACCGCCCCCGAGCCGGTGACGACCGAAACCGCCCGGATCGACCTCACGTTCAGCCTGGCGGAGCAGTACGGCCCGAACGGCGATCCGGCCGGTTTGGCCGGCCTGGTCGAATACGCCACCGACCTGTTCGAACGACAGACCGTCGACGCGCTGATCGCACGATGGACCCGCCTGCTTCGGGCGGCCGTGACCGATCCCCACGCACCCATCGGCCGCATCGACCTACTCTCCCCGGACGAGCGACGCGAACTGCGGCCCGGTACCGCGGAACCCGACGCGAAAGACGACGCCGTGCCGTGGCGCGCCCTCCCCGAACTCTTCGCCGAGCGGGTGCGGGCCGCGCCGGACACGGTGGCCGTGGCCGGCGACGGCACCGCCGTGACCTACCGGGAACTGGACGAGCGGGCGAACCGCCTGGCACACGCCCTCATCGGTCGGGGGGTACGCCCCGGGAACACCGTCGCCGTCGCGCTGGAACGCTCCGCCGACCTGGTCGCGGCCGTGTTGGCGGTGGTCAAGGCCGGTGCGGTGTACGTGCCCCTGGATCCGCGTTTCCCGACTTCCCGCGTCGATCTGATCCGGCGCCGGACCGACGCGGTGCTGCTGTTGTCCGCCGACGTGTTGAGTGCCCTGGATCGCGAGCAGCACGGCTCCACCGCCCCGGACGTCGCCTGTCACCCGCGTGATCTGGCGTATGTGATGTTCACGTCGGGTTCGACCGGTGAGCCGAAGGGCATCGCGGTCACCCATCACGACGTGGTCGCGTTGGCGTCGGCTCGGACCTGGCGTGGTGGTGCGCACGAGCGGGTGTTGGTGCACTCGCCGACGGCGTTCGACGCGTCCACCTACGAGTTGTGGGTGCCGTTGCTCAACGGTGGCACGGTGGTCCTGGCGCCACCCGGTGTCCTGGACCCGGGCGTCCTGCGCGAGGTGATTGCCCGTCATCGGGTGACGGCGATGTTTTTGACCTGTGGGTTGTTCCATCTGATCGCGGATCAGGGACCGGATTGTTTCGCCGGTGTGCGTGAGGTGTGGACCGGTGGCGACGTGGTCTCGCCGTCGGCCGCCGCGCGGGTCCAGGATGCCTGTCCCGGCACGGTGGTGGTGCATGTGTACGGTCCGACGGAGGCGACGACGTTCGCCACCTACCATCGGCTCGAAGCCGCGATCGCCGCCGATCGGCCGCTGCCGTTGGGTCGGCCGATGCCCGGCATGCGCGCCTATGTCCTGGACGTCGGCTTGGAGTTGTTGCCGCCCGGTGTGGCGGGGGAGTTGTATCTGGCCGGTCCGGGGGTGGCCCGCGGCTACCCGAACCGGCCCGCCCTGACCGCCGAACGGTTCGTGGCCTGCCCGCTGGGGACGTCCGGGGAACGGATGTACCGTACCGGCGACTTGGTGAAGTGGCGTACGGACGGGGCCGGGTTGGAGTTCTGTGGGCGCGTCGACGAGCAGGTCAAAATCCGCGGGTTCCGGATCGAACCGGGCGAGATCGAGACGGCGTTGACCGCGCACCCCGACGTGACTCAGGCCGTCGTCGTCGCCCGCGAGGACCGGACCGGCGACAAGCGCCTCGTCGCCTATCTGGTGGCGGCCCCCGGACGGTCCCCGCAACAGCAGGAACTGCGGCGGCACTTGGTGCAGCTTCTGCCCGACTACATGATGCCGGCCGCGTTCGTCACCCTGGAGGCCGTACCGCTCACCTCCACCGGCAAGCCCGACCGCGCCGCACTGCCCGCCCCCGAACACGACGAGCCCCGACCCGGCGGGCAACCCGCACGGACCCCGCACGAACAACTGCTGTGCGACCTGTTCGCCGAAGTCCTCGGCCGGGAACGAGTCCATGTCGACGACGACTTCTTCACCCTGGGCGGACACTCCCTCCTTGCCGCGCGGTTGATGACGCGTGTGCAAGAGACCTTCGGCGTCACTCCGGGCCTGCACGCCCTGTTCGAGACACCCACCGCGGCCGGCCTGGCGGAGCGGCTGAACGTCGATGGTCCCGATGGCGCGTTCGAGACCGTGCTGCCGCTGCGTCCGCACGGGGACGGGCTGCCGCTGTGGTGCATCCACCCCGGCGGCGGCCTGAGTTGGTCGTACAGCGGGCTGCTGCAGCACGTCCACCCGCAACACCCGGTGTACGCGATCCAGGCCCGCACCTTGACCCGCCCCGACGGGCCGCACCCGGGCAGCGTCGAAGAGATGGCCGCCGACTACACCGAACAGATCCGCAGAATCCAACCCCGAGGCCCGTACCAAATCCTCGGCTGGTCCATGGGGGGCCTCATCGCACACGCGATCGCCGTCGAACTGCGCCAACGCGGCGAGGACACCGCGCTGCTGGCGATCCTCGACGTCAATCCCCTGTGCGGGCTCCCCTACGACGCGTCGGCCGTCCCCACCGTCCGCGGCACGCTGGCCCTCTTCCTGGGCCTCGACCCGGACGCGCTGCCTCCCGAGCCGATGACCGGTGCGGAGGCTGTGCGCCTGTTGCGCGAACACGGCGGCGCGCCGGTCGGCCTGGAACCACACCACATCGAGGCCGTCACCGCCAACCTGGCCCGTGACAACCGACTCGCACACGCCTTCACTCCCGGTGTGTTCGACGGCGACCTGCTGCTGTTCAACGCCACCGTCGACCGCCCCCCGCACCTCCCCGACATCACCGCCGCGTGGCAGCCGTATCTCACCGGCCGGATCGAATGCCACGATGTCGACACCCGCCACGACCGGATGACCCAGCCGGGCCCGCTCGCCCACATCGGACCCGTCCTCGCGGCCCACCTCGACCGGATCGCCGCACGCCACTCCGCCGGCGATGCGCCGATCAGTGCCCTCCGGGGCGCACCGACCGAAAGGCTGACATGACCACCAACCCGTTCGAGGACGACGAGGCGACCTACCTCGTGCTGGTCAACGACGAGAATCAGTACTCCCTGTGGCCCGCCTTCCTCGACGTGCCCGAAGGCTGGAGCATCGCCCACCCCAGGGACACCCGATCGGCCTGCCTGGAATACATCGACCGTACCTGGACCGACATGCGCCCCAAATCCCTCATCGAGGCCACGAACACCCGGGAATAGGACCGGCGTCGCATCACCCGCGAAACGCGGCGGCCGGCGGGATTCGTGTGACGGCGGGGTCCTTCCAAGGCGTGGGAAGGACCCCGCCACCGTCGTACCGCACAGCCCTATGGGTGGCAACGACCGGCGGCCAGCGCGGTGATCGCGCACTCGGCGGCGTGTCGGGCCGCCGGGGCGGAGGGGTAGGGACCGCAGCCGTGGGAGGGACATCCGTCGGGGGAGCCGTCCGGGGATCCGGCGTCCAGGCGCCACATCCACCCGGCCCGGAGCGTCGGGAGCGGGGGATGGTGCCGGTCCGTCGCGTCCTCGCGCGGAGCGGCATCGTCCCGGTGGACGAACACGGTGTACCGGATGCCGCCGAGGTCGACGCCGGCGCGTTGCCGCCGGCCCGTGGCGTCGAACTCCCAGTCCAGCGGGGTCGGTGTGGACTCCGAGACCTCCAGGAGGGCGTCCGCGAGATCGGCGAGGCTGCGGTACGTCGCGGCCCGTATGGCGTCCGTGTGGGGGCGCCCCCACGACTGCGGGGGACGCTCGGTGATCTCGTCGACGAGGATCCCGGCGGCGAGCCGGTCCAGGGTTCCGCAGTCCGCGGGGTCCGGCCCGTGCGGGCTCTTCGAGGCCGCGCGGGAGCTGTGCTCGCCCGGTGCGTCCGAGGCGGTGCACGAGGCGCGCTCCCTGGTGACGGTGGCCGCGCCGCACGCCAACTCGCCTCGGGTGAGGGCGTTTCGGACCAGCTCGTCGAGGTCGAGGACGCCCAGGTCGTCGACGGTGTGTGCGATGCACAGGGCGACGGCGTCGGACGGCGGCGGGACCTGGACGTCCAGGGCGCCGGTGCGCACCTCCATGGCCGCGCTCACATCGCCGGGCTGTACCGTGCCGAGCGGCAACTCGCCGACCGCCTGGAGCACTTGCTCGTAGAGACGGCGCACCGGGTGCGGGCCGGCGGGTGGCGGGGGACGCCAGGACAGGGCGCAGACGGCATCCACCAGGTCGGTGTGCGGCACGCGCAGCGCCCGGCATGCCTCGGTCAGGCGGTGGGTCACCTTGTTCACCAACCCTCGTACCTCGTGCGGTCGGTGGGATCGGTCGGTGGGATCGGTCCGTCGACCGGTCCCACCGACCGCCTTGTCATCGCCGTCAGTCGGCCAGTACGGCCAGTGCGTCGATCTCGACGAGCATTCCGGGGGGAAGCTGCATGTAGACCGTGGTCCGGGCCGGGAACGGCTCGCCGGCGGCCTCGGCACAGGCCCGGTTCAGCTCCGCCGGATCGGCGGGGTCGGTGAGGTATACGCGCAGCATGACGACGTCCCGCAGGGAGGCGCCGGCGGCCGCGAGCACGGCGCTCACGTTGCGGAAGACCTGCGCGGTCTGGTCCGCGACCGTGGTGCCGACGACCGCGCCGGTCGCGGGGTCGAGGGGTAGTTGGCCGGAGACTTGCAGGATCGGGCCCTTGCGTACGCCCTGGGACAGCGGGGCCGGCGGGGTCGGGGCGTCCGGGGTGGTGATGATGGTACGGCTCATGACGGTGTCGTCCTTGAAGTAGTACTCGAAGCAGTGGCGGGGGTCGGCATGCGGTCCGGCCCGTCCGGTCCGTCCGGTCCCTCGCGTCAGGGCGAGGACCGAGACCGAAGTGTCAGCTCCAGACCTGTCGTTCCCGGCCGTGCGGGTCGTCGAGCTGCGTCCACTCGCTGTCGATCCGCATCGTGGCCCGGCGCTCGTTGTCGTACGGGTGCCAGCCGGCGTCGCCGGTCCTGGCGAACCGGATCCACGTGTCGTGGATCCGGGCGGCCAGGTCCGCGGGGGGCTTCTCGGGGCCGAGCAGCGCGTTGGGCCCGTGCAGCCCGGGGAGTCCGGTGAGGTCGAAGACGAAGGGGAGCTCCACGGCGTGGGTGGCGCCGAGTTCCCCGTCCAGGGCCTCGGAGCGCCACGCGAACTCGTAGCCGTACGTCGCCGATGAGGGGTGCGCGGCATGCGCGGAGGCCAGCGCCCGACTTCCCGCGCCGAACAGCGCGTCGGCCATGATGGCCGAGCGCAGGGCGCCGAAGGAGGCCCCCGGGCGCGCCGTGCGGTACACCTCCACGAGCCTGTCGGGATCCGGGTGCGAGGCGGCGGCGGCCGCATCGACATCGGCGGCGGTCGAGGTGGAGTACCTGCCCACGGGGGCCAGATACAGGTTGCCCTCTTCGGAGTTGATCCCGACCAGGAGATCGACGTCGGCGCTCAGGCCGGCGGCGACCGCCTCGGCGGGCTGGGTGTCGAGGACCAGGCTGAAGGGGCTGAGCCCGATCAGCGGGTCGCCGTGCGTTTCGGTCCGCAGGTCGATGCCCGCGAGCCTGCCCGCGGCCTCGACCAGGCGCTCGTCGGAGATCTCGGCGAAGTCCTCGACGCGCGGCTCGATGCCCAGGGCGTCGGCCGCGGCCTCGGTGACCCGGGCGGCCTGCTCGGTCGTGAACGCCCCCAGGCCGCTGCCGCTCTGGACGATCGCCCGCCGGAACAGACCCGCGGCCGCCGGTGTGGCCAGCACGCCGGCGACGACGGTCGCGCCGGCCGACTGGCCGAAGAGCGTCACGTTGCCCGGGTCACCGCCGAAGGCGGAGATGTTCTCGCGCACCCAGCCCAGGGCGGCGACGACATCGAGCAGTCCTCGATTGGCCGGCGCGCCGGGGATGTCGAGGAAACCGCTGATGCCGAGCCGGTAGTTGAGGGTGACGAGGACGACGCCGTCGCGGGCGAAGGCGGAGCCGTCGTACATCGCCGACCGCGTCGAGCCGGCCACGAAGCCGCCGCCGTGCACGAAGACCATGACCGGCAGATCGCCGCCCGCCGCCCGGGGCGTCCAGACGTTGACGGTGAGGAAGTCCTCGCCGCGGCTCCAGCCGGTGCCGAAGTAGGGGGTCATGTCCACGCTGCCGAGCTTGCGCTCGGACTGCGGCGCGTTGGGCCCCGGGGTGGTGGCGTCGCGCACGTCCTCCCAGGGGGCGTGCGGCCGCGGCGGCTCGAACCGGGCGGCGCCGGTGGGGGGAGCGGCATAGGGGATGTTCAGGAAGGCGTCGGCGTCGTCTCGGCGCAGCCCGCGGACGGCTCCCTGTGCGGTGGTCACGACGCGTTCGGGGCGGTGGTTCACGGAAATCGACCTTTCTGCGGGTGTCAGCCCTGCTGGTACGGGGTGAACGGGGCCCAGCCCTTGATGGCGAACCTGCTTCCCTCGCGGCTCACTTCGGCGGCGCCGTGGCCACCCAGGTGCGCGGGGACGAGCAGTGCGTTGTGGTCGGCCGCCCAGCCCAGAATCTTGTGGCGGGTGGCGCGGGCGCCGGCCGGGTCCTCGCAGAAGCAGCTGTTGGTGTCCGGCTCCAGGATCTGCACCGGGTTGTGCAGCAGGTCGCCGACGAACACCGCCCGATCCGACCCGGACTCGAGGGTGAGCACCGAGGATCCGGGGGTGTGCCCGGGAGCCAGGTCCAGGCGCAGATTGGCGTCGATGTGGTGGGTCCCTTCCCACAGCAGCGTCCGGCCGGCTTCGTGCACCGGGGCGACGCTGTCCTCGAAGACGTTCTGGTTGCCGCGGCCCAACAGCGTTTTGTGGTTGTTCGCCGGATTCCAGTAGTCGAAGTCGGCCTTCGGCATCAGATACGTGGCGTTGGGGAAGGTCGGCACCCAGTTCCGCCCGTCGAGATAGGTGTTCCAGCCCACGTGGTCGATGTGCAGATGGGTGTTGACGACGATGTCGACGTCCTCGGGCTCGACACCCGCGCGGGCGAGATTGGCCAGGAAGTCCGTCTCGAGCCGGCTCCAGACCGGCGCGTACGGACGCTCCTTGTGATTGCCGACTCCGGTGTCCACGAGGATGGTCTTGCCCTCGCTGCGCAGCACCCAGGTCTGGAGCGCGGAATTGACGATATTGGTCTCGGAATTCAGGAAATGCGGGGCCAGCCATTCCGCGCCGTCGTCCCAGGTGGCCTGCGGGCTTTCCGGGAAGAATGTGTCGGGCGTCATTTCGACGGAGCCGAAGTATTCCCATACCCGAGTGACCGATACGTTTCCGAGATCGAGCTGATCCATTGGAAATCCTTGCGTAGTCGGATGCTTTTCGAAACCGTACGGCGGGCCCGCAGAGGACCGGTATCGGTAACGTGACTGCAATTGCGTGCACGCGGGCGGGGCGGGCTTCGACGCTTGTAGCCTGGGTCGGACGGCGCGAGCGGAAGGCTCGGACGGACCCGCAATTCCTGGAGTCTCCGTGGACGAGCACACAATGGCCTCCGGTCCGGCCGGTGGACCGGATTCGGTGTCGGCGAACGAGCCGATCGTCGGTCGGGACGCGGAGCTGGCACGCGTGTTTCGTGCGGTGGATCGGGCGCCGGACGGTGAGCGGTTGTTGGTACTCACCGGTGACCCCGGAATGGGCAAGAGTGTGCTTCTGGACGCTGCGGCGCGGCGAGCGCGGGTCGCCGGTGTCCGGGTGCTGCGCGCCGAGGGAAGCCGAGCGGAGGCGAGCCTGGCCTTCTCCGGACTGCACCAGTTGTTGCGGCCGGTCCCCGACCGGGTGGACCGGCTGCCCGAGCGGCAGCGCGCGGCCCTCGGGGGCGCCCTGGGCCGCGAACCCGCCACGCGGGCACCGGATCCGATGCTCGTCGGCGTCGCCCTGCTGACCCTCGTGGCGGACCTGGGGGACGAGCGGCCGCTGCTCCTGGTCCTCGACGACGCCCAGTGGCTCGACCGGGCGTCGGCGGACGCCCTGGCCTTCGCCGCCCGCCGCATGGAGGCGGAGCCGGTCACGGTGCTCGTCGGGGTCCGTTCCGGCGATCCGCTGCCGGGTTTCGAGCACACCCGGCCGCCGCTCGACCTCGGGCCGCTGGACACCGCCGTCGCGGGCCGGCTGTTGGATCGGCAGCCGCAGCGCCCCACCGGGCGCGTCCGGGCCCGGATCCTCGATCAGGCCCAGGGCAATCCCCTCGGGCTCGTCGAACTGGCCGGGGCCGCCGCCGCATTCGGTACGGAGTCGCAGACGCCCGCCGGGCCGCTGCCGCTCTCCGAGCATCTGGAGCGGATCTTCGCCGACCGGCTGACCGGACTTCCCGCGTCCACCTCGCATGTGTTGCTGCTGCTGGCGGCCATGGACACGTCCGATACGGCGGCCGTGGCGTCCGCCGGGCTGCCCGGCGCCGAGGACACCGCGTGGCGGCCCGCCGAGGAGGCGGGACTGGTACGCAGGAGCGGCGGCCACCTCCGCTTCCGACACCCGCTCATGCGCTCGGCCGTCTACCACGCCGCGACCTTCGACGCCCGGCACGCCGCGCACCTGGCGCTGGCCGAGATGCTCCGCGACGAGCCGGACCGGCGCGCCTGGCATCTCGCGTCCGCCTCCCCGGGGCCGGACGCGCTCGTGTCGGCCGCGCTGGAGCAGACCGCCGACCGGGCCCGTCGTCGCGGCGGTTACGCGGCGGCGGCACAGGCGCTCCAGCGCGCCGCGGACCTCACGCCCCGGCGCGCGGACAGCGCCCGACTGCTCGTCGCGGCCGCCGAGGCGGCCGTACTCACCGGGGACATCGCCTGGGTCGAGGAATTGGCCGCCGCGGCACGTGAACGCACCGACGACACCACGCTGTCGGCCTCCGTCGCCCTGTCCGCCGGCCGGCTCGCCGCGCTGACCACGCGCCACACCGTGGTCTTCGCCCGGCTGACCCACGCCGCCGACCGGTGGGCCACCGAGCAGCCCGCCGCCGCCCTCGACCTGCTTGCCGCCGCCGCCGTCGTGCACTTCTACTCCGGCCGGGACGCCCAGCGGCAGGAGATCCGGCGCATCCTGGGCCGGATTCCCCCGGACGTGCCCGACGCCCGGCTGCGCGGCTGGATCGGCGCGGTGTCGGATCCCTTCCACGCCCGCGCCGAACTCGTCGCCCTACTGCCGCGGTTGCTCGACGACGCACGGCGCCGGCCCGACCGGCTCGCCGCCGTCGCGATCATGGCCTGGGTCCTGGACGAAACCCCCCTGGCGGTACGCGTCTTCGACGAGGCCCTCGACCGATGGCCGGCCCACGGACCGCTTCCGGAGGGCCTCGGCGGTGCCGCCGCCTGGGCCTATCTGGAACAGGGCAGGTGGGAACGGGCCCGGACGGCCTGCGCACAGATGACCGCCGTCGCCTCGGCCGTCGGGCTCGACCACGCGATGGCCTGCGCGGCCGCCATCGATGCCGTGGTGTCGGCGCTCCAGGGCGACGTGACCACCGCGCGCGCCCGGGCGGACGACGCGCTCACGCTGATCGACCCGCTGGAGAGCCGCTCGGTGTTCGTCTACGCCCGCCGCGCACTGGGCGCCGCCGCGGCGGCGGAAGGCGCGTACGAGATCGCCTACGAGCAGCTCCGCCCGGTCTTCACCGCCGACGGCGAACCGGTGCACTACCACGCGTCCTACCCGGCTCTGGCGGACCTTGCGGCCGCCGCCGTGCGCAGCGGCCACCGTGCCGACGCGGCCTCGATCGTCGAGCGCTCGGCCCGCCGGCTCGGGGACGACGCGTCGCCTCGGCTGACCGCGCTGATCGCCCGCGCCCGCGCACTCCTCGCGGACCCGGAGGACGCCGAACCGTACTTCCGAGCGGCGCTGGCCGACCCCGACCTCGAACACTGGCCGTTCGAGCGTGCCCAGACCCTGCTCGACCGTGCCGAATGGCTGCGCCGCCGCCGGCGCATCGCCGAGGCGCGCCCGCTGCTGACCACGGCCCTGGAGACCTTCCGGCGGCTGGGTGCGCGCCCCTGGGTGGAGCGCGCCGAGGGCGAGTCCCGTGCCGCGGGTCTGGACGTCACCGACACGGCCCCCGACGCGCTGGCCGAACTCTCGCCGCAACAGCAGCAGATCATCCGACTCGCCGCCCGCGGCCTGACCAACCGGGAGATCGGCGAGAAGCTCTTCCTCTCGCCGCGCACGGTGAGCTCGCACCTGTACCGCAGCTTCCCCAAATTGGGCATCACCGCCCGTTCGCAACTACGCGACCTCATCGAGGGGCCGCTCCCGGCGCCCTCGGGGCAGCGGGACTGACCGGGCCGGCCCCGACGACCGGGCGTCCCGCGGCGGAAGCAGCAGTCACCTGACGCATACCGCGAGACGTGCCGCCGGATCACACTGGCAACACGGCGATGGAGCGACGACGCCGGTGACCTCCCGGGCGGCCCCTTCCCGTCTGCTCCCCGCTGCCGCAACCCGATGCCATCGCGGACGGAACGAGCCGGCCCCGGCAGTCCGTCGGTCGGCCGGCGCTCCCCTGCCACGGCCGGACGGGAACGGATCGTCCGGCCACGACGAAGGAGCGGAACATCCCATGTCGGCGGAGAAGAGGGCACTGTCGTGGGACCGGTTCGCGGCAGCCGACCCGGGACTGCTCCGGCTGATCGCGGCCCTGCGCGCCGTGCTCGGTCTCGCCCTGACCCTCGCGGCGCTGACCGCACTGCGGCAGCCGCCGACGATGGTGCTGGCCGGGGGTTTCACCACCGTGGTCACGTCGCTGGGGATCAGTGCGCTCCGTCCCCGCCGGCAGTGGAACACCCTGTCGGCCGGGTTGCCCGTGACGGTCGTCGCCATGGCGGCGGGGGCACTCCTGGCCCCCTGCCCGGTCGCGGCCAAGGGGGCATTCCTGCTGCTGATCTTCGCCGCAGTCTACGTCCGTCGGTTCGAACGGTGGGGGCAGGATCTCGGGATCTTCGCCTTCATGGCCTTCTTCCTGACCCAGTTCGCCAGGATCCGGCCCCACCAACTGCCGCAACTGGCGGGGGTACTGGCGATCGCGTTCGCCGCCGCCGCGCTCACCCGCTTCGGCCTCGTGCGCGCGCCGGCGTCCGCGACGCTGGGACGACTGCGCACCGCCTTCGACCGGCGCTGCGACACCGTCCTCCGGGGCACGGCGAAGCTGCCGACAACGGGCCGGGCCGCGCGTGCGGCCCGACGCACACTGGAGCGCGACCTCGATCGACTGCACGACGGCGCGCTGCTGATCCAGGACTTCGTACGCGAAGGTGCGCCGGCCCGGCCGCGAGCGGGCCGGGCGAGCCGTCCCGGCCCCGAGTCCGCGGAGCTGGATCGGGTCATCGGTGCGGAGGCGCACGCACAACGCCTCGCCGCCATCGCCCTTCGCCGCGTCGGCGACGAGGCACGGACTCCCGCCGACCGCCCGGCCCGGCCGGCCCGACGGCACGGGCGCGACCGTGCCTCGCGTCGCCCGGCGACGGTCCGCTTCGCCGGCCCGCGACGCCGCACGACGCGACAGGCGTTCCAGGTCACCGCGGCGGCCGCACTCGCCACCCTCGGCGGGCAGTTGCTCTCGCCACGGCTGTGGTACTGGGCCGTGGCCACGGCCTGGGTCGTCTACATCAACGCCGAGCACACCGGGGACATCCTGCTGCAGAGCGGCAGACGGCTGATCGGAACCATCGCCGGGGTGCTGTTCGGCTACGGCCTGGCCCTCTCGACGGCCGGACACCCGTCCTGGGCCGTCGCCTTCCTCCTCGCCTGCGTCTTCGGCATGTTCTACACGCCGGCCGGCCGCTACTGGGCGGTGACGTTCTTCATCACCGGCTCGCTCAGCATGGTGCTCCAACTCCTGCACACGTTCTCTCCCGAACTGCTCGCGCTGCGCATCCAGGAGACCGCCCTGGGGGCCGCCTGCGGAATCCTCGCCGCCGTCCTGGTCGTACCGACGTCACTGCGCAACGCCTGTGACGACCGGCTGCGCGAGTTCCTCGCCGCCCTGAACCGGCTTGTGCGGGATGTTCCCGACCCGAAGCCGGTGCTGCGGACGAACGCCGAAGTGGCGGCCCTCGACCAGGCGTTGGAGGCATTCCGCCGAGCGGTCCACCCGCTGGGTCACCCGCTCAACCCCCGGCGCGCCGAACGGGCCCGAGCCCGTCACCTGCTCGAAGTCGTGGAAGCCGCCGCATCCCACGCCCGGAACCTGGCCACCCGGGACGGACGGGCAACTCCTCCGCCGGCCGGCGGCGACGCCGGTTCCGTCCGACCCACCGACACCTCCCGGTCCCCGGTCCCGGAGTTCCCGACCGCGCCGAACGCACCGGCCACCGACGCTCGATCGCAACCTTTTTGACTGATGATCGCCCGCGACCGTTGTGGTCGGCTGGAGGTCCGGCGAGACAAGAAGGAGGTTGCGATGACGAAGCGTTGGACCGTCGTCCGCAACGGACGGATCGTCACCATGGACGAACGTCTCGGAATTCTCGAGGGGGCCGACATCCTCATCGAGGATGGCGTGATCACGGCAATCGGCTCCGGCCTCGACGCGGGCGACGCCGAGGTGATCGATGCGACCGGCCGGATCGTCGCCCCCGGTTTCATCGACACCCACCGCCATACGTGGCAGGCCCAGATACGCGGCATGTGTGGGGACTGGACCCTGGGTGACTACATCTCCGGTGTTCGATTCACGATTTCTCCGGCCTACGCACCCGATGACGTCCACCTGGGCAACTACGCGGGCGCGCTGGAGGCGCTGGACGCGGGTGTCACGACGCTGCTCGACTTCTCGCACTGCAACAACACGCCCGACCACAGCGACGCGGCCATCCGCGGCCTTCGCGACGCCGGCATCAGGGGCGTGTTCGGCTACGGGTTCTTCGATTCCAGCCCGCAGGCGCCCCGATACTTCGCCTCGCACCGGGAGCGGATCGCCGACTTCCATCGGATCGCCGACACCGTCGGCGACGACGACCTGATCCGCGTCGGCGCCGCGCTCACCGAAATGGCCTCGTTGGAGACCACACGAGCCGAAATCGAAGCCGCTCGTTCACGAAATGCCCTGATCGTGACCCATACCGGGTGCATTTGGGCCTTCCCCACCGGCGTGGCCGAACTCGACAAGAGCGGCCTCCTCGACGGGAATCAGGTGCATGTCCACTGCAACACGCTGTCCGACGACGATTGGGCCGCACTCGCGCGCCACGACGCGAAGATCTCCATCTCGCCGGAAACGGAACTCAACATGGGGATGGGACTGCCCCCGTTCGAGCAGGCGAAGCGGCACGGCATGAAGCCGACGCTGTCGGCGGACGTCGTCTCCTTCAACTCCGGTGACCTGTTCCATCAGTTGCGCCTGGGCATCGCCATCGCGCGCTGGTCGGGCACCAAGGCCCTCAACGCCGCCGGCATCGACCCGGTTCGGCTCACCGTCACCGCGCACGAGGCGCTGACCTGGGTCACGGTGAACGCGGCCGAAGCCATGGGCCTGAGCGAGCTGGTCGGCAGCATCACCGTCGGAAAACGCGCCGACCTGATGCTTGTCGGAGGTTCCGGGCGCTCGCAGCGTCCCGCGGCGCACCCCGAATCGACCCTCGTGTTCCAGACGACGCCCGGCGACGTCGAGACCGTGCTGGTCGACGGAAACGTGGTGAAACGGGACGGCCGGCTGGTCGGGATCGATCGCGCGTCGCTCGACGAGCGGTTGGAGCGTTCCGCCGAGCAGATCCTCGGCCGCGTCTGCGCAAGCGGAAGCCGGCTGCCGGGAACACCGCCCGGCGGGTTGTTCCAAGCGGTCCTGGCCGGTTCCATCGACAACGAAGAGGAGTCCGCACATGTCGCACGGTGAACTTCACGAGGTCGCCCACCGGGTGTGGGCTTGGATCCAGCCGGACGGCACCTGGTGGCTCAACAACGCGGGCCTGGTCGGGACGTCGAACGGCGACGTCCTGGTCGACACGTGCGCCAACGAGGAACGAACCCGCGCAATGCTCCGGGCCATGGCCGAGGTCAGGCCGAATTCGCGCCTGCAATGGGCGGTGAACACCCACGCGCACGGGGACCACACCTACGGGAACAGTCTGCTGCCTCGCGACGTCGCGTTGATAGGTCACGAGAACATGCGACGCGACCTCGAACGAGACATGCTCCTCGACAACTGTCCGCCGTTCTGGACGCCCACGCCGGACTGGGGAAACGTCACGAAACGGCTGCCCAATCTCGTCGTGCACGAGCGTCTGGACATCGTCGGCGACGATTCCAGGGTCGAGGTGCACTCGCCCGGATATCCCGCGCACACCACGGGCGATCTGGTGACCTGGGTGCCCGACCGCTCGGTCCTTTTCGTCGGGGACCTGATCTTCGCCGGCCTGACGCCGCTCCTCCTGATGGGATCCGTCTCCGGTGCCCGGCGCGCCCTGGAGTGGATCGAAGGATTCGGCGCCGACGTCATCGTCCCGGGTCATGGGCCGGTGCTCACGGGTGACGAGATCGCGGTGCACATCGAAGCCCATCGCCGGTACTACGACTTCGTCGACGCGTGCGGCCGGGCGGCCTCGAAGGCCGGAGCCACGCCCCTGGAGGCAGCCGCATCGCTCGACCTCGGCGAATTCGCACATTGGCCGGACACCGAGCGCATCGTGCTCAACCTGCACCGATGGTGTGCGGATGCCGAGGGGCGCGAGGTCGACTACGGCCGGGCGTTCGACGATGCCATCGCCTACAACGACGGCCCCATGCACACCCTGATCTAGCGATGGAGGGACAGGAATGAGGTTCGTCACGATCGAGCACGACGGCGTCGAACGGGTGGGCGTTGTCGACGGGGAGACCATTCGGGTACTGGAAGCGGGCGCTTCGCTGCTGGACCTCCTGCGGGCCGACGGTGCGCGGCTGGAGGAGGCCGGCGAGCGCGCCATGCGCGACCCGGACCTGGTGGTCGCCGGCGCCGAGGCGCACCTGCGGGCGCCGTTGCCCCAACCTCCCAGCGTGCGCGACTACATGACGTTCGAGCGGCACTTCGAGGGCGTCGCTCGCCGGGCGGGAGCGCGAACCCCGGTGCCTCCCGTCTGGTACGCGGCACCCTCGTTCTACTTCACCAATCCGAACTCGGTGCACGGCCCGTACGACGACGTGGCCATCCCACCCGGATGCACGGCGTTCGACCTGGAACTGGAGGTCGCCGTCGTGCTCGGTGCCGGCGGGCGGGATCTGACGCCCGCCGAAGCAGAGCAGCGCATCGCCGGATTCATGCTCATGAACGACTGGTCCGCCCGCGATCTGCAGGTCGCCGAGTTCGCCCTGCCGCTGGGCCCGGCCAAGGGCAAGGACAGCGCGATCAGCCTCGGCCCGTGGTTCGTCACACCCGACGAACTCGCGCCGATGCGTCGTGGTGACTCCTACGACATCGCGCTGACCGCCCGGATCAATGGTGAGGTCATCGGGTCGGACACGGTGAGCAGCATGTCCTTCGGCTTCGGCCAGATGATCGCGTACGCGTCCCGGGGTACGGATGTCCGGGCGGGCGAGGTCTTCGCGTCGGGCACGTGCGGCGGCGGCTGCCTCGCCGAACTGTGGGGGAGGCACGGACCGGACATCAGGCGTCCGCTCTCCCCCGGGGACGTGGTCTCGATCGAGGCGGAGGGACTGGGGAGCCAGATCTCGCGTGTCGTCGCCGGGGCCCCCGGCATCGACTTCGAAGCCTTCCGCGCTCGCCGCGGCTGAGAGGTCGATGGGACGGGAGGCGGGCGCTCGCCGGTGGAGCGCCCGCCCGCGGCGAGAGGGCGGTGACCGGGCCGGACCCCGCCCGACGAAACAACGGCGCGGGGCCCAAGTCCCGGCGGGCGTCCGCGAGATGCCGGGCAGCGGGGTCAGGCGCGACTCGCGGCGAGGCGTGCGGCCTTTCGGATCGAGACGACCGATCGGCGTTCGTCACCCGTGCGGGTCGCGAGCACGACGCTGACGGTGCCGGTGGTCGGGATGACCGCAACTCCCGGGTGGGCGTAGAACGTTTGCGCCAGGATGCTGTGGAACGACAACCGGCCGGTGGTCGCGACCGCCGTCGGTATGGATGCGGGATTCGCGATCCGCGGCGCGGAGAGAATGCTCGCGCCGAACCGGCCGGCCAGGGTCTCGTCGTCGCCGAACCCGTCCAGTCGCAACAGGTCGTGTTCGGCCGCCTCGGTCAGGGGCAGAAAGTCGCGGTGGGCGAGCCGCGAGCCGGCCGGGACCAGTATCGCGAGCGGGGATTCGAAAAGCAGGTCGTGGGTGACGCCCCGGACGGGTTCCAGCGCACCGGTGATGGCGGCGTCGACGACGCCGTCCTGAAGCATGGAGTGCCGTGTGGTGAAATCGAGTTCGCGGTACTCGATGGCCAACTCGGGGTGTTCGGCCGTGAATTGGGACCGCATCGACTCCCAGAGACCGGCGGCACCGAACCCGAGCACCCCGAGCCGGAACACCGAGCGCCCCGACGCGCGCGCGGCACGGGCGGAAAGGTCGTCGACCGAGGCGAGCAGACGCCGGGCATCGGCGATCAGGAGCGCGCCCGCAGGGGTCAGCGCGACGCGTCTGCTGGTGCGGTCGAAGACCCGCACCCCCAGTTCCTCCTCGAGTTGCCGGATACGTTTCCCGAACGGTTGCTCCGAGATGAAGTGACGGCGTGCGGCGCGGCCGAAATGCAACTCCTCCGCGAGTGTCACCGCGTAGTGGAGAGAACGAAGATCCAAGGCGCGTCTCCTCGATGATCCTGGCCGCCGGACCGACCGGTCGGCGCATTTCGTCACGCTCGGGATGTGGGCCGGCCAGGGGGTTGGGCGAGCAGGCCGTCGATGATCACGCGGAGTTTCCACGCGGCCCGGGCCTCCCGGTCGCCGCCGGTGAGGCTCGGGGCCAGGGACCGCAGGGTGGGGTACTGCTCGGCGGGCAACGCCCGGAAGGTGGCGTCGAGTCGGCCGGTGAACGTATCGGGTCCGGTCGGGCCGGCGCCGGGCGAGGGTTTGCCGGGGGCCCGCCGGGGCTGTGGGTCGCCGGCGTACTCCAGGGCGGTCGAGTAGATGTACTGGCCGAGCAGGTCGATGGCCCAGGAGCAGGCGTCGTCGTCGAGTCCGCCGGTGCGGAGCAGGCGCGTCACCTCCTCGGTCAGGCGCAGGCCGTGCGGGCCGGGGAGGGCGTCCCGCAGGCCGACGGAGGCGATGTCGTTGTGGCCGGTCAGGGCGGTGATGATACGCCCGACGAGCAGTTCGAGGCGGGTGCGCCAGTCCCCGGCGCCCTCGTCGGGCACGACCACGTCGGCCACCGCGTGATCGAGGACGAGCGCCATCAGCTCCTGCCGATCGCGGACGTAGACGTAGAGCGAGGCGGGACCGGTTTCGAGGGCCTGGGCGACCCGCCGCAGGCTCACCGCTTCGCAGCCCGACTCGTCGACCAGCGCCATGGTGGCGGCCAGTACGGCGTCCAGGCCGAGCATGGGTTTCGAGGGGCGGGAGCGCGAGCGGGCTTGCGGCATGGCATCACCCTACCTTGACGAATGCTGTTCGTTAAGGGCACGATGCTTGACGAACAGTGTTTGTTAAGCCTGATGGGGAGATCCCGTGACCGTTCCCGCTTCGACGTCGGCCGCCAGTACGGCACCGCCGGCCGCCCATCCGCACCGGTGGCGGATCCTGGCGGTGGTGCTGCTCGCGCAGGCCCTGGACCTGCTGGACGCGACCGTGATGAACGTGGCCGCCCCGTCGGTGCGCGCCGGGCTGGGCGGCGGCGCGGCGATCATGCAGTGGCTCACCGCCGGGTACACGCTCGCCTTCGGCGTCCTGCTGATCGTCGGCGGCCGGCTGGGGGATCGGTGGGGTCGTCGGCGGCTGTTCGTCCTGGGCGCCGCCGGGTTCACGGTGGCCTCCGCGGTATGTGCGCTGGCACCCTCGCCGACCGTGCTGGTCGCGGCCCGGGTGGCCCAGGGCGCGCTCGGCGCCTTGATGATCCCGCAGGGGTTCGGCGTGCTGAGCGCGGTGTTCGACGAACGCGAACGCGGCCGGGCGTTCGCCACGTTCGGACCGGTGATGGCGCTCGCCGGTGTCGGCGGCCCGGTCCTCGCGGGCGGCCTGATCGCCCTCGACCCGGCCGGACTCGACTGGCGGCTGATCTTCCTGATCAACCTTCCGCTCGGCGCGCTGACCGTGGTCGGGGCACTGCGGTGGATGCCGGCCGACCGGGGAGACCCGCTCGTGCGGATCGACCCGCCCGGCGCGTTCCTGGTCGCCCTGGGGTCCGCGCTCGTCGTCCACCCGCTGATCCAGGGCCGGGAAGCGGGTTGGCCGTGGTGGACGTTCGCGGAAATCGCCGCCGGCATCGTGGCGTTCGCCGCCTTCGGTCGACGTCAACGCACCAGCCGCTCACCGGTCCTGGTGCCGAGCCTGCTGCGCAAACCCGCGTTCGTCGGCGGCCTCGCGGTCACCGCCGCCTTCTTCACCGGCCTCGGCGGACTGCTGCTCGTGCTCTCCCTCCACCTCCGCCTGGATCTCGGCCGGTCCGCGTGGGCGACCGCGCTCTCGCTGTCGCCGCTCGCCGCGGGCATCGGACTCGCCTCGCTCGCCGCTCCGGCGGCGGCCGTTCGGCTCGGCCGCTCACTCCTGCACCTGGGGCTGGGGATCGAGGCGCTCGGCACGCTCGGCCTTGCCGCGGTGGCCGCGTCGGGGCCTCCGGCCTGGGCGCTGTCGATACCCACCCTGGTCGTGGGGCTGGGCGTGGGCCTGGTGTCCGGCACCCTGGTCCAGTCGATCCTGGCGGCGGCCGAACCCGCCGAGGCGGGCAGTGCCTCGGGCGCACTCAACGCACTCCAACAACTGTCCACGGCCCTGGGCGTCGCGGTGTTGGGCACCGTGTACTTCGCCATGCACGACGCCGGCGCCCCCGACCCGGGAGCGGACGGCCTGGTCGTCTGCGCACTGGCGGTGACCGCGACCTGCCTGCTCGGCGCAGCCCTGGTGCTCCTGCTGCCGCGGTCCCGCGCCGCGTAGCCCGCGGACCGACCCCGGCTGCGCCCCGGGCCGTCCCGGATCAGCCGGTACTTCGGTCGCACCCGCGCACCCGACGAGTGACCCGTACCAACCCATCGACCACGTGAGGATCCCGTCATGAGCAATGTCATCGTCTTCGGAGCCAACGGCCGCACCGGACACCTCGTCGTCCGGGAGGCCCTGCGCCTGGGCCACGACGTCACCGCCGCGGTGCGCGACCCGGCCCGGTGGCAGCCCCCGACCCCGCAGGACTCGCCCGGCACGGGGAAGTCGACCGTCGTGCGGGCCGACGTGCGCGACGCCGCCGCCGTGCGCTCCGCCGTCGAGGGGCACGACGTCGTGGTCTCGGCGATCGGCCCGCCGGGGCGGCAGGCGAACCGGCTCTACTCCGACGCGGCGCGGACCCTGGTGTCCGCGATGGAAGACGCCGGCATCCCCCGACTGATCGCCGTCACCTCGGGCGGGGTCCACCACCGCGACCCCAACTTCCCCTGGTGGTACCGCAATCTCGTCACTCCGCTGGTTCGGGAGTTGTACGACGACATGCGGTTGATGGAAACGATCGTCCGCCGAAGCGCCGTCGACTGGACCTTCGTCCGCCCCGCTCGCCTGCAGGACGAACCCCCCACTGGCACCTACCGCGTCGTCGACGCGAGCAACCCCAAGGGCGGCCGCAAGGTGACCCGCACCGACCTCGCCCGCTTCATCGCCCGCGAACTTGACGAACACCGCTGGTCCCACGCCGCCCCGACCCTGGCCGAATGACCCGCGGGGCCTGTCCATCCCGTCACCGGGCCGGCCCCGTCACCACGCCTCGCTCCCGACACCGGCGGCGCGGAGGCACGCGCCGATGGCCGTGTCGCCCTGGTGACGACGGGAACCAGCGCCCGATCGCTCCTCGGGTCACGAGGCGGCCCACAGCCGATAGGACACTCGGGCAACGGTTCCCTCGATCGGTCGCGTCCGGGGCCGTCGACGACAAGCCCTCGATACGACGGTCCGCGGAAGCACCTCGGCCGGCGCGTGGCGTTGTTCCTCCCGGGCAGGGGAGGGGGTGCGCGGGTAACGTGGACAGGACCCGGAGGTGTTCCGATGGGTACGCAGGACGAGGTGGAACGGCTGCGGCTGCGGGTCCGGTTGATGGACGAGGCCGCAGCGCGTATCGGTGCCGATCTGGATGTGCGGCGGACGGCGCAGGACATCGTCGACGTGGTCGTGCCGGCCCTGGGACGGGCGGCGACCGTCGACCTGTACGTGGCCGTCTCCAAGGGTGAGGACGCGGAGGGCGTGGCTCCGCCGCCGCAGGGGGCGGTCGAGCGTTTCGCGGTCCGCGGTCACCTGCCGGAACGCATGGTCACGGCGGGCAATCGGGTGCCGTCGCTCGCGATAGGCGCGCACGACGCGGCCCTGATGGCCGGGAACGTGGTCGTGATCGAGGACGCCTGGACGTTCATCACCTCGCGGCACGGCGTCGAGTCGGCGTGGCGGATGGTGCCCGACCGGGTTTCACGCGCGATCATCGCCCCGCTGTTCGCGCGAGGGCGGCTCCTGGGGGTGGTGACCGCATGGCAGAACCGGAAGCGCGGCCTGCGTTCCGACGACGTCGAGATCCTGCACGAGATCGCCCTGCGCGGTGGGCTGGCCGTCGACAACGCTCGCCGATACGCGCGCGAGCACGCCACGGCGGTCGGGCTGCAACGCCTGCTGCTGCCCCGGGGCACCACGGACACCGACGCGGCCGAAACCGCGGCGATCTACCGTCCGGCCGGGGACGGGGCGGGGGTCGGCGGCGAATGGTTCGACGTGATCCCCCTGTCGTCGACCCGCATCGGCCTGGTCGTCGGGGAGGCCTTCGGCAGGGGGCTGGCCGCCACCGCGACCATGGGTCGGGTACGGGCGGCCATGCTCACCCTCGCCCACCTCGACCTGGAACCGGACGAGCTGCTCACCCACGTGGACGACCTCGTCCGGCGCCTGGGCGCGGAGGCGGAGCCCGGTACGGACCCGGTGGGCGCGAGGTGTGTCTACGCCGTGTACGACCCGGTCACCTCGCGCTGCGTGCTCGCGGACGCCGGCCATCACCCCCCGCTGCTCGTCGCCCCCGGTGGCGAGCCGGCCCCGGTCGAACTTCCGCCCGGACCGCCGTTGGGTGTGGGCGGCACCCCGTTCGAGACGGCGGAGTTGAAATTGGAGCCCGCCTCGGTCCTCGTCTTCCACGGCAGCGGGTTCCTCGATCGGCAGGAGGATCCGGCCGGTGCGGGTCTGCGCCGACTACGGCGCTCGATCGCTCGGCGGTTGCGGGCGGATACCTCCCTGGCCGATACGTGTCGTGACGTGGTGAACGACACCGCGCCCGAGGGCGATTCGAGGGACGTGGTCCTGCTGTGCGCCCGGACGCGTTCGATATCCCCCGCGGACACGGTCCGGTGGGTGTTCCCGGCCCGGGCGGAGGCGGTGCCCGAGCTCCGCAGGCTGGTGATGGGGCAGTTGGCGGAGTGGCAACTCGACGAGGTGGCCTTCGCCACGGAACTCGTGATCAGCGAGTTGGCGGGAAACGCGGTCCGCTACGGCGGCGAGTCGATGACGGCGCGGCTGATCCGAGGGAAGGATCTGCTGGTGTGCGAGGTCGGCGACGGCAGCAGTACCCAGCCTCGGATCAGACGAGCTCGGAGCACCGACGAGGGTGGTCGGGGGCTGTTCCTCGTTTCCCAGGTCAGCGAACGCTGGGGGTGCCGGTTCGGACCCGACGGCAAGACGATCTGGGCGGAGCAGCGGCTGGACCGAGGGCCCGAGACCCACCGAGACGCCGATCGGCAGGCCGACGACGCGGCGCCACCCTCGGCGAACCGCACCGGGTAGCGCCCCTCGCCCGGGGCACCGTCGGTCGAAGCCGGCACGTGCAACGACTCGCACGACCGCGACACGCTCGACCCGGGAGGGACTCGATGACGATCGTGGGCCCTGCGCCCGAAAGCCGCTGTGCGGACGGGTGTCGCGCCTACGGCGGCGCGAACCTCGCCGATCGGACGAGGTGTTGTCGGAGCGACGGCATTCGGCCGCGTCGTGTTCTCGAATCCATGGCACCGCCCCTGGCCGTGCGGCATGCTCGATCGGGCCGGGACGAGCGCGTGGGGGTATGGGATGGCGTCGGAGGCCGGAGCGGACGAGCGGGATCCGCTCGATCAGGTCGTGTATCGATGGAGCCACCGGGACCTGTTGGGCCGTCAGGGCATGGGTCCGGTCGCCGGCTCGCCGGATCCCCGGGAGCTTCGGGAGTGGGACCGGGGACTGAACAGCCATGTCTCGATGGACCG
>NZ_JBEXUX010000112.1:0-22984 GCF_040629175.1 Embleya sp. NPDC005971 | reverse complement strand
ATTCAGATCTCCCTTCGCTTCGCTACGGGCCACGAAGTCAAAAGTTTGCGGCTCCGCCGCTCTCCGCGCTGCGCGCGTCGATCACCGGGGTGGGGCTGGGTCGGGGGCGCTGACGCGCCTGGGGGTGGGGGGTGGGGTGGGGTGGGTCGCTTATCGTGGCGGGGTGATTGTGCCTTCGCAGCGGGGTGGGTTGCTTGCCACCGGGGTTCGTTGGGGTGATGGGCGGCCCTATTTGGTGTTGAGCGATTCGGGGGACGTGGAGTCGCTTCAGTCGCTTGCGCCGGGGGGTAGTGCCGGGTGGCGGTTGGTGGGGCCGCGGGTGTGTGTCGGGATTCGGCGCAAGGGTGGGCGGCGGGTTTCGTGTCCTGCGGGGGCGGAGTTGCCGGCGACGGCCGCGCGGTCGCAGTGTGAGGCGTGTGCGCTGGCGGATCCCGGGCGGCGGCTCGCGCGGGATCAGGCGATGGATGATCCTCGGCCGTTCTCGCTCTACCTCGCGTGGTTCGGGCCCGGGCTGGTCAAGGTCGGGCTGACCGCCACCGAGCGTCGCGCGGCCCGGCTCGCCGATCAGGGGGCGCCGATGTTCACCTGGCTCGCGCACGGGCCGCTGGTGCCCATCCGCGGCACCGAGCGGGCGTGTTCGGCCACCGGCACGGTCCGGGAGCGCATACCGCACAAGGCGAAGGCGGCGGCCTGGTGGCGTACCCGCGAGCCCGGCCTGCCGACCGAACTCGCCGACGCACACGCGCGGTTGACCCCGCTGCTGCCGGACACGCTGACCCCGGCGCCGTGCGACATCCAGGACCTGACCCGGTTCTACGGTCTCGCCGAGGCGCCGCCGCCGACCCGGGATCAGGTCGCCGGGCTCGCCCACGACGCGCTGCTGCACGGCGAGTTGACCTGCGTCGCGGGCCACGACGCGCTGATCACCACGGACAGCGGTCCGCTGTTCGTGGATCTACGGCTGCTCACCGGCTGGCAGTTGACCCCGGCTCGGGGTCGCACCCAGGGCGTCACCGTCAAGCCCCTGGAGACGGGCCGGGCGCCGGATGGGTCGGTACAGGAGGGGTTGTTCTAGCGGCGCACCCCGAGGGGCGCGGTACCGCTCAGATCCGGGACACCGACGGGCAGGTGCCGGGCGCGCTCGTGTTGTCGATGGGCTTGCTGCGGTCGTACGGATCGATCGTTGCCGGGGCCTTGGTCGGGGCATCCGCGGGGATTCCGTCCTCCGGGAACTCCGGGCGGATGAAGGCGTCTTCGCGGGTGCACGAACTGTTCGCGATGTCGTTCTCGATCTTCGCCACGGAGATCCGGCCCCGTGGGGTGGAGCGGTAGCGAGGGGCCCGGTAGACCTTGGTCTCCAGCACCCGGCGAACCACGGAACGGGTGACGCTCGCGCCGGATCCGCTGCCGGTCTTGGCCACCGGGTAGACGAACGAGAAGTCGGCGTGCACGGTGAGCATGCCCTCCCCGTCGACGTCGTAGCCGGCGATCCCGTTGACCTTGACCACCGAGCCGACCGGCTCGACGTCCTTGGGGTCGAACCTGGTCACCCACGCCTTCGGGTTGTCACCCGAATCCCACCGGGTCGCGGTGATCGCGTTGTCGATCCGCGCGACCAGTTCGTCGGAGGGATCCAACAGGGCGAGAAAGCCGGCCGGGCGGGCGCCCGCGAGCACGTCGCGGTCCAGGTTGCCCGCGATCAGCAGCCGGCGGGTCAGGTCCAGGGCCTCGGCGACCTCGGCGGCGGAGTACCCGGGCACCGCCTTGGCCTGGGGCATCGACAGGCCCGCCTCGTTGTCCGCGTAGTTGAGCGCCGGGGAGCCGGCGAACGGGTTCTTCCGGGTGGGCCGGTTCGGGTCCACGTCCTGCCGTTGCGCCGCCACCGAGGGTACGGAGGTGGCGAGCCCGGTCATCGGCGGTTGCACCAGCGGGTCGTCCGCGGTGGCCGTGTTGGACGCGCTGAACCAGCCGAACACCCGGTCCGGAGCGGCGGCGAAGGCCACCAGGGCGAGCACCGAGACGGTCAGCAGGACCGTCCTGAGCCCAGGCCGTCGACCGCGCGTCCTGGGCGGGTCGGACCGCCAAGGGCGCTCCGGCGGCGGCTCGTTCGCCCACTGGCGAGCCAACATCCTTGCTCGTGCGGATCCTTCCGTGCGGGTCGCGCCCTTGACGAAATCCTCGTCGAACACGTAAGAGGCGAACGGATCGTTCGCCTCGGCCCCGTCCGACGAACCACCCGACTGTCCATCGGTCCGGTCGCGGCCATCGCCTGCGTCCCGGTCCCCCCTGTTCTCCGACACGCGATCAAGATATCGACGCCCACCGACAGAGTTGGCCGATCGTGGTGCTTGTCACGTTTGGCGAGGGAAATGGTCGATTACACGATACGGATGCTTTCCGCCTCGGGCATCCTCGCGCCGAGCGGGGCGGATGTGCGTTCTTGACTTCGAGTTCACTCCAACTCTTAGGGTTCCGGTCATGAACAGCGCACCCGACACCGTCACTTCGGACAACCGCTACGAGCGTGGCCTCGCCGTACTGCGACAGGTCTCCGGCACCGATCGGCCCGCCGTGCTCGAAAGCCTCGCCGACATCGCCCCGGACCTGGCCCGATACACCGTCGAGTTCGGCTACGGGGACATCTACTCGCGCCCCGGACTCACGCTGCGGGAACGCCAGTTGGCCAACGTCGCGGCCCTGGCCGCGATCGGTCACGCGGCGCCGCAGCTCCGCTTCCACCTGGCCGGCGCGCTCAACGTCGGCTGCACTCGGCGCGAGATCGTGGAGACCCTGATCCAGGTCTGCGTCTACGCCGGCTTCCCGGCCGCACTCAACGGGCTGACCGCGGCTCGGGAGGTCTTCGAGACCCGTCCGGCGGCGACCGAGGCCACGCCGAGCCGGGCCTGCGTGCCCGGCGAGACCACCACCGACCGCTACCGCCGGGGCCTGGCCGCGCTCACCGAGATCGACGGCCACGTCGGCGAACAGGTCATCGCCTCGCTCCGCGACATCGCCCCGGATCTGGGCCGCTACCTGCTGGAGTTCGCGTTCGGCGACGTGTACTCGCGCACCGGCCTGGACCTGCGGACCCGCGAACTCGTCACCGTCGCGATGTGCACCGCCCTCGGTACGGTCGCGCCGCAGCTCGCGGTGCACATTCACGGCCTGCTCAACGTCGGCGGCACCGAGGACGAGGTGGTCGAGACGATCACCCAGATGGTCGGCTACGCGGGTTTCCCCGCCGCGTTGAACGGGATCACCGTGGCCCGCACGGTGTTCGCCGAACGGGCCGCGGCCGGCTCGGCGGGCTGAGAGCTAGGAGCCGTCCGGCCCGTCGGCCTGCGGCAGCATGTAGACGTCGCGGCCCTCCACGTCCACGAACGCGTCGCTCGCCCGGAAACCGACCCGGCGGGCCAGGGTCAGGGACGGCACGTTGGCCGCGTCGATCACCGCGACGATCGGCATCGTCGGGAGCGTGCGGCGGGCCAGTTCGAGGGTGACGTCGACCGCCTCGCGGGCCAGGCCCCGGCCCCAGGCGATCGGGGCGAAGCGATAGTAGAGGTTGAACACCGGTATGCCGTCCGGCCGCAGCCGCCGGGTCAACTGGGTCCCGGCGAAGCCGAACACCCCGGCCGGATCCGCACGCGGCGCGACCGCGCAGTAGCCGATCCCGTCCCGCTCCCAGTCCTCGATCATCGAGTCCAGGAACGCCACCCCCTCCTCGGCCGACCGCATCGGCCCGTGCGGGTTGTAGCGATTGGTCTCCGGGTCCCCGTGCACGGCGAACACCGCCGCCGCGTCCTCGGGGTGGGGCCGGGTCAGAACCAGCCGGGCGGTCTCGACGACCGTGATGCGAGATGACACGCGGATGCCGTTTGGATCGATTCGGTTCGGATCGGGTTGAAATTTGGGCTGATTGGCTTCGGGTTTGGTTCGGGTGTCCAGGTTACTGAAGCTTCGGTACGACCGTCCGGGGCCGCGGTTCGTCCGCACGGGCCGGCTCGCGGCCGAGTTCGGCCCGCCCGGCGGCCCGCCGGTAGCCGCAGACCCGTTCGGCCGGTCGGTCAGTCGTGGTCCGCGAGCAGGTGCCGGGAGCCGTCGATGCCCACACCCTCGCGGCGCAGCGCGCGGGTGCGGTGTTCGCGCGGGCTGATCCCCCGGACCCGCTTGAAGGCCGTGCTGAGCGCGAACGCGTCGCCGTAGCCCACCTTCTCCGCGATCCCGCCGACCGTGGCGGTCGGTTCGCACAGCAGATCCGCAGCCAACGCGAGGCGCCAGCCGGTGAGGAAGGTCATCGGTGGTTCGCCGATCAGCTCGGCGAACCGGCGGGCCAGCGACGCCCGGGAGAGCCCCGCCTCGGCGGCCAGCGACGCGACCGTCCACGGCTGCTCGGGGTTGTTGTAGATCAGGCTCAGCACGTGCCCGATCACCGGATCGCGGTAACCGCGGTACCAGCCCGGCGCGTCCGTCCCCGACCGGGCGAACCAGGTGCGCAACATCGCGATCAGCAGCAGGTCCAACAGCCGGTCCAGGACCGCGTCCTGGCCGGGGCCGTCCTTGACGATCTCCTCGGCCAGCAACGGGATCAGCGGGGAATCCCCCTCGCTGTGGCGGATCACCGCGAGCGTGGGCAGCGCCTCCAGCAGCGAGCGGCTGACCTCGCCGGCCATCTGGTACGTCCCGGTCAACATGATCGTCTCGGCGTCCGCGCTGTTGCCCCAACTCCGCACGCCCAGGGCCATCTCCTTGGCCAGGTCGCGGCCGTCCGGGGTCGAACAGCGCTGGCCGGGATGGATGACGATCTGCGGCTGCGAGCCGGGCTCGTCGGAGATCCGGTAGTGGTCGGGGCCGCGCACGATCGCCACGTCGCCGGCGGTCAGTCGTACCGCCTCACCCCGGTCCAGCGCGATCCAGGCATGGCCGCGCACCATCGACACGATGGTCAGTGGCGCCTCGTCGTGGATCCGCATGGACCACGGCGGGCTCAACATCGAGCGGAGCAGGAAGGCGCCTTGCGCCCGGGGCCCGTTGAGCAGACTCGCGAGAGCGTCCATGTGTAAATCCTAGACGATCGAACATGTAATTGGGTGTTTCAGCGATGTTCAGTCTCATCGCCAGGGCCTTGAATAGAGCCATGACGACGAACGAACAACACCTCGCGAACACCACCGACACCACCACGCTGGTCCTCGGCGGGACCGGGAAGACCGGCCGCCGGATCGCCGAGAAGCTCACCGCGCTGGGCCGCCCGGTGCGGCTCGGCTCCCGGTCGGCGGCCGTTCCGTTCGACTGGGCGGACCGCACCACCTGGGCCCCGGCGCTGCGCGGCATCGACAGCGTGTACGTCTCCTTCCAGCCCGACATCGCCGCGCCCGGTGGCGCGGACACGGTCGGCGCGTTCGCCGACCTCGCGGTCGAGAGCGGTGTCCGGCACCTGGTGCTGCTGTCCGGGCGCGGCGAGCCCGAGGCACAGGACGCCGAGGCCCGGGTGCGGGCGTCCGGCGCCGAGTGGACCATCGTGCGGGCCTCGTTCTTCGCACAGAACTTCGACGAGGGCGATTTCCTCGGCCCGATCCTGAGCGGCGAGGTCGCACTTCCGGTCGGCGCGGTGGGCGAACCCTTCATCGACGTGGACGACATCGCCGACGTCGCGGTCGCCGCGCTCACCCAGGACGGGCACACCGGCCAGGTCTACGAGGTGACCGGGCCGCGGTTGCTCACCTTCGCCGACGCGGTCGCCGAGATAGCCGGGGCAACCGGCCGGGAAATCACGTTCGTGCAGGTCCCGTTGGAGGCATACTCGGCGGTCCTGGCCGAGCACCAGGTGCCGGCGGAGGTCATCGACCTGTTGTCCTTCCTCTTCGGCGAGGTTCTCGACGGACGCAACGCACATGTCTCCGACGGTGTGCGGCGCGCGCTCGGCCGGGCACCCCGCGACTTCTCCGACTACGTACGCGACGCCGCCGCCCGCGGCGTCTGGAAGGTGTGACCATGAGCGGCCCCCTGTTCATCTCGACGCTTGTCGCAGCCCTGGGCTGCGCGACCATGGGCGGAGTCTTCTTCGGCTTCTCCTCCTTCGTCATGGCGGGCCTCGGCCGGCTGCCGGCGGCTCAGGGGGCCGCGGCCATGCGTTCGATCAACGTCACGGCCGTGACCGCGCCCTTCATGGCCGGCCTGTTCGGCACCGCGCTGCTCTGTGTGGGGCTGGGCATCGCGGCGGTCGTCTCGTGGGGCGAGGCGTACGCGGTGTACCTGCTCGTCGGCGCCGTGCTCTACCTGATCGGCGCGATCGTGCTCACCGCCGGCTACCACGTGCCCCGCAACAACGCGCTCGCCGAGGTCGAGCCGAACTCCGCCGCCGAGGAACGCCTGTGGGCCGGCTACCTCGCCGACTGGACCAGAGCGAACCACGTGCGCGCCCTCTCCGGCATCGCGGCCGCCGCCTGCCTCGTCGTGGCCCTGACCCGCTGACGACGCGACACCACCCACACCACTCGAAAACGGGGATCCGGGCATGACCGAGCAGTCCACCACCGCACCCGAAACCGCACGTCCGACCCGCACCGCCGCCGTACTGCTCGGCGCCACCCTGCTCACCACGGGCCTGGTCGCCGGTGTCTACTTCTGCTTCGCCGTCGCGATCATGCCGGGCCTGGGGCACGTCGACGACCGCACCTTCATCGACGTCCTCCAGCAGGTCAACAAGCGCATCGAGAACCCGGTTTTCTTCGCGTGCTTCTTCGGCGCCCCGATCCTCGGCGTGATCTCGATCGTGCAGACCCGCAAACTCGGCCACACCGAAGCGAACCGCTGGATCATCGCCGGCGTGGCCCTCGCCTTCGTCGGCATGCTGATCACCATCGGCGGCAACATCCCGCTCAACAACAAGCTCCGGGACGCCGGCGACCCGGCGAAGATCGCCGACCCCGCCAAGCTCCGCGACGACGTCGAAAACGCCTGGATCGCCTGGAACACGGCCCGCACCCTCGCCGCCACCGCCGCCCTCGCCACCCTCACCCGAGCCACCCGCCTCCTCCCCCGCACCTCCCACCCCTCCTGACCGACCGCCGGGACAACCCCGGGAAACGCCGAAGTCCCGCCCTCCGACGAGCAGTTGCTCGGGGAGGGCGGGACTTCGACCGGTCCGGCTCCGGACCCTCAGCCCTTGACGCAGACCACCTGACGCAGTTCGGCGACGACCTCGACCAGGTCCTTCTGCTGGCGCATGACCTGCTCGATCTTCTTGTAGGCGCCCGGGATCTCGTCCACGACACCCGAGTCCTTGCGGCACTCCACGCCCTCGGTCTGCTTGGCGAGGTCCTCGACCGTGAACCGCTTCTTGGCGGCGTTCCGGCTCATCTTGCGACCGGCACCGTGCGAGGCGGAGTTGAACGCGTCCGCGTTGCCCAGACCCCGGACGATGTACGACCGCGTGCCCATCGAGCCCGGGATGATGCCGAGGTCGCCCCTGCCCGCCCGAATCGCGCCCTTGCGGGTCACCAGCAGATCCACGCCGTCGTAGGTCTCCTCCGAGACGTAGTTGTGGTGGCAACTGATCGGCTCCTCGAAGCCCACCCGGGCCTTGCGGAACTCGCGCCGGATCACTTCCTGGAACAGGGCCATCATGATCGCCCGGTTCTTCGCCGCGTACTCCTGTGCCCAGTACAGGTCGGAGCGGTACGCGTCCATCTGCGGGGTGCCGCTCACGAACACCGCGAGGTCGCGGTCGACGATGCCCTGGTTGTGCGGCAGCGACCGGGCCACCGACATGTGGTGGTCCGCCAGTTCCTTGCCGATGTTGCGGGAGCCCGAGTGCAGCATGAGCCATACCGAATCGGATGTATCCACACAAAGCTCAACAAAGTGGTTGCCGCCGCCGAGCGAGCCCATCTGCTTGGTCGCCCGATCCCGGCGGAACTTCACCGCATCCGCGACATCGTCGAACCGCGACCAGAACTCGGCCCACCCGGCCGAACCGAGCCCGTACAGCGTGCTCGGGTCGACCGCCTCGCCGTGCATGCCCATCCCGACCGGAATGGCCTGCTCGATCTTGGACCGCACCCGGGACAGGTCGTCGGGCAGGTCGGCCGCGGTGAGCGTGGTCTTGACCGCGCTCATCCCACAGCCGATGTCCACGCCCACCGCCGCCGGGCAGACGGCGTCGCGCATGGCGATTACCGAGCCGACCGTGGCGCCGCGGCCGAAGTGCACGTCGGGCATCACGGCGAGGCCGTGCAGCCAGGGCAGGGTGGTGATGTTGCGGAGCTGCTGCATGGCCTGGCTCTCGACCGCGGCGGGGTCGGTCCACATGCGAATGGGTACCCGGGCGCCCGGGACCTCGGTGTACGACATGACTGGGTCACTCTCCTGAGTGGGTACGACGAAACATGAGCACATCGGCTCGAAGACTTGGTGGGCCGTCCCGGCGCACTCCGGGTGGTGAATCCAGGTGCGGCACGGGGCGGCCGGTGGCGGGGGCCGCAGGGTTTGGCGACTGCGGGCCCCGCGGAGCGGAAGCGAAGCAGGGGTTACACGCGGCGGGCCGAGGCACCCTGGACGGGGCGTCGGCTGTTGTCACGGAACCGCACCGGCTCGCTCCTCTCCCTACGAGGACAGGACACACGGAAGGACCTGTCGTGGCTGGAGACCCATCAAGCCACGGCAACCGCCCACCCCGCAAAGGGTTTTCCCGATCAGCGCAGGGGCGCGACCGGCGGGCGCCCCCGCGCGCACCTCGCGCGCCGCTGTGACAGCCAACCGGGTCGGGCGTACATTCCCGAGGCATGTTCGTCGTCGGGGTAGCCGCGTGGATCACCGCCGTAGCCTGTGTCGTGTTCGGCCGCGATCGGCATCGACCCGGGGTGCGACCCGTGGTCCGCGACTTCGACGGCGACGGCCCCCGGGAGCGCACCGAGTTCCCGCGCGGCACCCGGGCCGGCCGGCTCGCCGGTGCCGCCGCCGCCCTGGTCGGCGTGGTGGCGTTCGTGCTGAACGCCCGGTGAGCCGGCGACGACCCCGGGGTCAGGTGAAGACGACCGTGCGGGTCCCGTTGAGCAGCACACGACGCTCGGAGTGCCACTTGACCGCTCGCGAGAGCGCCTGGCACTCGACGTCGCGACCGACCGCGACCAGGCCCGCCGGGGTGACCGCGTGGTCCACCCGCTCGACCTCCTGCTCGATGATCGGGCCCTCGTCCAGGTCGCCCGTGACGTAGTGCGCGGTCGCGCCGATCAGCTTGACCCCGCGCGCGTGCGCCTGGTGGTAGGGCTTGGCGCCCTTGAAGCTCGGCAGGAACGAGTGGTGGATGTTGATCGCACGGCCTTCGAGCTGCTTGCACAGGTCGTTCGACAGGACCTGCATGTACCGGGCCAGCACCACCAGTTCCACGTCGTACTCGCGCACCAGGGCGAGCAGTCGCGCCTCGGCCTCGGCCTTGGTGTCCCGGGTCACCGGGATGTGGTGGAAGGGCACGCCGTACGAGCGGGACAACTCCTCGAAGTCGCGGTGGTTGGACACCACACCCACGATCTCGATCGGCAGCGCGCCGATGCTGCTGCGGAAGAGCAGGTCGTTGAGGCAGTGGCCGAACTTGCTGACCATCACGAACACGCGCATCCGCGCGTCCCCGTCGTGGATCTGCCAGTCCATGTGGAAGGACGCGCCGACCGCGGTGAAGCCGGCCCGCAGCGCGTCCAGCTCGACGCCCTGCTCGGCGGTGAAGTGCACCCGCATGAAGAACAGGTCGGTGTCGCGGTCGCCGAACTGCTGGCTGTCCACGATGTTGCAGCCGGTCATCATCAGGAAGCTGGCGACCGCGTGCACGATGCCGCGCTTGTCCGGGCAGGACAGCGTCAGTACGTACTGGCCGCCGGTCGACCCGGCACCGGTTTCGTCGACAGGCCGGCTCTGCTCGGTCATGGACGCGCCCTTCTTCTCCATCTGCGGCATTGGTACGGCTCTCGGTTCTCCGCCACCCGGCCTTGCGACGCCCGTCCGCGCGGTGGATCCGCCGCCGTCGAGCGGGCCGAGCCGCCGGTCGTACAGGATCCCACGTCCCGCGCGGGCTCAGCGCCCGCCGGTGCGGATGCGCAGCACGTCGAGCGAATCGGGTGGCAGGTCCGGGTCCTCCTCGTCCGTCCCGGCGAGTGCGACGTGCGCGGCCCGTGACGCGGCGACCACCTGCGGCCAGCGCGGGTGGGTGAGGTAGGCGGGCGCGGGCGCGTCCTCGCCGATGTCGTGCAGGACGGCGAGGATCTCCAGCACCGCGGCGTCCACCAGCGCGGCCTCGTCCGCGTCCACGACCAGGCAGCCGACGTAGGTGCTCGCGGACCAGCGGTCCAGCCACGAGTCGCCGACGAGGCGATAGACGGCATCGGTGATCGAGCCGTACTCCGGGCGGCCGGCCAGCCAGGACTCGCGCTGGAACGTCGGGTCGCCGAACATGTGCAGCGCGGAACGGACCTGGGCCCGCCAACGCCACCACGGAACGGTGCTCTGGCGCATACGTGTCATCGTGGCGCCTCCTCCCCTGTCTCCGCTTCGGTTTCGCCGATCCGAGCCTGTTCCGTTCCCGATCGGTTTCGGGCGGGATGCTTTCGATCACCGCGAATTCCCACCGATCATGCCGCAGACCGGACCGATCCCGGCAACCGGGCGGTCCACCCGGCGCACCTGCTCGACAGCGGGTCGCTCAGTCCACGACCTTGATCGTGACCAGTCCGCGTTCGACGTCGTACACCCGCAGCGCGGCCACCTCGAAGCCCGGGTGGTCGCGGATCCAGTTCTGCGCCCCGCGCACGATCCGGGCCGCGGTGTTGAACGCCTGCGCGGCCTCCGTCGTGTAGTCCCCCGGCAGGTGCGAGGACAGGTCGGTGTCGATCGCGATCTCGTACTTGCCCTTGTGGTCCAGGGTGAGCCGCACCTGCTGCAGCCGGGTCCCCTCCGGGGCGGTGTGCAGCGCGGCCAGCATCGCCGCGCCGTAGTCGTCCGCGGCCGCCTTGCGGTCGTCCCGCTCGGCGCCGAGTCGGAAGTCGATCGCGTCGCGGTCCGAGTCGAGGATCTCCACCCCGCCGACCCACAGCGCCGGGTGGTCCTCGGCCCACTGCGCGGTCTCGGTGAGCAGCTTGCCCGCCCGGTCCCGGACGATCTCCTCGGCCTGCACGTTCGAGCCGTCGCCGCGCACCAGGTCGGTTTCGAGCGTGACCTTGTAGACCTTGTACGAGCTGGCCACTCGGACCCTGGTCACGTGGCCCCCGTGCGGGGTGGTCCGCAGGTGGGTCAGCAGCTCGCTCCCGTAGGCACCCGATTCGGCGGTGTCACCGGCGGCGGCGGGCGGGACCACCGGCGGCACGCTGCCGCTCGGGCGGTCCGCCGTGATCGGCTTGGAGCCCGTCGAGGACAATCGCGCCGCACTCGGCCCGGCGCTGGTCACCGTGTCGGCGATCCGGCCGGTGTCCGAGGATCCGGAACACGCGGCGACACCGGCGATGGTCGTGGCGAACAGCACGACCACCGACAGTCGTGTGCGCTTCCGTATGCGTATCAAGGTTCGTGTTCACCCCCTGTCACCCAGCCATGGTGCGGGTTGGCCCTCGGCTCCTACCAGGCGGGGGGTGGCGGGCGCTGGAAATATACCGCTTTGCGCGCCCGGCCTCGGCCATCGACTCAGGGGTCCACGGCCAGTCGGTAGCCGCGTTTGGTGACGGTGCGGACCAGGCCGGCGTACGGGCCCAGCGCCGTGCGCAGTCGGGCCACCGCCGCCTCCACGGCGTGTTCGTCGGTGTGCGTGTCGGCCCACACCCGACGCAGCAGTTCGGCCCGGCTGAGCACCCAGCCCGGCTTCTCGGCGAGCGCGCGCAACACCGCGCCCGGCACCGGCGGCAGCCAGATGGTCCGACCGTCCACCAGCAGCGCGTTGCCCTGGAGCATCAGGCGCCGGCCGCCGGTGTGCAGTTCGCGGCGGGCCCGGGCGGGCAGTGCCTCGGCGATCGTGCGCACCAGCGACCCGAGCCGGCCACGCTCGGGCCACACCGACTCGACGCCCTGCTCGGCCAGCGGCCGGGCGCACACCGGCCCGATGCACACCGGCAGTACGTCGGCGCGCAGCGCGGTCAACACCTCGCCCGCCCGGCCGTGTTCCTCGGCGGTCTCCAGGAACGCGCCGATCGCGGGCGCGCTGGTGAAGGTCAGCGCGTGCAGTTCGCGGCGCACGGTCTGCTCGACCAGTCGGCGGACCGCGCCCGGGTCTTCCGGTGGACCCCAGCGGTAGACCGGGATCTCCAGCACGTCGGCGCCGCGCCCGCGCAGCGCGTCGGCGAAGCCCTCCGACGGCGCGCCGTGTTCCTGGATCGCGATCCGCCGCCCGCGCAGGTCGCGCGCGAGCAGCCAGGCCAGCACCTCGTCGCCGGTGTCGGAACCGGGCGCGTACACCTCCCGCAGGCCGGCCGCGCGCACCGCGGTGGCGGCCTTGGGGCCGCGGCAGACCAGTACGGCGGCCCGGCACGCGGCGGTCAGCCGGGCGGCGCGCCCCCAGCCCTCGGCGGCGGCGAACCAGGCGCGCCAGCCCACCCCGGTGGTGGCCACCACGTAGTCGAGTCGGCGTTCCAGGGCACGGTCGGTGGCCCGGCGCAGGATCGGGTCGTCGGCCGGCGACACGATCCGCACGGTCGGCGCGTCGACCACCTTGGCGCCCAGATCCCGGAGCAGCGCGACGAGTTCCTCGCGGCGGCGGGCCGCGGTGACGCCGATGGTGAACCCGATCAGCGGTTCGGCCCCCGTGCCTGTCTCCATGGGGTGAGACTCGCCGACGTGTGTTACGGCGCTGTTGCCGGACGGTCACGCGGGAGTTAGCTCCCGGGTCGGGTCGGCGCATCGGTGGCCCGGGGACGGTCCGGCGGTGGTCGCACGCGGGTCAGAAGTCGCCGGCGCTGCGCTTCTTGAGGTTGTTGGCGGAGGCGATCGGGTTCCAGAGTCCGACCACCTTGTTCTTGGCGGTGGTGGCCCGGCCGCCCGCCCGGTCGGCGGCGCGCTTGTGGTCGGTGTACTCGGCGCGGTGGTCCCGGCAGCCGCCGTGCGCCATCTCGTCGCCCCAGGCCGCGAGTTCGCGGTCCGACTCGGCGGAGGCGCTCCACGCGTCGCGCAGTCCGGCGACCAGTTCGGCGCCGCCGCCGAGCTTGTCGGTGGACAGTTTGGCCAGGCCGGCGATCTGCTGGTCGCGTTGTTTCGCGGCCTCGGTCAGCGCTTGCGCGCCGGCCGCGGGGTCCTCGCACTTTTGGATCTGCTGTACGGCGCGGGACACCGTCTGTCGGGAGCCGGCGCCGTCCTGGAGCAGTCGGTCGACGGCGGTCGCCTGGGCGGCGGAGCCGTCGTCGCTCTTGGCGGGCGGTGCGCTGGTCTTGGGCGGGGCGGCGGCGCCGGAGTCCTGCGGCGTGGCGGACGCGGTGGTGGCGGCGCCCTTGTCGGCGCTGTCGCTCTTGTCGTCGTCGCCGAACGCGCCGCTGGCGAACACGCCGATCGCGGCGACCACCACGAGCGCGCCGACCCCGGCGGCTATCAGCGGGGTCCGGGGGCGGCCGGCCGGGCCGGGGTCGGCGTGGTCGCCGGGGCCCGGGCCGTGCGGCGGGCCGGCCGGGGGCGCGTAGTGCGGGGAGTAGGGCTGCGGCGCGGCATACCCGGCGGGCGGCGCCGAGTGGCCGGGCGGCGCGGGCTGCGTCGAGTAGGCGGCGGGCATCGGCTGTCCCGGCGCGCCCGTCGACCCCGGTCCGGCCGGCGACGCGCCGACATCGTCCCGGAACAGACCGGCCGGGAACACCTGGGTGGCGTCGGCCGGTCCGGCGGCGGGGGTGGGGCTCGGTCGGAACAGGTCCGGCCCGACCGGCGGGGCGCCCATCGGCGCGGCGGCACCCGGCGGCGCGTGCGCGGGGCGCGGCGGCATCTGTCCCGGCCCGGCGGGCGGCGCGAACGCGGGCAACGGGCCGAGCCGGGTCGCGCCGGACGGATCGACCGGTCCGGTCGGCGGGTACGGCGTGCGCGGGTCGTGGGGCGGCTGCGGTGCGCCGTAGGGCTGTTGCTGCGCCGGATATTGCTGCTGCCCGGAATGTTGTCGGGGTGTTCCGTAGTCCTGCGGGGGTCCCTGGTCCGCGTAGTCCTCGAACCTCGGCAGCACCTCGGTCTCGTCGCGCGGGAGTTCGAGCGGGCCGAAGGGCGAGGGCCCCGGCTGCTCGCCATTGGGGCCCCGTCCGCCCGATCCAGCCGATCCCATGCCATCCACCCGTTCGTCGCCCGTGGCCGTCGCTCCCGGCGGTCGCACGACCGTCCGGATCGTCCGGCGGCCGGTAATCCGTCCGCCCGACGGTAACTCAGACGTTCGAGCGACGAACAGCGGCGCTCCTCGCATCGGCGCCGCCGGGCCGTCGGCCCGGGGTCGCGGCATGGGCCGCGCCGCAGGTCGGCGGCCCGAGCGGGGCCCGGGCCCGCTCCGGCGGATCTTGTCGGACCTACGCCGCCGGAGTGGGTCCGGGCCCCGGTGGACAGCGCCTAGACCGGCACCGCGTGCACGGCTTCGGCGAATTCGCGGACCAGGTGCTCGTCCCGGTACGGCTCCAGCCGACGCTGGAAGTCCTTGAGGTACTCCATGCCGCGCGCCGAGTGCAGCCGGCCCACCAGGTCCAGCGCCTCGGAGCCGACCGCGCACGCCTCGTCGAGCCGGTTCTGCTGCAGGTGTGCGGTGGCGAGCAGGAGGGTGTCGACCGCACGCCGGCGCACCCGTGTGTCCGCGTGTCCGTCCAGGGCCGCGCGGGCCGCCGCCTCGGCCTGTCGGGGCCGGTCCAGGTCGCGGTAGCAGTGCGCGAACTCGTCGGCGAGATACGCCTGGGAGAAATGCCCTATCCAGGACGGATCCTCGTCCGGGACCGCGACGTCCATCGCGGACTGGGCCCGGGACAGCGACGCCTCGCACGCGCGCCCGTCGCCGAGCAGCGCGTGCCCGCGTGCCTCGGCGGCGTGGAACATCGCCTGGGTGGTCGGCGTGGCCTCGTGCTTGGCGCCCTCCTGTGCGGCGCGGGCGAGTTGGGTGATCTCGCGCGGGTTGCCCAGGCTGCCCGCGAGGTGGCTCATTCCGGCGGCCAGCACGTAGCCGCCGTAGGCCCGGTCGCCCGCCGCCTGGGTCAGCCGCAGGGCCTGGATGTAGTAGCGCTGGGCGAGACCCGGCTGGCCGGTGTCCACGGCCATGTACCCGGCCAGCTCGGTGAGTCGGGCCACCGCGGCGAACAGCGCGCGGCCCGTCTCGTCGGAATAGGTCCCGTTGAGCAGTTGGCTGACCACGCTGCCCAGGTAGTGCACCACGACCGGGCGGATGTGCCCGGCGCCGAACCGGTGGTCCAGCGCGGACAACATCTCCGTGGTCGCGCAGACCGCCTCGATGTCGGAGACGCCCACCCGCGGCCCGCCGATCCGGGCCACCTGCGCGTCCGGTTCGGTGATCAGCCAGTCCCGGCTGGGGGCCACCAGCGCGGCGACGGCGACCGAGGAGTTGAGCAGGAAGTCCCGTCGGTTGACGTCGCTGCGCCACAACTCGGTGACCACCTCGACGGTGGCCGCCGGGGTCGCGGCGAACTGGAGACCGACGTTGGTCGCCAGTGAGCGACCGTCCGCCATGCCGATCTCCTCGACGGTGACCGGCCGGCCGAGCTTGCGGCCTATCGCCTCGGCGATCAGGTTCGGCACCGCGCCGCGCGGCTGTTGACCGCGCAGCCATCGGGCCACCGAGGTCTTGTCGTAGCGCAGATCCATGCCGTGCTCGGCCCCGCACATGTTGACCCGGCGGGCGAGCCCGGCATTGGAGCAGCCGGCCTCCTGAATCAGTGCCGTCAGCCTCTCGTTGGGCTGCCTCGTCGCCTGCGTTCGCGCGGCCATCGGCGTTCCCTCCCCGACCGTTGGTGCGGGCTGTCGACATGCGGGATCGGCGCGACGGGGATCGTGTGCTCCCGTCGGGTCCGCGTCCGGATGCCTGCTGAGTCCGTGATGTGTGTCCAGCGGACGTCGTCCACGTGCCGAGGCCCGAGTCGGCCGGAATTGCCGATGTTGCCCGGCAGTCATACGAAATGTGATCCGCGTACGGAGCGTAGTGACCCGTATAGCGCAGCGGATAGGGCACCCTTGATTGCGCCCCCGGCTCTGCACCCATGCGCCCCCCTTGCGCCGGATGGCGACCGATGATCCCATCACCCCTGATCACCCGGTTTCGCCTGCCCGGGGCGCGGGCGGGGGCGCGCCGCCCGGCGCGGTCGGGGACGCGCCGCGCGGGTGGCCGCGAGCGGGGGGCCGGCCGGCCGTAACCATCGCGGGGCGGTGCAGTTGTGCAGCACGTGGAAGACACCCTGGGGGCCCGGCAACTCGCCCGCGACACGCTTGTAGAGACCGCAGTCCGCTACGCCGAGGATCGGCACTGGGATGTGGTTCCCGGTGCCTCGGTGGTCGAGAACAGCGTGGGACGTCGTTGTAGCTGCGCCCATCGCGGGTGCGCCACCCCCGGCGCACACCCGATCCTGCGCGACTGGGCGATCCAGGCGGCCGGCTCGCCGGCGTTGATCCGGCGCTGGTGGGGCGAGCATCCGGACGCGGCGATCCTGCTGCCCACCGGCCGCGGCTTCGACGTGATCGACGTCCCGGAGCAGGCCGGTTGCCTCGCGCTGGCCCGGCTGGAGCGGATGGGCCTGCCCCTGGGGCCGGTGATCGCGACGCCGACCCGACGCCTGCAGTTCCTCGTATTGCCCGGTGCCCGGGACAAGATGGGCGAGATGTTGCGCCGGATCGGCTGGGCCGCCGGCACGATCGACCTGATCCCCAAGGGCGAGGGCGACTGGGTGGTGGCGCCGCCGTCCCGGATGAGCGGCTCCGGCAGCGCCTCGTGGGCCCGCGAACCCACCGAACTCAACCGCTGGCTCCCCGAGGCCCGCGAACTGGTCAGCCCGATCGCCTACGCCTGCGGCCGGTCCATGGCCGAGGCCAGGTGACGAGCACCGTCGTGACGACCGGGCCGCCCCGTCGGGCCGCCCCGCCGTCGTGATCCCGCAGCCGTTCCACCGGCACGGGTAGCGGGTGGGGCCGAAAGAACCCGGACACGACGAAAGGGCCCTCGAAACCGAACCATCTCGGTACCGAGGGCCCAAAGCCCGCGCGCCCCGCGCAACTAGCGCGCGGCCACGAACACGTGCGACGCGACCTCCGGCGACAACTCCGCGGCTTCGCCGCCGCTGCCCGCCATCACGCCACCCGCGGATTCGTGCACACTCACGACCGCCCCGGGACGAATCCCGGCCCGGCGCAACGTGTACATGAGCTGGGCGTCGGTCTGCAACGGCTCGCCGAGCCGCCGCACCACGACGTTCTTGCCGTCCGGCCCCGCCGACTCGAGCAGCGTGACCAGTCCGCCTTCCTTGAAGGAGTCGGCGTGCAGTTCCTGGTCCAGCTCCTCCAGGCCCGGGATCGGGTTGCCGTACGGCGATTCCTTGGGGTAGCGCAGCAGTTCGAGCAGGCGGCGTTCCACCTGCTCACTGATCACGTGCTCCCAACGGCACGCCTCGGCGTGCACCTGCTCCCAGGGCAATCCGATGACGTCCACGAGCAGGCACTCGGCGAGCCGGTGCTTGCGCATGACCCGCGTCGCGATTCCCCGCCCCTCGGGCGTCAGTTCCAGATGACGGTCGCCCTCGACCGTCAACAACCCGTCCCGCTCCATTCGTGCCACGGTCTGGCTCACGGTCGGCCCGCTCTGCTCGAGCCGTTCCGCGATCCGCGCCCGCAGCGGGACCACGCCCTCCTCCTCCAGCTCGAAAATCGTCCGGAGGTACATCTCCGTGGTGTCGATGAGTCCACTCACGACCAGCGGCTCCGTTCTTGGGTGGTCCTGCCGTCCAATTCTGACGCACCCGGACCGCCGATGCGGACGTCCGGCCGCTCGGGTCCGCTCGGCTGGCCCCGCCCGCGCCGTCCGACACGTGCCGCCGCGTCATCCGTACGTGTGCCCTGCCCGTGTGGGCCCGCGTTGTCGAGTGCTTACGGTCATAACGTTCCGGTATGCCAATGCCATCCCGAAAGGTCTCGGGTACATCGGGATCCCTCGATCGTGTACACGTGTTGTGGTTCCGGCGGGATCTGCGACTGAGCGATCACCCGGCGCTGCACGCCGCGGCCGGCACCGGTTTTCCCGGTACCGGCACCGGCGAGCCCGCCCGGGTGTTGCCGGTCTTCGTGTTCGACCCGGTGTTGTGGGACGCCTCCGGGCCCGCGCGCCGGGCCCACCTGGTCGACTCGCTGCGCGCCCTGGACGCGGATCTGCGCGAACTCGGCGGGCGGCTGGTGCTCCGCATGGGCGACCCGGTTCGCGAAGTGCCCGCGCTGGTGCGCGAGGTCGGCGCCGAGGAGGTGCACGTCTCGGCCGACTTCGGGCCCTACGGGCGCACCCGCGACGCGGCCGTGGCGGCGGCGCTGGACGTGCCGTTCCGGGCCACCGGCTCGCCGTACGCGGTGGCTCCGGGGCGGGTGCGCAAGGCCGACGGAACGCCGTACCGGGTGTTCACCCCGTTTCTGCGCGCCTGGCTCGAGCACGGCCGGCCCGACCCGCTGCCGCGCCCGACCGACCTGGCCTGGGCGGACGCCGACTCGGTCGAGCCGCCCGCCGCGCCGGCGCCCGCGGGGGTGGCGCTGCCCGAGGCGGGCGAGCGGGTCGCCCGCGCGAGGTGGGACGCCTTCCGCGCGCACGGCCTGGCTCGTTATCGCGAGCTGCGCGACCGGGCCGACCTGGCCGGCACCTCGCGGTTGTCGGTGCACCTGAAATTCGGCGAGATCCATCCACGCACACTGCTGACCGGCCGCGTCGACGAGACCTTCCGCGCCGAACTGGCCTGGCGCGAGTTCTACGGCGACGTGTTGTGGCATCACCCGGAGACCGCCCGGGAGTATCTGAACCGCGACATGGCGGACATGCGATACGACACCGGACCGGACGCCGACGCGCACTTCGACGCATGGCGCGCGGGGCGGACCGGCTTCCCGTTCGTGGACGCCGGGATGCGGCAGTTGCTCGCCGAGGGCTGGATGCACAACCGGGTCCGAATGGTCGTCGCGTCCTTCCTGGTCAAGGACCTGCACCAGGAGTGGACGCGCGGCGCGGCGCACTTCATGCGGCACCTGGTGGACGGCGACCCGGCCGCCAACAGTCACGGCTGGCAGTGGACCGCGGGCTGCGGCACCGACGCGTCGCCGTGGTTTCGGATCTTCAATCCGATCACCCAGGGACGCAGGTTCGACCCCGACGGGGACTACGTCCGGCGCTACGTGCCCGAGCTGCGCGCCATCGCGGGCCGGGCGGTGCACGAGCCGTGGAAGATCGGCGTTCCGGGCTACCCCGACCCGATCGTCGAGCACGCCGAGGAAAGACGCGTCGCACTCGACCGCTACGAGGCGATCCGGCGGTAAGGTGCCGGATCCGCGTACGCACGGCGGATCCGTATACGAAGCTCCGCACGCACCGAAGAAACGGGAGGACCGGGCAATGGTCGAGCTGGGTGCGCGCTACCTCGACGCGGCGATCGCACTGCTGGAACGGCTGCGCGACGAAGAACTGCCCACCGTGGACCGGGCCGCGGACCGGGTCGCCCAGGCGCTGGCGGACGGCGGCCGGTTGTTCGTGTTCGGCGGCGGCCACTCCGCGCTCGCCGCCCAGGACGTGATCTACCGTGCGGGCGGCCTGATCCTGGCCAACCCGCTGATCGCCCCCGGCAACGAACTCTCGGTGCGCCCGATCACGGTCAGCACCGCGGTGGAGAAGCTCGCCGAGTTGGCCGGCCCGGTGCTGGACGGCGCGGGGGTGCGCAAAGGCGACGTGCTCGTGGTGATCTCGCTGTCCGGCCGCAACGGGCTGCCCGTGGAGATGGCCCGTCGGGCCCGCGAGCGCGGCGCGCTGGTGATCGGTGTCACCTCGATCGTGGCCAGCGAGGCCGAATCCCCCCGGCACCCCTCGGGTACGCGAGTCCTGGACAATTGCGACGTCGTGCTGGACACCGCCATCCCGCCGGGCGACGCCGCGCTGGAGGCGACCGGCGTGCCGCAGCGGATCGGCCCGACCTCGGGCGTGGTGTGTTCGGCGGTATTGCAGACACTCATGGTCGGTGTGATCGGCCACCTGGTCTCCCGGGGGATCGAACCCCCGGTGTTCATGTCCGCGAACGTCGAGGGCGGAGCCGCGTGGAACGAGCGGTTGCTGGCCGAACACGCGGACCGGATCTTCTATCTGAGGTGAACCCGGCAGTGCATCCCAACGCACGGTCCCACTCTTCGGACCGGCAGGCCGCGCAGGCGTCCGAACAGGCAGCCGACCCGGCGTCGGCCGAGGCGGTCGGCGTGCCCGACCCGCGCTCGGCCGCGATCGTGGTCCCTGGGCGGTTCAACGGGCCGCCGGGCATCGGCAACGGCGGCTACCTGGCCGGCCTGCTGGCCGGCCGCGCCGGCGGCGGGCCGGCCTCCGGGGTGACCGTGACGCTGCGCCGCGCGGTGCCGCTGGACCGGGCGCTGGCGCTCACCCGCGACGCCGGGACGGGTGTGCTGACGCTGCATCAGGACGACGGGCCGATCGCCGAGGCGGTGCCGGTCGACGCCGAGTTGCCGCTGCCCGCGCCGATCGACCCGGTGACCCCGGCCGAGGCGAGCGAGGCGAGCCGGTCCTTCGCCGGGTTCGCGGCGTGGAACCCCTACACGGAGTGCTTCGTGTGCGGCACCGGGCGGGCCGAGGGCGACGGCCTGCGGTTGTTCCCGGGCCTGCTCGCGGACCGGCCGGACACCAACGCGTGCGTATGGACCCCGCACGCCTCGCTGGTCGCGCCCGGCACCGAGCAGATCGCCCCCGAGTTCGTCTGGGCCGCGCTGGACTGCCCCGGCGGCTGGACCGGGATGGACCGGGACACCGCCGTGTTGCTCGGCCGGATGACCGCGTACGTGTACGCACTGCCCTATCCGAACGAGCCCTGCGTCGTGCTCGGCCGCCGACTGGGCCGGGACGGCCGCAAGCTGTACACCGCGACGACGCTCTACGACGCCGAGGGCCGGGTGGCCGCGCACGCCGAGCAGGTGTGGATCGCGCCGCGCACCTGACCCCTGCCCACCGGTCGGCCGGACGGGTCGAGCCCCGTTCGGCCGGCGGGCCGTCCGCCGACCCCGTCGACTACGGCTGCGGGTCGCGGGCGTCGTAGCGCCAGAAGCCGCGCCACCGCAACGACAACACGATCGCCAGGAGCACGCAGGCCAGTCCGCCGCTGACCACGGAGATCCGCTCGGTGCTCAGCGCGGCCACCGACCCGGCCTCGAAGTCGCCGAGCCGGGGCCCGCCGGCGACCACCACGATGAACACGCCGGCCAGCCGCCCCCGCATCTCGTCCGGGGTCGCCACCAGCATGATGGTGTTGCGGAAAACCATGCTGATGGTGTCCGCGCAGCCCGCGAGGGCCAGCAGGATCAGGCCGAGCCACAGCGGGCCGCCCAGCCCGAACACCGCGACGCAGGTCCCCCACGCGATCACCGCGAGCACCACCGCCCGCCCCTGCCGCTGCACCCGGCCCAGCCAGCCGGAGAACAGCCCGCCCGCGAGCGAGCCCACCGCGGGCGCCGCGACCAGCAGGCCGACCGTGGTGGCCCCGCCGCCGTACAGCGTCGCCGCCATCGCCGGGAACAGCGCGCGGGGCATGCCGAACACCATCGCGACGATGTCGGTCAGGAAGGTCATCCGGATGTTGGGCCTGCTCCGCAGGAAGCGCAGCCCCTCCAGCACGGAGGCCCGTCTGGGCCCGCCCGCCGCCCGGGCCGGCGGCATCGACGGCAGCCGCCACATCGCGTACAGCGCCGCGGTGAAGGCGATCGCGTCGATCAGGTACGCGGCCTGGAAGCTCCACAGGCCGATCACCAGGCCGCCGAGCATCGGCCCGACCGTCATCGCCAGCGCCATGGCTATCGAGTTCAGCGCGTTGGCGGCGGGCAGCCGGTCGACGGGCAACAGCTGGGGGAGCATCGAGGTGCGCGCGGGGTTGTTCACCGCGAAGAACGCGGACTGCACCGCCACCGCCGCGTACAACAGCCCCACCTGGCCGAGATCGAGGAACGCCTGTACGGCCAGCACGATCGACACCGCGGCGAGCCCGACCGCGGTCACCAGGCCGACCACGCGGCGATCCACGCTGTCCGCGATCGCGCCGCCGAGCAGCCCGAACACGATCAGCGGCACCACCGAGCACAGCCCCACCAGCCCGACCGCGAAGTTGGAGTCGGTCAGTGCGTACACCTGGATCGCCACCGCGACCGAGGTCATCTGCTGCCCCAGCGAGGAGACCGAGTGGCCGAACCACAGACGACGAAAGTCGGGGAACTCGCGCAGGGGGGTCAGGTCCGCGAGGACGGCCTTGGCGAGGCGCTTCGAGGCAAGGGGCACCCGCGCTATCCAATCCCAATGCGCCCTGCATCTATTCCTGATTTCGATGTGGGATCAGGCACCCCGTAAATGCGTTGCACCCGCCTGCGGGGCAGATCTAACCTCACTGGCACACGGGAGAGGAGGTGGTCTGAAGTTGCATAGCATTCGGACGCGTGAGGTGGCTGCCCGCTAGCCGCCACTCCGGTTTTCCGGCTCGGCAGGCCCCGTCGTGAGTGCACCGCGACGGACGCAGGCAGGCGGCCGGCAACACCAGGCAGACACCCGACCCGCAGGTCGCCGGGATCGTCCCCCGGCCTTCGTTCCACCTCACCGAGGTGGACGGAGAAGCGACCTGCGGGTCGCTGTTTTTTGGGCGCCTTCAGCGCCGGCTCGCGAGGCAGCACTTTTTGCTCCCCCGCTGACGCTCCTCCGCAAAAAGTGGCCCCTCGCTCGTGACTTCGTGTCCCTGCGCTTCGCTCCGGGCCACGAAGTCAACGTTTTGCGGCTCCGCCGCTCTCCGCGCTGCGC
>NZ_JBEXUX010000111.1:0-23120 GCF_040629175.1 Embleya sp. NPDC005971 | reverse complement strand
TCGCAGATGATGTCCCAGCTCGACGGCCAGCAGGCCGCCAAGCTGAAGCAGATCGCGGCGCAGGCCCGCGTCCTCCAGCAGGACCGCACCGAGGCCACCGCCCAGCTCTCCGCGCTGGAAAAGCTGCGCACCGAGCTGAACACGCACAAGAACGAGATCCAGACCAAGCTCGCCGAGGCCCAGCGGCTGCTGAACACGCTGGACAAGAAGCAGCAGGACGAGATCCTCAACTCGAACGAGCACAAGAACGACACCGGTGCGCGAAGCGACGCCGACCGCAGCTCGCGGGACAAGCCGGACTCGCCGCCGCCGGCGACCAACATCCCGGCCTCCGGCCGGGCCCAGGCCGCGATCAACTTCGCGCTGGCGCAGATCGGCAAGCCGTACGCGCCCCGGGGCGTGGGTCCCGGCTCGTACGACTGCTCGGGGCTGACCCAGGCGTCCTGGAGGGCGGCGAACGTCTCGCTCAGCCGCACCACCTGGACCCAGGTCAACGACGGTCCCAGGATCGCCAAGAGCGCCCTCCAGCCGGGCGACCTGGTGTTCTACTTCTCGGACAACTCGCACGTGGGCATGTACATCGGCAACGGCCAGATCGTGCACGCCCCGCGACCGGGCAAGAACGTGACCAAGGCCCCGCTCGACTCGATGCCCTTCTACGCGGCCATTCGCCCCAGCTGAACAACCCCCGCACACACGACGCCCCCGGCCGGAAACCCGGCCGGGGTTTTGCATACCCCGGCCCGTCCGGGCACCGATTCGTCGACACATCACGCCCGGACCGACCCCGAAAATGCAAAAGGCCCAGATCAGAAACCAACTGACCTGGGCCTTCGAGGAGCCGCCTAAGGGAGTCGAACCCTTGACCTACGCATTACGAGTGCGTCGCTCTAGCCGACTGAGCTAAGGCGGCTTGTCGGTCCACCTTGAAGGTGGCGACAGGGAATGAGTGTACACACCCGTCGGGGTGGTCCACACGCGGCTTTGGTGGGGGTCAGCGGCAGGTCTTGCCCTTGGTGGGGACGGTGCCCTGGGTGAGGTAGTCGACCACCGTGCGGTCGACGCAGTCGCTGCCTCGGCCGAAGGCGGTGTGGCCGTCGCCGTCGTAGGTCAGGAGGCTGCCGGAGGCCAGTTGGCCGGCCAGGGACTGGGCCCAGGAGTACGGCGTGGCCGGGTCGCGGGTGGTGCCGACGACCAGGATCGGGGCGGCGCCCTCGGCCCTGATCGGGTGCGGCCGGCCGGTCGGCGGGGTCGGCCAGGAGGCGCAGGTCAGGCCCGCCCAGGCGAGGTTGCGGCCGAAGGTCGGCGAGTCGGCCAGGTAGCCGGGCAGCTCCCGCTCGACGTCCTCGCGGGACGTCGCGGCCGGCGGCGCGTCCAGGCAGTTCACCGCCGCGTTGGCGGCCATCAGGTTCTTGTACTTTCCGTCCGGACCACGCTCGTAGTACTGGTCGTTGAGTTCGAGCAGCGGCTGCCCGTCGCCGCGCAGCGCGGCCTCCAGCGCCTGTCGCAGATCCGGCCACTGGTCCTTGGAGTACAGCGGCGACAGGATGCCCGTGGTCGCGATCGACTCGGTGACCCTGCGGGTCCCGTCGCCGGACAGCGGGCGGGCGTCGAGCTGTTGGAGCAGGCCGCGGATCCTGGCCAGTCCGGCCTCGCGGGTCGCGCCGAGGGAGCACGAGCCGCCGCCGACGCAGTTGTCCAGGAACGCCGCCAGCGCGGTCTCGAAGCCGCCGCCCTGCACCTTGTTGGCGGCCACCGCCGGCTGGCTCGGATCCATCGCGCCGTCCAGGACCAGCCGGCCGACCCGCTTGGGGTACAGCTCGGCGTACGTCGCCCCGAGGAAGGTCCCGTACGACGCGCCCAGGTAGTAGAGCTTCGCGTCGCCGAGGGCCGCCCGCAGCAGGTCCATGTCGCGTGCCGCGTCCACGGTGCTGACGTGGCCCAGAAGGTCGCCCGAGGCGGCCTCGCAGGCCCGCCCGTACGCGCCGGTGCCGTCCAGCCACGCCTGTTCCTCGTCGGGAGTGTCCGGCGTCGCGTCGAGCTGGGTGAAGGTGTCCATCGCGTTGTCGCTCAGGCAGCCGATCGCGGTACTGCGACCGACGCCGCGTGGGTCGAAGCCGACGATGTCGAACCGCTTGCGCAGTTCGGCCGGATACCTGGTGGCCGCGTACTGCGCGAAGTCCAGGCCGGAGCCACCGGGGCCGCCCGGGTTGAGTACCAGCGAGCCGATGCGATTCGCGCCGACGGCGGGCTTCCTGATCACCGCGAGCTTGATCTTCGGCCCGTCCGGCTTGGCGTGGTCCAGCGGCACCTGGAGCGTGCCGCACTGGAAGCCGCCGGTACACGCGGTCCACCCGATCGGCTCGACCGCCGCGGTCGGCGGTGCCTGGTCGATCGCCTTGCCGTCCGGGTCGCCGGTCGCGGGCGCCTTCGCCGTGTCCGCGACCCGGTCCGGCGACTTCGCCGACGATCCCGAGCCGCATCCCGCCACCAGGAACAGGCCGATCGCCGCCGCCACGACCCTCGCGCACGAACCCCGCATCATGCGACCCGCTCCTCGACTAGCCCGGTGGAACCCGTGCACCACGCACCGCGCGGCGTGCACCCCCTGGGGAGGGTAACCACGCAACCCCGCGATACACCCCAACGACGCGACGACCCGACGCCTCGCCCCCCCGACGAAGCACCCACGCCACGCCCGACCGCCGATCAACTACACCGCTTCCCCTTGGCCGGCATCGTCCCCCGCAGCAGGAACCCCTCCACCGCCCCGTCCACACACGCGCTGTTGCCGCCGTACGCGGTGTGCCCCTCGCCCTCGAAGGTCAGCAGCGTCGCGTCGGCGAGCTGGCCCGCCAGCTTCTCCGCCGAGGCGTACGGCGTGGCCGGGTCACCCGTCGTACCGACCACCAGGATCGGCGCGCTGCCCTGCGCGCGGATCGCGTGCGGCTTCGTCGGCGACTTGAACGGCCAGTCCTCGCAGCTCTGTCCGGTCAGATCCTCGGCGGTGACATCGCGCGACAGCAGCGGCGCCTCGGCCTTGAGTCGGGTCAGCGCGGCCTGCACCTGCGCCGGCGTCGGAGCGTCCCCGGACCCGTCCGCACAGCCGATCGCGATGAACGCGTCCGAGCTGTTGTCGTAGTGCCCTTCCTCGTCCCGCCCGTTGTAGTTGTCGGCGTAGAAGAGCAGGGCGTCCGGCGACTTGCGCACGATCGCGTCCGCGAGCGCGTCGCGCAGGTACTTCCACGCGGTGTCCTTGTCGCCGTAGAGCAGGCTGATCACCCCGGTCCAACCCATGCTGGAGGTGAGCTTGCGGCCGCCCCGGCCGGTGAGCGGGTTCTCCTGGAGACCGTCGAGGAAGTCGGCGGCCCTGGTCGGCGCGGTCTTGGGATCGCCGCCCAGCGCACAGCCGGAACGCCCGGCGCAGTCCTCGGCGAATCGACGCAACGACCGGTCGAAGCCCACCTGCTGCTCGACCGACGCGCTCAGGTTGTCCGCGGCCGGGTCCACCGCGCCGTCCAGGACCAGTCGACCGGTGTGGGTCGGGAAACGTTCCGCGTAGGTGGCGCCCAGGTAGGTGCCGTAGGAGAAGCCGAGGTAGTTGAGCTTCTCGTCGCCCAGGGCCGCGCGCAGCACGTCCATGTCGCGGGCGGCGTTGTCGGTGCCGACGAAGGGCAGCAGTTCGCCGGAGCGGCTCTGGCACTCCGCCGCGTAGGTCCGGTCCCGTTCCTTGGAGCGCGCCTCGGCCCGAGCCGGGTCCTCGGGCAGGTCCTCGGCCACGTACGCGTCCCGCTCGGCGTCGGTCATGCACTTCACCGGCGCGCTGCGGTCGACCCCGCGCGGGTCGAAGCCGATCAGGTCGTAGGCGTCCTGGACCGGCTTGCCGATGGTGTCGTCGGCCATCCACCACGCCGCCTCGACGCCGGAGCCGCCCGGACCGCCGGGGTTGAGCAACAACGAACCGATCCGCTGTCCGGGCTTGGCGGCGGTCTTGCGGGTGACCGCGATGTCGATGGTCTTGCCGGTCGGCCGGGAGTAGTCGAGCGGCACGGTGAACGTCGTGCAACGAAACGCCTTGGCCTGGCTGCGCTGGTCGGCGTCGTCGCTCTCGCACGCCTTCCAGGTCGGCTGCTGGGTGTAGAACCGCGCCAGTCGGGGATCGGGGTCCCCGGGCGTGGCCGGCCCCTTGGCGCCGGCCGCGGTGGGCCCGACCGCATTGGGCCGAGCACCCCCCGCGGCATCACCGAGATCGGACGCGACCGTACAACTCGCGACTGTCGCGACGGCGAGCGCGATCGGGACCGCGCGGCCGAGGAGTCCCACCCGGGATATTCGTTTCACGCGTACTGCCTACCATCGAACGAAAAGTCACGCACGAGCGGTACGCGCCGGACCCGGGCCGCGATCCCCCACCGCAGGGTTCCCGGCCCGGTCCCGCGCCGCGTCACGCCGCCGGGGTCCGCGTGTTGCGGCCGAGGAAGGTGAGCGCTTCGGGGAGCTGACGCACTATGTCGCCGGAGGCCCCGCCCGAGCCCGTGATCGCCTTGACCGCGGTCGGCGCCTTGGCCTTCGCAGCGAATTCGCTGCCGCCGGTCTGACCGGAGAGCAGGATCTGTACGTCGGGCCGCGCGTCGAGCAGCTTGACCGGCTCGTTCGCCGCCTTGGCCGCCTTCGTCCCCGCATCGAGGTCCCACAGCGGGGACTTGAGCGTGGTCCGGCCGGACAGGCTGACCGCCGCCGCGTAGTACTGCGGGTACTGCAACGCGTACTTGACCGCGCACAGGCCGCCCGAGCCGTCGCCGATCAGCGCCCACGAGGCGCGGTCGGCGCTCGCGCGGAAGGTCGCCAGCACCGCCTCGCGCACGTCCTCGTTGTGGAAGGTGGCCATCCTGGGCCGGTTCGGCACGTCGCTGCACTCGGTGTCCTTGGCCGCCGTCCGACCGGCGTCCGCGTCCGACTTCGGGTACGGCAGCAGCTCGGGCGCGACCACGATGTACGGCGGAACGGTGCCGGTCTCGATGCCCGCGACGAGCTTGGGCAGGAACGCCACCGAGTCGTCCACGAAGCTGTTCGACTCGATGCCCGGCAGGGCCGACTGGGCGACCAGGACGGGGTAGCTGCGGCCCTGGTTGGCGGGCGTGTCGTAGCCCGGCGGCAGCCAGACCCACACATCGGCGGTGACCCCGGACCGGCCGCCCGCCAGACTCATCCTGTTCAGCGTGCCACCGGACTTGGTGCCCACCTTGGTGAAGTTCTGCGGCGCGGCCTTGGGTCGTCCCGACGTGGTGCCGGACGGTTCGGCCGACGGATCGGCCTTGGTGGAGGACGCGACGTTCTGCTTGTCGTCGTCGGCGATCCCCTTGTACGCGAAGGTGCCGCCGACGCCCGCCCCGACCACGACCAGCGCGAGCAGTCCGATGCCCAGCGGCGAACGCACCCCACGCCTGCGCCGAACGGACGCCGGGTCGGCCCCGATCGGCCGGGGCTCGGGGACCCGCATCGGCTCGTGTCGAGTCAGCGCCGCAGGCGCCGAGGAGGTAAGCTCCACCGGCGCGAACGGCAGCGGCGCCTCGACCCGACCCGGGCCCGGCGCCGCGGCGCTCGTCGGCTCGGACCCGCCCGTCGGCTCCGCCGACCGGACCCGTGCGGTCGGCACTGCCCGGGTGGTCGGCACGGTCGGCACCGGTTGCCCGGACTCGCCGCCCCGCCCGTCGGCCGGCGGCAACGCGACGGCCCGGGGCCGCTGTTGGGCCTTCAGGTAAGCCTTCGAATCGGCCTTTGCGTCGGCCGTCGCATCACCCGGCGAAAGGCTCTCGACCGGATCGGCCGCCGCACGCGACTTGCGCGCCCTCAGCACGAGAACGACAACCGCCCCGAGGGTCACCGCGATCAGCAGACCTTTGAGCGTCCTGGTCACGGAACGCAACCCCGCACCGTCCTTCCGAACCTCACCAGCCACAATGTTCCCGCGAACTCTCCCACGATGACGTCCGAGTGGGGGTTCCGGGTTCCGTCCGAAGGACACCTCCGCTCCAAGGAGTGAAGGACCGAACCGAACACACGTACAAACAACCGAACGATGCCGTCGACCCACGCACCGAGCGGGCGCCCGGCCGGGCGAACGGGCCGCCGGGCCTCACCCCGTGCGCAGGGTCAACACCATCGCCTCGACCGCGAGCAGCGGGGCCACGTTCGCGTCGATCGCCCGACGGCAGGCCAGGATCGCCTCGATCCGACGCAGCGTCGCCTCCGGCGTGGAGCCGCGGGCGATCGTGTCCAGGTCGGCGCGCAACACGTCGTTGGCCAAGGGCACGGCGGCGCGCAGTTGCAGCGCCAGTACGTCCCGGTAGAACGCGGTCAGGTCCACCAGCGCCCGGTCCAGGCAGTCCCGCTGGGTGCGGGTGGCCCGCTTCTTCTGCTTGTTCTCCAGTTCCTTCATCACGCCGGCCGTGCCGCTGGGCATCCGGCCGCCGCCGACCGCGCCCAGCGCGGCCCGCAGGTCCTCGGTTTCCCGGCCGTCCAGGTCCGCCGCGACCTGCTTCGCGTCCTCGGCGGCCGCGTCCACCAGTCGTTGTGCGGCGGCCATCGCCAGGCCGATGTCACCGACCACCATCGGGATCCGCAACACGTCGGCGCGGCGCCCGCGGGCCTGTTCGTCCAGGGCCAACCGGCGTGCGCTCTTGATGTCGCCGCCGGACGCGGCCGCGGCGAACGCGGCCATCGCCGGGTCGATACCGTCCCGCCGCATCAGCAGATCGGCCACCGCGCCTGCGGGCGGCGTGCGCAGGGCCACATTGCGACAGCGCGAGCGGATCGTCGGCAGCGCGTCCTCCAGGGACGGTGCGCACAACAACCACACGGTGCGGTCGGCGGGTTCCTCGATCGCCTTGAGCAGTACGTTGCCCGCGCCCTCGGTGAGCCGGCCCGCGTCCTCCAGGATGATCACCTGCCAGCGTCCGCCCGCCGGCGTCATGACCGCGCGCCGGACCAGGTCGCGGGTCTCCTTGACGCCGATCGACAACAGTTCGGTGGCGATCACGTCGACGTCCGCGTGGGTCCCGGTGAGCGTGGTGTGGCAACCGTCGCAGTGCCCGCAGCCGGGCTCGGCGCCCAGGGCCAGGTCCGGGCTGACGCACTGCAACGCCGCCGCGAACGCACGCGCGGCGGTCGCCGTGCCGACCCCCGGCGGGCCGGTGAACAACCACGCGTGGGTCATCCCGCCGACGCCCTCGCCCGCGAGCACCGCACGCGCGGCGCCCGCCGCGGTGCGCAGTTGCTCGGCGACGCGATCCTGCCCGACGAGGTCGTCCCAGACGGTCACGCGCTCTTGTCTCCTCGTTCCGGTGTGCCCGGTACGACCGTACCGGGGTGACGTGACAATCGAGGCCACGTCACCCCCGGACGGACCCGGCCGCCCGGCGGACGGGCGAACCGGCGGAGTCCCCCTGCCGGCGTCAGTCCTTGTTGCGCCGCCAGCGCCGCTTGCGTCCCGGCTCGGCCGGCTCGTCCTCGGACGCACCCGCCTGTGCCTCGTCCGCCTCGGACGCCTCCGGACCACCCGTCCACGGCCCGAGCAGATCGTCGGCCAGCGTGTGATCGCTCGGCGCGGCCGGCGGCGGCACCAGCGTGGGCAACGCGTGCGTCTCGTCCAGGCTCAACCTCGGGATCTCCCGGGTGTCCTCGGCCGCCTCGCGCAGTCGGATCTGCTGCAACTCGGTGGTGTCGGCGTCGTCCGCGGCCGGCTTGGCGATGCCGTGTACGGGCGTGTCCGCCATGGACGGGTCCGGCCGCCGAACGCCGTGCACCGGCGTCTCGGTCAGGTCGCCGCCCCGGCCCGGGCCCGCCTCCGCGGCCAGCGCGGCGGCCTCCTGCGCGGCGCGGGCCTGGGCCGACGCCGCGGCCTCGGCCGCCCGCGACGCCTCCCGCTCGGCCCGGCGACGGTCCGACTCCGCACGGCGCAGCGCGTCCTCCGCCCGGCGGCGCTCCTCGGCGGCCCGACGCTCGTCGGCGACCCGGATCGCCTCCTCGGCACGCATGCGCTCGACGTCGCGCGCCGCCGCGGCCTGCACCCGGTCGCGCTCCTCCTCGGCCAACCGCTGCCGCTCCAGCTCGGCCTCGCGCTCCTCCTCGGCACTGGCCCGGGCCTGCTCGGCCTGAAGCGCGGACGCCTCCTCCAACCGGCGGCGCTGTTCGTCGCGACGCTCGGCCTCCTCCTCGGCGCGCACCCGGGCCTCCTCGGCCCGGGTCTTGGCGTCCTCGGCGACCCGCTGCTGCTCCTCGGCCCGACGCTCGGCCTCCTGCGCGAGCCGGCGGCGCTCCGCCTCGGCGTGCAGCCGGGCCTCCTCGGCCGCCTCGGCCGCGGCCCGGGCCCGCTCGTCCGCCTCGGCGGCGGTGCGCCGGGCCTGCTCCTCGGCGTACCGCTGCTCCTCCTCGGCCAGCCGCGCGGACTCCTCCTCCAGCCGGGCCTGTTCGGCCTGGCGCTGGCGCTCCTCGCTCTCCGCCCGCAGTCGGGCGATCAGCGCGGCCTTCTCCGCGTCCCGGGCGGCCTGCTCGGCCTTGCGCCGGGCGTCCTCCTCGCGCATGCGCTTGGCCAGTTCGAGCGCCTGGCGCTTCTCCTGCTCGGACAGCGGCAGTTCGCGGTCGAGCCGGTGCCGGATCGGGGTGGTGACCGCGTCCGGCTCCTGGTCGGCGTCCACCACCAGGTAGCGGTCGGGGTCGTGCGCGGCCAGGTCCAGGAACGCGTGCCGCACCAACAGGTGGAAGTCGCGCGGCTCGGACTCCAGCCGGTCGGGCGCCTCGGTGAACCGGCTGTGGCCCACCGCCGGGTCCAGGTCGAGCAGGATGGTCAGGTCGGGCAGCAGCCCGTCGGTGGCCCAGCGCGAGACCCGGCCGATCTCCCGCGCGCCCAGGCCGCGGCCGGCGCCCTGGTAGGCGATCGAGGAGTCGATGTAGCGGTCGCTGATCACGATCGCGCCGCGCCGCAGCGCGGGCAGGATCACGGTCTGCACGTGCTCGGCCCGGTCCGCCGCGTACAGCAGCGCCTCGGTGCGCGGGTCGACCGGATCGCCGTCCAGGTCGAGCAACATCGCGCGCAGCCGCTTGCCGACCTCGGTCGCGCCGGGCTCGCGGGTGACCACGACCTCGTGCCCCTTGGCCCGGATCCAGGCCGCGATCGCGTTGGCCTGGGTCGACTTGCCCGCGCCCTCGCCGCCCTCCAGGGCGATGAAGAAGCCGGTGGCCCCGGCCGGTCGGCCGGTGATGTGGTCCTCGTTGCGGGTCGCCGCGGCGAGGTCGCGCAGGATCGGCACCCCGCGCCGGTCGTCCACGCTCAACAGCGCGACCCAGCCCAGGATCACCACGAGCGCGCCGGCGCCGGCCAGCACCAGCGCGGCCCCGCTGTAGTCGAAGGTGAACCGGTCCGCGATCACCCACGAGTGCGTGCCCACGTAGCCCGCGGCGATCGGCCCGGCGACCAGCGCCACGAACAGCACGATCCGCACGATCAGTTGGGCGAACGCGAACGCCCGGGCCCGCAGGTCCTCGCCGAAGTCCAGGCCGTACATGGTGTATCCGGTGACCCACGCGACGCCCGCGAACATCCCGAGCACGGCGGCCAGTACCGCGGCCACCACCACGTTGGCGACCGCGGCCAGGATCAGCAGGGTCAGTCCGGCGAACATCACCGCCATGCCGTACAGCCGCCGCCGGCTGAACGCCGGCACCACCCGCGGGCCCCACAACATGCCCGCGCTGACGCCCGCGATGAGCATCAGGAACACCGTGCCGTAGGCCGCGTTGCCCGCGTGCAGGCCGACCACCAGGAGCGGCGCGGTGGCCACCAGCGCGCCGCCCGCCAGGAACAGCGCGATCATCCCGACGATCAGGCCGCGCGCGGTCCGACCGTGCCCGAACACCTTGCGCCCGTCGGCGAGCACCTTGAACGGGTTGGGCCGCCGGGTGCTGACCGAGCGCCCACGCGTGGGCATCCGGATCAGGAAGGCGAACACCGCGGCGAGCAGGAACACCGCGCCCGCGGTGTAGCAGGCCAGGTTCGAGGGGTGCTCGACGAACATCGACACGTCGTGCGAGAACGCGGTGCCGATCAGCGCGCCGAGGATGAACAGCAGCGCCGCCGCCGGGGCCGCGCCGTAGGAGGTGACCAGGTTGAACTGGTTTGCGGTGCCCAGCCGTTGGCGCGGCACCAGGTTGGGCACGGTGGCGTCCCGGGCGGGTCCGGCGAGTGCGCCGAACACACCGATCGCCGCCGTCGCGCCCCAGACCCACCACATCTTGTCCACGAACGGCACGGACACGAGCACCAGGGCCCGGATCACGTCGCACGTCACCAGCGTCCAGCGCCGGTCGAGGTGGTCCACGATCGCGCCCGCCACCGAGGCGACCGCGGCCGCCGGCAACAACCGCAGCGCGAACACCACCGCGACGGCGGTGGCGTGCTTGCGGTAGTCGCCCTCGACGGTCCACAGCGCGGCCGAGGTCAGCGCCAGCAACGCGAGCCAATCGCCCAGCGCGGAGGCCGCGACCGCGAACCAGAAGCGGCGGAAGGGGCGGATGCTCAGCACGCCCCCGATGCCCTCTGTCGGTTCGACCTGACGGGGCGGTATCGCCGAATCCGGCGCTTGCTGCTCCGCGTGCGTCATACGGAGAACCCTAACGTCGTCACCTGACGGGAAACGGCAACCTCGACCGGATCCCCCGTGCCCCCGGCGGCGGACCGTAGCACAGGGCCCGATGTCGTCGCCGGAACCGACCGAGGCGGCGCCGGATCCCGCCGGCGCCGCCTGATCGATACGTACCGAGATATCCCTACCTCAGTCTTGTCGCCTCACGCCTTGTCGGCCGCGTTCTTCGCGCCGGCACTCGCCGTCGCCTTCGCGGCGGCCGACTTCGTGGTCTTGCCGTCGGCGGCCGTCTTCTTGGCCGCCGTCTTCTTCGCGGCGGTCTTCGTCGCCGTCGCCTTCTTCGCCGGGGCCTTCTTGGCCGCCGCCTTCTTGGTCGTCTTCTTCGCCGGGCCCTTGGCCCGCTTGTCCGCCAGCAGTTCGTAGCCGCGCTCGGGGGTGATCGTGTCCACCGAGTCGTCCGCCCGCAGCGTCGCGTTGGTCTCGCCGTCGGTCACGTACGGGCCGAACCGGCCGTCCTTGACCGTGACCGCCTTGCCGCTGACCGGGTCGGTGCCCAGTTCCTTCAGCGGCGGCTTGGCCGCGGCCCGACCGCGCGCCTTGGGCTGGGCGTAGATGGCCAGCGCCTCGTCCAGGGTCACCGTGAACAACTGGTCCTCGGTCTCCAGCGAGCGCGAGTCGGTGTCCATCTTGAGGTACGGGCCGTAGCGACCGTTCTGCGCGGTGATCTCGGTGCCCGTCTCCGGGTGCTTGCCCACCACACGCGGCAGCGTGAACAGCTTGAGCGCGTCCTCCAGGGTGACCGTGTCCAGCGCCATCGACTTGAACAGCGACGCCGTGCGCGGCTTGGGGCCGTTCTTCGCGGCGGCCTTCTTCGCGGTCTTCTTGGCCGGCTTGGCGCCGTCCGCCGGCGCGGCCGGCGCGGCGGGCGCCTCGGGCTCGGGCAGCACCTCGGTCACGTACGGGCCGTAGCGCCCGTCCTTGGCCACGATCATGTGGCCGCTGACCGGGTCGATGCCCAGCTCGTGGTCGCCGCTGGGCTTGTCGAGCAGTTCCTCGGCCTTGGCCACGGTCAGCTCGTCCGGCGGCAGGTCGTCCGGCACGTCCGCGCGCCGCTCGCCGCGCTCGACGTAGGGGCCGTACCGGCCCACCCGCAACACGATGCCCTCGCCGACCGGGAACGAGTTGACCTCGCGGGCGTCGATCGAGCTGAGGTCGGTGACCAGGGCCTTGAGGCCGCCGAGGTGGTCCTCGTCCGGCCGGCTCTCGTCGCCGAAGTAGAACCTGCGCAGCCACGGCACGGCCTCGGTCTCGCCGCGCGCGATCCGGTCGAGGTCGTCCTCCATCTTCGCGGTGAAGTCGTAGTCGACCAGCGTGGCGAAGTGGCCCTCCAGCAGGCCGACCACGGCGAAGGCGAGGAAGGAGGGCACCAGCGCGGTGCCCTTCTTGAAGGTGTAGCCGCGGTCCAGGATGGTGCCGACGATCGACGCGAACGTCGACGGGCGACCGATCTCCCGGTCCTCCAGCTCCTTGATCAGCGACGCCTCGGTGTAGCGGGCCGGCGGCTTGGTCGCGTGGCCCTCCGGGGTGAGCTCGTCGGCGCTGAGGGCGTCGCCCTCGGTGACCATCGGCAGCCGCCGCTCGCGGTCGTCCAGCTCCGCGTCCGGGTCGTCCGAGCCCTCCACGTAGGCCTTGAGGAAGCCGTGGAAGGTGATGATCTTGCCGCTCGCGGTGAACTCCGCGTCGCGCCCGGGCAGGTCCGCGCCCTGGGCGAGGCCGCCGATGCGCACGGTCACCGACTGGCCGACCGCGTCCTTCATCTGCGACGCGACGGTGCGCATCCAGATCAGCTCGTACAGCCGGAACTCGTCGCCGGAGAGCCCGGTCTCGGCCGGCGTGCGGAAGCTCTCGCCCGAGGGTCGGATCGCCTCGTGCGCCTCCTGGGCGTTCTTGACCTTGCCCGCGTAGACACGTGGCGCGTCCGGCACGTACTCGGCGCCGTACAGCTCCCGCACCTGCGCCCGGGCGGCCGTGACGGCCGTCTCGGACAGCGTGGTGGAGTCGGTACGCATGTAGGTGATGAAGCCGTTCTCGTACAGCTTCTGGGCGATCTGCATGGTGCGCTTGGCGCCGTAGCCGAGCTTGCGCGAGGCCTCCTGCTGGAGGGTGGTCGTGCGGAACGGGGCGTACGGGGAGCGGCGGTAGGGCTTGCGCTCGACGGCGCGCACGGTGAACGACGCGGATTCCAGCGCGGCGCTCAGCGCCCGGGCGCCGGCCTCCTCCAACTGGAGCACACCGGCGTTCTTGAGCTTGCCGTCCGGGCCGAAGTCGCGGCCGGAGGCGACCCGCTTGCCGTCCAGCGAGACCAGGCGCGCGTTCATCGTGCTCGGGTCGGTGGGGTCGCCCGCCCGGCCGGTGCCGAACACGCCCAGCAGGTCCCAGTACGAGGCGGAGGTGAACGCGCGGCGCTCCCGCTCGCGCTCGACCACCAGGCGGGTGGCCACCGACTGCACCCGGCCGGCCGACAGGCGCGGACCGACCTTCTTCCACAGGACCGGCGAGACCTCGTAGCCGTAGAGGCGGTCGAGGATGCGGCGGGTCTCCTGCGCGTCGACCAGTCGCTGGTTCAGCTCACGCGGGTTGTTCACCGCGGTGCGGATCGCGTCCTTGGTGATCTCGTGGAACACCATGCGGTGCACCGGCACCTTGGGCTTGAGCACTTCGAGGAGGTGCCACGCGATGGCCTCGCCCTCGCGGTCCTCGTCGGTCGCGAGGAAGAGTTCGTCGGCGTCCTTGAGGAGCTTCTTCAGCTTCGCGACCTGGGACTTCTTGTCCGCGTTGACCACGTAGATCGGCTCGAAGTCGGCGTCGACGTCGACACCGAGTCGGGCCCACGGCTTGCCGGCGTACTCCGCCGGTACCTCGGCGGCGCCGTTGGGCAGGTCGCGGATGTGTCCCACGCTCGCCTCGACCACGTAACCGGGGCCGAGATAGCCCTTGATCGTTTTCGCCTTGGCCGGGGACTCGACAATGACGAGTCTCAGGCCGTCGCGCGCGGTCTCGCTGCTCGGGGACACCTTCGCTTCTCTCTCCATCGTCGTCGGCAGCGGCCGTGCCCGGTTGGGCAAGGCCGTACTCCGGGGTTCGTATTCACATTGCGGTTGCCGGGTGGCGGAGCGTGACCGGAAATCGGCCCCGTGTGTCAAACCGGTTCTGCTCGGCTTGCGTCACGGACTCGTCCCGAGGCCGCCGTCCGATCGGACCGCCCGCGGATCCGGCGATTCGCTCCGACGGCCGGGTCCCACGCCCCTCGAACGGTAACGCGCGCATCGCGGTTCCCGCCTCCCGACCCCATTGGTTCGCGGTCGAGCGGGAAGCCGCCGCCTCCATACAACACATTTTCTTGGCAACGGCAAGGAGCATTCCGTGGGGACAACACCTGCGACTGTACAGGCGTGCCGCCCCGGATCACGGTGCACCGGCCCAAGCCGCGCTCAGTCGGTACCGGCGGACCGCTCCTCGGCGGGCTCCCCGACCTCGGGGAACAGCAGGAATCCGTCGGCCACCAAACCGCGCAGTTCGCCCGGTACGGCATCGCGCAACCGGGCCGGGTCCTCGTCGAGCAGTTGGGCGATCGCGTCCACGATGACGCCGGCCGGAAGCTGCCCGTCGCTGGCGCCGGCCAGCGCCGCGCCGACGGTGTCCACCCGGTCCGCCCGGCACATGCCGCGGCGCTGGCGCAACACGACCGTCTCGGGATCCTCGGCGCCCGGCGCGCCGGTCTGCTCCTGGACCACGTGGTCGGCGAGCCGGAAGGCGACGTCGAGCAGGCCGTCGTCGTCCGTCCCGGCCAACCGGTCCTGCCGACCGAACCAGGCGTGCACCTCCGCACCGAGCGGTTGTTCGATCGCGTGCGGCCAGTCCTCGATCCGCACGTTCGGCGTGTCGGAGCCGGACGCCCGCAGCGTGATCCAGCCGAATCCGATCCCCTCCACGCCGTCCCGCTCGAACGCCGCCAACCACGCGTCGTAGCGTTCGGCGTAGTCGGTGCCGTGATGGTCACCCGAATCGCGCAACCACAGCTCGGCGTACTGCGCCGGGTCCTGTACGTCGCGCTGGACCACCCACGCGTCGCAGCCGGTCGGCGCGAGCCAGGCCGCCAGCCGGTCCTGCCAGTCCTGGCCACGCAGGTGCTGCCAGTTGGCCAGCAGTTGGCAGTAGCCGCCGTCGGCCAGGAACGTCGGCGCCTGCGCCACCAGCAGCCGACACACCTCGTCGCCGGGCAGCCCCGCGTCGCGGTAGGTGTACCGCTCGCCCACCGGAGTGATCACGAACGGCGGATTGGACACGATCAGGTCGAACCGCTCGCCCTCGACCGGCTCGAACAGGCTGCCCTCGGCCAGGCCGACATTGCCCACCCCGGACAGCGCCATGGTCAGCCGGGTCAGGTCGAGCGCCCGCTTGTTGACATCGGTGGCCAGCACCGAGTCGGCGTGTCGCGACGCGTGCAGCGCCTGCACACCGCACCCGGTGCCCAGGTCCAGCACCCGACCCACCGGCTCGCGCACGGTGATCCCGGCGAGCGTGGTGGACGCCCCGCCGATGCCCAGCACGTGGTCCGCCCGGACCGGGCCGTTGACCCCGCCGATGCCCGCGCCGAGGTCGGACACCACCCACCAGTCGGTGTCCGCCTCGCCGTAGGGCCGGATGTCCACGAGCGGCCGGACGTGGTCGCCGTCGCGGACCAGCAGCCCGCCCGCGAGCGCCTCGGCCAGCGGCAGGGCCCGCCGTACGTGTGCCTCGGGCGCCGACGTCTGCAGCAGGAACAGTCGGATCAGCACCGCGAGCGGGCTCGCCGCGTCCGCCCGCAGGGCACGCAGCGCCGGCACGGTCTCGCCGCGCGACAGCGCCGCGTACGCCTGTGGGCCGAGGGCGTCGAGGCAGCCGTCGACGGTGTAGCCGGCCGCGATCAGGGCCTCGCGCAGTCGGGCCACCTGGGAGGTGTCGTTCATGGTCACGCGCACCATCCTGCCTGGTGCGCGCCGACCCGGCGGTCAGCCGGCCGACGCCGTGCCGGTCGGCGACGCCGAGGAGGACTCCGCGCCGCCGCTCGGCGGCGGGCTGCTCGACCCGGTGGAGGCGGTCGAGGAGGCGGTCGAGGAGGCACTCGCCGAGGCGGACGTACGCGGCGTGGCACCCGACGCGCCGGTGGTGGGCGTGGCGCCCGTCGCCGGCGCCGAGGGGACCGGCGCGGTCGGGACCGCGTCCGGCTTGCCCGCCGCACAGCCGGGCACCGCCGCGAGCGCCTTGCCCGCGTCGCCGCGGTGCAGCTTGTCCAGGGCGGTGTGCGAGGAGACGCGCAGCCCGTCGATCTCCGGGTTCAGCGAGCGCAGCCCGTCGGCGAACACGTTCTGTTGCTCGGTGGCCAGGCCCGCCACCTTGGTCTGGATCCCGGCCCAGCCCTTGGCCGTGTTGCGCAGTTCCGCGACCACCGACGTGTGCAGCGCGGCGCCGTCCGAGACCGCGGGTATGCCCGCCTTGTCGAGCGCGTCGGCGAGCGCGTTGTCCGCGTCGGCGAGCCGGGAGATGTCGGCGGCCAGCCGGGTGCGCAGGGTCGCGGGCTGCTCGTTGGGGATCACCGTGGCCACGTCGGCCAGCGCCGCCCGGGCCTCGTCGATCCGCGCCGTCACCTCCACCGCGCAGACCTTCGCGGCCCAGGCCCGCAGTTCGGCCTGCTTCTTCTTGTTCTCGTCGTTCTTGTCGTCGCCGCCGCCACACGCGGTCAAGGCCGATGCCAGGACCAGCGCGGAGACCACCAGGAACTTCCTCGACACGCTTTCCACCTTTGCTCGGAGCCGGACGCAGACTCGCACAGCGCAAAGGTGTTCGGCCAAACACGCTCCCCGGGCGTGGCACGGGCGCGGTACCGATTTCTCCGGTTCCGCGCCCGTACGTACCTCGGATCGAATCAGGCGGCCGCCTTGGTCACCTGTTCCTTGTGGTCGCCGTCGCCGTCGTCCTCGCCGACGACCACCGACTTGCGCTTGCTGTACCAGACCGCGCCCACGATCACCACGACCGAGAAGGCCGCCGCCAGGGCGCGCAGCGCACCGTTCTCGTCCGCGCCGATGCTGAGCTTGACCACGGCCGGCGCGATCAGCAGCGACACCAGGTTCATCACCTTGAGCAGCGGGTTGATCGCCGGTCCGGCGGTGTCCTTGAACGGGTCGCCGACCGTGTCGCCGATGATGGTCGCCTCGTGCGCGGCGGAGCCCTTGCCGCCGTAGCTGCCGTCCTCGACCATCTTCTTGGCGTTGTCCCAGGCGCCGCCGGAGTTGGCCAGGAACACCGCCATCAGCGTGCCGGTGCCGATCGCACCGGCGAGGAACGCCGCGAGCGGGCCGATGCCCAGGGTGAACCCGACCGCGATCGGGGCCATCACCGCGAGCAGTCCGGGAGTGGCCAGCTCACGCAGCGAGTCGCGGGTGCAGATGTCCACCACCCGGCCGTACTCGGGCAGTTCGGTGCCGTCCATGATCCCGGGACGGGTCCGGAACTGGTTGCGCACCTCGAACACCACCGCGCCCGCCGCCCGGGAGACCGCGTTGATCGCCAGGCCGCTGAACAGGAACACCACGGCCGCGCCCAGGATCAGCCCGACCAGGTTGTTCGGCTGGGTGACGTCGGTGGCGAACGCGAACGAGGTGAGCTTGGAGGCGTCCGCGAGCCCGCCGGCCTCGTCCACCGCCGTACGCACCGCGTCGCGATAGGACCCGTACAGCGCGGTCGCCGCGAGCACGGCGGTCGCGATGGCGATGCCCTTGGTGATCGCCTTGGTGGTGTTGCCCACCGCGTCCAGCTCGGTGAGCACCTGGGCGCCCTCGCCCTCGACGTCGCCGGACATCTCGGCGATGCCCTGCGCGTTGTCGGAGACCGGCCCGAAGGTGTCCATGGCCACGATCACACCGACCGTGGTCAACAGGCCGGTGCCCGCGAGCGCGACCGCGAACAGCGCGAGCATGATGATCCCCGCGCCGAGCAGGTACGCGCCCAGCACCGCCACCGAGATCAGCACCGCGGCGTAGACCGCGGACTCCAGGCCGAGCGCGATGCCGGACAGGATCACCGTGGCCGGGCCGGTCAGCGAGGTCTTGGTGACATCGCGCACCGGTCGCCGGCTGGTCTCGGTGAAGTAGCCGGTCAACTGTTGGATGACCGCCGCGAGCACGATGCCGATCAGCACCGCCAGCAACGCGAACACCCGCGGGTCGGCGTCGTGCTTGAGGATCTCCTGGTCGGCCAGCCCGTCCAGCTCCGAGAACTTGCTCGGCAGGTACAGGAACGCGGCGCCCGCGACCAGGACGAGCGAGATGACCGCCGAGACGAAGAAGCCCCGGTTGATCGCGGTCATGCCGCTGCGGTCGCCCGCTCGGGGGGCGACCGTGTAGATGCCCACGATCGCGGTCAGCACGCCGATCGCGGGCACGATCAGCGGGAAGACCAGGCCCGCGTCACCGAAGGCGGCCTTGCCCAGGATCAGCGCGGCGACCAGGGTGACCGCGTACGACTCGAACAGGTCCGCGGCCATGCCCGCGCAGTCGCCCACGTTGTCGCCGACGTTGTCGGCGATCGTCGCGGCGTTGCGCGGGTCGTCCTCGGGGATGCCCTGTTCGACCTTGCCGACCAGGTCGGCGCCGACGTCGGCGGCCTTGGTGAAGATGCCGCCGCCCACGCGCATGAACATCGCGAGCAGCGCGGCGCCGAAGCCGAAGCCCTCGAGCACCTTGGGAGCGTCCTCGCGGTAGAGGATCACCACGAGCGCGGCGCCGAACAGGCCCAGGCCGACGGTGAACATGCCCGCGACGCCGCCGGTGCGGAAGGCGATCCGCATCGCCGCGTCCCGGCCGGCGTTGCCGGATCGGGCGGCGGCCGCGACGCGCACGTTGCTGCGCACCGCGAGCCACATGCCCACGTATCCGGTGACGGCCGAGAAGACCGCGCCCACCAGGAAGAAGATCGAGCGGCCGATCCGCTCGTTCCAGTCGTCCGCGGGCAACAACATGAGCAGGAAGAAGACGCCCACCGCGAACACCGCGAGGGTGCGGAACTGACGGGCGAGGTAGGCCGCCGCGCCCTCTTGGATCGCACCGGCGATCCGGCGCATGGAATCGGTGCCCTCGTCGGCGGCGAGCACTTGACGCACGAGTCCGGCGGCGACGCCCAGGGCACCGAGGGCGATCACCGCGACGATGACTACATAGGTGAGGTTGCCGCCGGAGACGGAGACGTCCGCGGCGGTGGTGAGTTCGGAGGGGTGGATCCCGGACATTCGTCCTCCTTGGCTAGGAGCACTTTCAGATCGGGACTTCTCAATGCGAAAGGAGTGTATGCAAATGATCAAGATCAGACCATGGGAATCGCCATGATCAGATCAAATTACCGATGAAATCCGGGCGTGATTCCCAAAATCGGCGCATCGACCCGGAATCAGGTTTTACGACCCGGAAAATGGGATACACGGGAACGCCGAAATCGCCCCCGGGCATCCCGGGGGCGATGAGGGTCGTACGGGTGGGGCCGGTCAGCCCACGGTCTCGGCGGACTTCGCGCCGGAGGGCCACGACATGCGGATCACGCCGCCCTCGGCGCCGGCCCGCACGTCGAGATCGTCGACCAGGCCCAGGATCACGGCGAGGCCCATCTCGTTCTCGATCAGGTCCAGGCCGGAGCCGTTCGCGGACAGGTCCGGCACCAGCCCGGCGCCCTCCGCGAGGCCCTCCTCGGTCAGCGTCGGCTGCGGCACGCCGTCGTTGACCTCGATACTGAAGCGGCCGTTGCCGTCGTCCAGGGTGACCGTGACCGGGCGGTCGTCGTCCACCCGGTCCTGGTGCATCCCGACGGCGCGGGAACACGCCTCGCCGACGGCGAGGCGCACCTCGTCGAGCACCGTCTCAGCAACCCCCGCTCGCCGCGCCACGGCGGCGGCGACGAGCCGCGCCGTGCGGACGTGTTCGGGCAGCGCGCTGAAGCGCAGCTCGACGATGGCCATGGTTCCCCCAGCCGTGCGAGCACCCGCCCGGGCCGGCGCGGGTGCGGTGTGCGTCCGGTCAGGACGTACGTCGGTCAGTCGGACGAGGCGATGGCCACGGCCACCGACGGATGAATCGGAAAGACCTTGGTCAGGCCGGTGATGCGGAAGATCTTCAGGATGCGCTCCTGAGTGCACACCAACTGCAGCGACCCTTCGTGGGCACGCACCCGCTTCAGGCCACCCACCAGCACGCCGAGCCCGGTCGAGTCCAGGAAGTCGACGGCTTCCATGTCGACGATCAGGTGGAACTGGCCTTCGTTGACGAGTTCCACCAGTTGCTCGCGCAGCTTGGGTGCGGTGTATACATCGATCTCGCCGCCCACCTCGACGATCGTACGACCGCCCTCGGTTCGGGTCGACAGGGACAAGTCCACGGATCCTCCAGCACCTTGCTCTTGAGCGGTCGCCCCCCATGGATCGGCAGCCGCCAAGGCATTCAACCACTTATGGGCACTAGGGGACGATGAATCCCGCGACATTGGATGTAACACTGGTGCCCGATGCAGCCCAGAACACGCCCCCCGGAAGGTCTTCTCGGCCGCCTTATGGCGGGTCGGGATCGACCCGATCGAGTGACGCACGTCCGGCGCATACCCGCTCGCGAAGGTGTTACCGCGGCCTGGCCCGATTGGGTTCGGCCGGAAGTCGGCGACGCGTTTCGCACCGCGGGTATCGAACTGCCGTGGGAGCATCAGGCCCGCGCCGCCTCTGTTGCGGCACGGGGCCGCTCGGTCGTGATCGCCACCGGCACCGCCTCGGGCAAGTCCCTCGCCTATCTGTTGCCGGTCCTCACGACCCTGGTCGAGGGCGCGTCCGCGCCCAGCGGGCGCGGTGCGACCGCACTCTACCTCTCTCCGACGAAAGCGCTGGCCTCGGATCAGGCGCGCGCCGTCGAGGAGTTGCGGTCGGCGAGCCCCGCGCTCGGGTGTGTCCGGGTCGCCACCTACGACGGCGACACCCCCGTCGAGGTCCGGCAGTGGGTCCGTTCGCACGCGTCCTACGTCCTGACGAATCCGGACATGTTGCACCGCGCGTTGCTGCCCGGACACCGTTCGTGGGCGGCGTTCCTGCGCTCGCTGCGCTACGTGGTGATCGACGAATGCCACACCTATCGCGGCGTTTTCGGCTCGCATGTGGCCCAGTTGATCCGCCGGCTGCGCCGGGTGTGTCGCCGGTACGGATCCGATCCGGTGTTCGTGCTGGCGTCGGCCACCGTGTCCGATCCGGCGCTTGCCGCCGAACGGCTGATCGGCACGCCCGTGGTCGAGGTGACCGAGGACGGCTCGCCGCACGGCGAACTGGTGTTCGCCCTGTGGGAGCCGCCACTGACCGGCCATGAGGGTGAACACGGAGCGCCCGTCCGGCGTACCGCGACCTCGGAAACCGCCGATCTGCTCACCGATCTGGTCCTCGACGGCGTACGCACGGTCGCCTTCGTGCGCTCGCGACGCGGCGCCGAGGTGGTGCGGGTGATCGCGCGCGATCACCTGGCCCGGGTGGACGAGTCGTTGGCCGATCGGGTGGCCACCTATCGCGCGGGCTATCTGCCGCAGGAGCGGCGGGCGATCGAGCGCGCGCTGCACGACGGCAGCCTGCTCGGGGTGGCCGCGACCACCGCGCTCGAACTCGGGGTGGACATCTCCGGCCTGGACGCGGTGCTGATCGCGGGCTATCCCGGCACCCGGGCGTCGTTGTGGCAGCAGGCCGGCCGCGCGGGGCGGGCCGGGCAGGAGGCGCTGGCCGTGCTGATCGCGCGGGACGATCCGCTGGACACCTTCCTGGTGCACCACCCCGAGGCCCTGTTCGACCGCCCGGTCGAGGCGACCGTGCTGGATCCGGACAACCCGTACGTACTGGCCCCGCACCTGTGCGCGGCCGCGGCCGAGTTCGCGCTCACCGAGGAGGACCTGGAGCTGTTCGGGCCGGTGGCCGCCGAACTGCTGCCGGGTCTGGAACGGCGCGGGTTGCTGCGTCGGCGGTCCACCGGCTGGTACTGGACCAGCCGGGAGCGGGCCACCGACCTGACCGACATCCGCGGCGCGGGCGGGCCGGCGGTGCGGGTCGTCGAACAGGACACCGGGCGCCTGCTGGGCACGGTCGACGCGCCCGCGGCGCACTCCGCGGTCCATCCCGGCGCGGTGCACCTGCATCAGGGCGACACCTTCCTGGTCCGCGAACTCGACCTCGGCGAGGGCGTGGCGCTGGTGCGCGCGGCGGCCCCGGACTGGACCACCAGTGCGCGTGAGGTCACCGAGATCCGGGTCCTGGAGACGGTGCGCACCCAGGAGTGGGGCGCGGCCCGGCTGCACTTCGGCTCGGTCGAGGTCACCAGCCGGGTGGTCTCCTTCCAACGCAAACGGATCGTCACCGGCGAGGTGCTGGGCGAGCACAAACTCGACCTGCCCGAGCGCAGCCTGCGCACCCGCGCGGTGTGGTGGACGGTGACGCCCGACCAGGTCGCGGCGGCGGGCATCGAGCCGACCGACCTGCCGGGCGCGGCACACGCGGCCGAACACGCCTCGATCGGCCTGCTGCCGCTGTTCGCGACGTGCGACCGCTGGGACATCGGCGGGGTGTCCACGTCGCTGCACCCCGACACCGGCCTGCCGACCGTGTTCGTCTACGACGGCCACCCCGGCGGCGCGGGCTTCGCCGAGCGCGCCTACATCACCGCCACCGCCTGGCTGACCGCGACCCGCGACGCGATCGCCTCCTGCGAATGCGAACACGGCTGTCCGAGTTGCGTGCAATCACCCAAATGCGGAAACGGCAACCACCCACTGGACAAGCGGGCGGCGGTTGCGCTGTTGGGCGTGTTGTTGGGGGCGGGTGGGAGTGGTGTGGGTGAAGGCGGCGCGGGCGGGGTCGGCGCAGGTGAAAGCGGCGCGGGTGAAAGCGGCGCGGGTGAGGCTGGCGCGGGTGGGAGCGGCGGGTAGCGATTGAGACGACGGATGTGGGGTTGGTTGGGGTGTGGTGAATGGGCGGGGACACGCCGGTCAGGAGGCCGGGGGGGTTGTGAGGGCGGCTAGCTGGTGGGTCCGACGCGCTGTGTGAGGCGAGCAGGCCGAGCTGCGTCGCGGCGGGCGGCGGGCGGATGAGCCTGGCCAGGTTGTGAGGGGAGCGAGCCGACGGAGCGGAGTCGCGACCCGGACCGGGGCGGAGCGAGCGGCTGCGCCCGAGACGCGAACCGAGCCTGGCGCCCGGGCGAGATCGCGAGCGCAGCGAGCCAGTGGACCCCAAACGGGAGCCGAACCCGACACCCGGGCCGGGGTCGCGGGCGGAGCGAGCGGAGTGGGCGGCTTTCGGCGATGCAGCGTTGCTTCTTGTTGGGCGCCTTCGGCGCCGGCTCGCGAGGCACCACTTTTTTGTTCCGTCGCGGGCTCCTCCACAAA